>NZ_JBJHAB010000008.1:0-202142 GCF_054050815.1 Blastococcus sp. SYSU DS0552
AGCGTTCGTCCTGAGCCAGGATCAAACTCTCCGTAGATGATTTGATCGCAGCTGAGAACCGCGAGCTGACACTCGCGATATCAATCAACCAAAGGAATCCCAGCCCCAACCACACAGTGGCCAGGGCACGGGGTATTACTTGGCACTGACTTTCGGCACGCTGTTGAGTTCTCAAGGAGCGGACGCGCAAGAACTAGACCCTCGCGGGCTTCGTCCCTGGCTGGATGTCCCACTCTACGCCGGTTTCCAGTGACCCGCTACCCGGGCCCCGGTCCGGCGGCCCTTCCGGGCCGCGCGGCGCATGGAGAACCATACACGACTTCTCCGGCCGGTGCGCAAGCCCGGGTCCCGTGACGCGCGCCACCCCTCGGTGACGTGCTGGACCGGCCCCGTCCAGCGGCTCGCGCCGAGCCTGCGAGGCGTGAGGAGGACGGGGTCCTTCTAGAGCCCCAGGAAGCTCTCGATGCCCACCGTCAGGCCGGGGCGCCGGCCGATCTCCCGGACGGCGAGCAGCACACCCGGCATGAACGAGGCGCGGTCGTAGGAGTCGTGCCGCAGGGTCAGGGACTCCCCCGCCGCCCCGAACAGCACCTCCTGGTGCGCCACCAGCCCGGCGAGCCGGACCGCGTGCACGTGCACCCCCTCGACATTGGTGCCGCGCGCACCCGGGAGCTCGTCGGTCGTCGCGTCGGGGACGGGGGCCATCCCGGCCGCCCGGCGGGCCGACGCCACCAGACGGGCGGTGCGCAGCGCCGTCCCCGAGGGGGCGTCCACCTTGTTGGGGTGGTGCAGCTCGACGACCTCCACGGACGGGAAGAAGCGGGCCGCCTCCTGGGCGAAGCGCATGAGCAGGACCGCCCCGATGCCGAAGTTGGGCGCGATGACGACGCCCACCTCCGGCTTCGGCTCCAGCCACTCGGCCACGGTGGCCAGACGGGCCTCGTCGAAGCCGGTCGTCCCCACGACGCAGTGGATGTTGTTGTCGATGCAGAACCGGATGTTGTCCATGACCACGTCGGGGCGGGTGAAGTCGACGACGACCTGCGCTCCGGCGTCGGCCACGTTGAACAGCCAGTCGCCGTCGTCGACCATCGCCACCAGCTCGAGGTCGTCGGCCTGGTTCACCGCCTTGACCACCTCGGTGCCCATCCGGCCGCGGGCGCCGAGCACCCCCACCGGGATGAGCGGGGACCCCGCATCGGTCGAGGTGGGCTGCTGGCCGGTCGGGCTCGTCGTCACGCGGCCAGGTTTCCCGGCCCGGCGTCCCGATGCAAGACAGGGGTCCGGATCAGCGTGCCCGGCGTTCCCGCCAGTGCCAGACGAGGAGCCCGACGGCGACGCCGGCGACATCGGCGGCGCCGTCCGCCACCGAGGCGGAACGGCCCAGCGGGACGAGCCCCTGGACCAGCTCGCTGAGGACGGCGTAGGCGACGAGCCCCGCGGCCAGCCGCGGCGTCCCCACCCCGGCCCACCGGCCCGTGGCCGCGAGCACGGCGAAGAGCGCCAGGTGCACCGCCTTGTCCGTCCCGGGCGGTGCGGTGGGCACGCCCGAGGAGGGCAGGAAGAGGATCACCAGGGACGCCGCCAGCACCAGGCCGAACGCCACCCGGGGCAGTGCCTGCCCTCCGTCGCGCACGTCAGAGCCGGTCGAGGTCGGACTCACGGTAGGGGCCGACCACGGCCAGGCAGGTCTCCCGGCCGAACAGCTCGGCCGCCACCGAGCGGACCTGCCCCTCGTCGACGGCCTCGATGCGGGCCAGCACGTCCCGGACCGGGACGTACTCGCCGTAGGAGAGCTCGCTCTTGCCGAGCCGGCTCATCCGGGAGCCGGTGTCCTCGAGCCCGAGCACCAACCCACCCTTGAGCTGACCCCGGGCCCGGGCGACCTCGTCGGCGGTGAGCCCGTCGACCGCCACCCGGCCGAGCTCCTCGCGGATCAGCCGCAGCACCTCGGGCACCCGCTTCTTCGAACAGCCGGCGTAGACGGAGAACGCTCCCGCACCGGCGTAGTGGGTGAGCGCCGAACCGACGCTGTACACCAGGCCCCGCTTCTCGCGGATCTCCTGGAACAACCGCGAGCTCATGCCGCCCCCGACGGCGGCGTCGAGGACTGCGGCCACGTAACGGCGCTCGTCCTGCCGGCCCATGGCGGGCGTGCCGAGCAACAGGTGCGTCTGCTCGGTCCGGCGGGAGATCAGGCCGGTGGGCCGCGCCGGCCGCTCGAGGACGAGGTCCCCGGTGCGCAGGGGCGCCGGGCGGCCGGCGCCGGAGAGCCGGTCGCCGAAGGCCTTCGCCACGAGGTCGAGCACCTGCTGGTGCTGCACCCGCCCGGCCGCGGTCACGACGATCGAGGGCACGGCGTAGCGGGACCGGTACCAGCCGTCGACGTCGTCCCGGGTGAGCCCCTCGATCGACTCGACGGTGCCGAGCACCGAGCGGCCCAGGGAGGTGTCGCCGTACAGGACCTCGGCGAACAGGTCGTGCACCGCGTCGGAGGGCTCGTCGTCGCGCATGGCGATCTCCTCGAGCACCACCGTCCGCTCCGACTCCAGGTCCGCGGCGGTGTTGGTGGCGTCGGTGACCAGGTCGGCCAGCAGCGTCACCGCGAGCGGCAGGTCGCTGGCGAGCACGTTCGCGTAGTAGCAGGTGTGCTCCTTCGCGGTGAACGCGTTCATCTCACCGCCGACCGCGTCCATGGCCGTCGCGATCTCCAGCGCGCCGCGCGACGTCGTCCCCTTGAACAGCAGGTGCTCGAGGAAGTGCGACGAGCCGGCGACGGCCGGCGTCTCGTCCCGCGACCCGACGCCCACCCAGATGCCGAGCGTCGCCGACAGCACGCCCGGCATGCTCTCGGTGAGGACCCGCAGGCCCCCGGGGAGCTCGGTGCGTTCCACCCGGCCACCCACCTCGTCGAGGTCGAGCAGCGCGGTCGTCCCTACGGGAACCGGGGGGGGGGGGGGCCCCCCCCCCCCCCCCCCCCCCACAAAAAAAAGGGGCCCCAAACCCCCCCCGCGGGGGGGGGCGGGGCCCCCCCCGGGGCGGGGGGCCCCCCCCCCCCCCCCCCCCCCCCCCCCCCCCCCCCCCCCCCCCCCCCCCCCCCCCCCCCCCCCCCCCCCCCCCCCCCCCCCCCCCCCCCCCCCCGGCCCGGATCAGATCAGTCGTGGTCACTCACCCGCAGGGGCGGCGTCGGCCGGAGCCTCGGCGGGCGTGTCGGCACCGTCGGCGGCGACCGGCGCGAGGCTGATCTTGCCGCGGGCGTCGATGTCGGTGATCTCGACCTGCAGCTTGTCGCCGACGTTGGCGACGTCCTCGACCTTGCCGATGCGCTTGCCGCCACCGAGCTTGCTGATGTGGACCAGCCCGTCCTTGCCCGGGAGCAGCGAGACGAAGGCACCGAACGGCGTGGTCTTGACGACCGTGCCGAGGAAGCGCTCGCCGACCTTCGGCATCTGGGGGTTGGCGATGGCGTTGATCCGGTCCACCGCGGCCTGCGCCGAGGGGCCGTCGGAGGCCCCGACGTAGATCGTGCCGTCGTCCTCGATGGTGATGTCGGCGCCGGTCTCGTCCTGGATGGCGTTGATCATCTGCCCCTTGGGGCCGATGACCGCACCGATCTTGTCGACCGGGATGCGCACCGTGGTGACCCGCGGCGCGTACGGGCTCATCTCGTCCGGCGCGTCGATGGCCTCGTTCATCACGTCGAGGATGTGCAGCCGGGCCGCACGCGCCTGGGTGAGCGCGCCGGCGAGGACGTCGGAGGGGATGCCGTCGAGCTTGGTGTCCAGCTGCAGCGCGGTCACGAAGTCGCGGGTGCCGGCGACCTTGAAGTCCATGTCACCGAAGGCGTCCTCCGCACCGAGGATGTCGGTGAGCGCGACGTACTCGGTCTTCCCGTCGACCTCGTCGGAGACCAGGCCCATCGCGATGCCGGCGACCGGAGCCTTCAGCGGCACACCGGCGTTGAGCAGGGCCAGCGTCGAGGCGCAGACCGAGCCCATCGAGGTGGAGCCGTTGGAGCCCAGCGCCTCCGACACCTGACGGATCGCGTAGGGGAACTCCTCGCGGTCGGGCAGCACCGGCAGCAGCGCGCGCTCGGCGAGTGCGCCGTGGCCGATCTCGCGGCGCTTGGGCGAACCCACGCGGCCGGTCTCACCCGTGGAGTACGGCGGGAAGTTGTAGTTGTGCATGTAGCGCTTGCGGTCCACCGGCGAGAGGGTGTCCAGCTGCTGCTCCATGCGCAGCATGTTGAGCGTGGTGATCCCCAGGATCTGGGTCTCGCCGCGCTCGAACAGCGCGGAGCCGTGCACGCGGGGCACGACCTCGACCTCGGCCGACAGCGGCCGGATGTCGGTGAGTCCACGACCGTCGATGCGCACCTTGTCGCGCAGGATGCGCTGCCGGACGACCTTCTTGGTCAGCGCGCGGAAGGCACCGGAGATCTCCTTCTCCCGGCCCTCGAACTGACCGGCCAGCGCGGCCTTGACCTCGTCCTTGAGCGCGTCGGTCGCGTCCTCGCGCTCCTGCTTGCCGGCGATCTGCTGGACCTGGGCCAGCTTGTCGCCGACCTGCGCCTCGACGGCGGCGTAGACGTCGTCCTGGTAGTCGAGGAAGCGCGGGAACTCCGCGGCGGGCTTGGCGGCCTTGTCGGCGAGCGCGGACTGCGCGTCGCACAGTGCCTTGATGAACGGCTTGGCCGCCTCGAGGCCCTGCGCCACGACCTCCTCGGTCGGGGCGGGCGCGCCGCCGGCGACCAGCTGGACCGTCTTCTCGGTGGCCTCGGCCTCGACCATCATGATCGCGACGTCGCCGTCCGGGAGGACCCGACCGGCCACGACCATGTCGAAGACGGCGTCCTCGAGCTCGGCGTGCGTCGGGAAGCCGACCCACTGGCCGTTGATCAGCGCGACGCGGCAGCCGCCGACCGGGCCGGAGAACGGCAGCCCGGAGAGCTGGGTGGACGCCGAGGCACCGTTGATCGCCAGCACGTCGTAGAGGTGCGCCGGGTCCAGCGACAGGACGGTGATGACGACCTGGACCTCGTTGCGCAGGCCCTTGGCGAACGTCGGGCGCAGCGGGCGGTCGATCAGCCGGCAGGTGAGGATCGCGTCCTCCGACGGCCGGCCCTCGCGGCGGAAGAACGAGCCGGGGATGCGCCCGGCGGCGTACATCCGCTCCTCGACGTCGACCGTCAGCGGGAAGAAGTCGAACTGCTCCTTGGGCTGGCGCCCGGCCGTGGTGGCCGACAGCAGCATGGTGTCGCCCATGGTGACGACGACGGAGCCGGCGGCCTGACGCGCGAGCCGGCCGGTCTCGAAGGTGATCGAACGGCTGCCGAATGCGCCGTTGTCGATCACCGCGGTGGCGGTGGTGACCCCGTCCTCGGGGTCGAACTCGGCGGCGATGGGGCCGCTGGTGGTGGGTGCGGACATCTGTCCTTCTCTCGTCTCGTCGCGCCGGCCTCGTACCGGTTCGCGACTCCTCTTACGGCGAGCGTTCGCCGTCTGCGCCCGGGGCGACCGGTGCTCGATCGAAGCCCTCGGGCCGTGCCGTTCCCCGTCCGGGGTCCGGCCACTCCTCCCGGGGGCCACTACCGAGGACCGGCCCTGTGCGGGCGGCCGACGGAGGTCCCGCCTGGCCCGTGCGGCGGGTGCCGCACGAGAGAGGGGACCGACCCGGTGATCCGGAGCGGTCCCCTCGACGTGCTAGCGGCGCAGGCCGAGCCGCTCGATCAGCGACCGGTAGCGGTTGATGTCGGTCTTCGCCAGGTAGTTCAGCAGCCGACGGCGGCGGCCGACCAGCAGGAGCAGGCCCCGCCGGCTGTGGTGGTCGTGCTTGTGCATCTTCAGGTGCTCGGTCAGGTCGCTGATCCGGCGGGTCAGCATCGCGACCTGCACCTCGGGCGAACCGGTGTCCTTCTCGACCGTCGCGTAGTCGGTCATGATCTGCTGCTTGGTCGCGCTGTCGAGCGCCATGGTTCGCCTCCTGGGCGGGTCACGTGTGGCCCTCGGTCCGACTCACGAGGGCAGGTAGACACACACGTCGGTCACCCGACGTTGCTGCCAACCTTACACACCGCCCGGGCGAGGACCGGGTCCCGCGTCAGCGGAGCCCGAGCAGACGCCGGGTGTCGGCCACGTCCTGCGCCATGGCGGCGAGCAACCCGTCGACGTCGGGGAAGGCGGCCATCGGCCGGAGCCGGTGGGCGAACTCGACGCCGACGTGCTCGCCGTAGAGGTCGCCGTCGTAGTCGAGCACGTAGGCCTCGACGGTGCGGCGGCTGCCCTGGAACGTCGGGTTGGTCCCGACCGAGATGGCCGCGGGGAACCGGTCGCGGCTGGCACCGCTGCGCGGGTCACGGGTCACGAGGTGGCCGGCGTAGACACCGTCGGCGGGGATCGCCGTGTACGGGGGCGTCTCCACGTTGGCCGTCGGGTAACCGAGGTCCCGCCCCCGGCGGTCACCACGCACCACGACGCCGTCCACCCGGTGCGGCCGGCCCAGCGCGCGGGCCGCCGGCACCATGTCCCCGGCGGCGACGCAGGCGCGGATGTAGGTCGAGGAGATGGTCACCTCACCGTCCTCCGACGCGTCCTGCGCCAGGGCCATCCCCTCGACCGCGAACCCGAAGCGCCGTCCCTCCGCGGTCAGCGACGCCACCGTGCCGGCGGCGCGGTGGCCGTAGGTGAAGTTCTCCCCCACGACGACCTGGGCCGCGTGCAGCCGCTCGACGAGCACCGTGTGGGTGAACGTCTCCGGCGGGAGCTTCATGAACTCCGGGGTGAAGGGCAGCACGCACATCGCATCCACCCCGAGCTCCGCGACCAGCTCCGCCTTCCGGTCCAGCGACGTGAGGATCGCGGGGTGCGAACCCGGCCGGACGACCTCGGCCGGGTGCGGGTCGAAGGTCAGCAGCAGGCACGGACGGCGCATCGCCCGGGCGCGCGCGACGGCGGCCCCGATCAGCTCCTGGTGCCCGCGGTGGACGCCGTCGTACATGCCGACGGTGACCACGGTCCGCCCGAGGTCCCCCGGGGTGGCCTCCAGCCCCCGCCAGCGCAGCATGCGACCGCCTCCAGCCGCGATCAGGAGACCCGGTGCAGCCAGCCGTGGGTGTCGGCCACCCGCCCGTGCTGGATGTCCAGGAGGGTCTCCCGCAGCCGCATGGTCAGCGGGCCGGGCTCGCCGTCGCCCACGGTGAAGTCACCGGTCCGCGCCTTGACCTCGCCGACGGGGGTGATGACCGCGGCCGTCCCGCAGGCGAAGGTCTCGGTGATCGAGCCGTCGAGCGCACCGCTGCGCCACTCGTCGAGGGTCACCTTGCGCTCGGTCACCCGGTGCCCGAGCTCCCGGGCGACGGTGATCAGCGAGTCGCGGGTGATGCCCGGCAGGAGCGTGCCGGAGAGCTCGGGGGTGACCAGCTCGGCGTCCTCGCCGGAGCCGAGGACGAAGAAGAGGTTCATCCCGCCCAGCTCCTCGATGTAGCGCCGCTCCACGGCGTCGAGGTAGACGACCTGGTCGCAGCCCAGCTCACCGGCCTGCTGCTGGGGACGGAGGCTCGCGGCGTAGTTGCCGGCGCACTTGACGTCGCCGGTTCCGCCGGGCGCCGCCCGCACGTAGTCCTCGGAGACGAAGACCGAGACCGGGTGCACGCCGCGCGGGAAGTACGCGCCTGCCGGGCTGGCGATGACCAGGAAGAGGTACTCGTGCGCCGGGCGGACACCGAGGAAGGACTCGCTGGCCAGCTGGTACGGACGCAGGTACAGCGTCTGGTCGGGCCCGGTCGGCACCCACTCGCGATCGGCGTCGACGAGCGCGTCGACGGCGGCGAGGAACGCCTCCTCGGGCACCGGCGGCATCGCCAGCCGCTCGGCGCTGCGGACGAAGCGCGCGGCGTTGGCCTCCGGCCGGAAGGTGGCCACGCTGCCGTCGGGCTGGGCGTAGGCCTTGAGCCCTTCGAAGATCGACTGCGCGTAGTGCAGGGCGGCCGTGCCCGGGTCCATCGGCAGCGGGCCGTACCGGGTGAGCCGGGCGTCGTACCACCCGCGGCCGGCCTGGTAGCGGGCCACGAACATGTGGTCGGTGAAGTAGCGGCCGAACCCGGGGTCCGCCAGCAGCTCCTCGCGCTCGGCCGTGGGGCGGCGCTGCACGTCCTCCACGACCACCGGCACGCCCTCGACGAACGTCCGGGACGAGGTACGGCTGTCGGCGAGCGTCTCGGTCATGGCTCCTACCTGACGGGCGGGTGTTCGGACGGAGCGGCGAGCGCCGGATCCGCGGGCTCACCCTAGCCCGCGCCCGCGCGGGAGCCGACGGCGAAGCACCTCCGGCGCCCGCGGCCGCGCGACGATCGGCGGCCACCCCAGGGGCGGCGCCCGGTCACCCGGACGTCGCCCGGGGGCCACCCGGCCGCCCTGGGCTCCGGTGGATGGGCGGGGATCCCGCGCGGACCCCCGCGTCCGGGGCGCTTCGCGCCGTCGGGTTCGGGATCACCGTGCACGCGGCCCGCCTGGTGGTCATCCTGGCCACCCTCGCGCTCGGGCCGCTGGCCGGGATCTCCGGCTGGTACCTGGGGCTGGCGGCGAACGTCGCCTGCACCGTGTACGCCGTCGCGCTGGTCACCCGGATGCGGCTGTGGCGCTCGACGGGCCTGCTCCGCCTGCTGCCCTCCCGCCTGGCGCTGCTGTCCCTCCTCCCCCTGGTGGCGGAGGCGGCGCTGTGGGCGCTGCCCGGAGGCATCACCGTCCGGGCGCCGGGCCTCCCGCTTTGGCTGCTGACCCTGCTGCTGGTCGGTGTCAACGAGGAGCTGATCAGCCGGGGCGTGGTGCTCTCCCGGCTGTGGCGCGACCTCCCGGTCGGGGTCGCCGTCGTGGTCACCGCTGCGCTCTTCGGCGCCCAGCACCTCTCGCACCTGGTCACCGGCGACCGCGCCCTCGCCGACGTCGCGGTGAACGTCGTCCTGTCCGGCGTCTACGGTTTCGCCCTCGCCGCCTTCCAGGCCCGTTTCACCTGGCTGTGGCCGCTGGTGCTGGTGCACGCGGCCACCGATGTCACGTCGGTGCTCGGGCAGGAGGCGCCCACCGGCTGGTACGTGGCGGCGCACGCCGGCCTGCTGGCCTACGGGATCCTCCTGCTGCGCGGCCGGCCGGCCGACCCGGTTCGGGGACGGCCGGCGTCCGGGTCCGCGACGGTCAGGCCTGGTGGTCCTGGTTGACCTTCGGCCCGGCGTACTCCAGCACCTCGTAGGTCCACACGTGCGCCGAGTGCGGGGCGGCCGAGGCGAGGGTGTCGCCGCCGCCGTCGTGGGCGCGGTCGAATTCCTGGCTGGACTGCCATGCCTCGTACGCCTCGACGCTGCTCCACCGCGTGTAGACCAGGTACTGGTCGGTGCCCTCGACCGGCCGCAGGAGCTCGAACCACTCGAAGCCCGGGGTGCTCTCCACGGCTCCGGCACGCCCGCGGAACCGCTCCTCGAAGCGCTCCTGCTTGTCCTTCGGCACGGTGATCGCGTTGATCTTGACGACGCTCATGGTCGTCCCCTTCCCGGTCGGCGCGGCCGCCAACCCCACGGCCACCCGCCCGTGCGGCACGCTGGCGCAGGTGAGCGCACCCCGCACCACGGACCTGGGCTTCGCCCGCCTCGACCTCGACCGCGAGGCCCGCACCGGCACCCCCGAGGTGGTGTACGCGGCCGGCAAGACCCCGGCGCAGACGGTCGCCTGCCTCGCCGGCCTGCTCGAGGGGTCGCCGGCGGCGTTCGCCTGGGCGAGCCGGGTCGACGACGCCACGGCCGAGGCGATCCGCGAGCGCTGGCCCGACGCGGTGGTCGACGAGGAGGCGCGGTGCGCGTTCGTGGGGACTCCGCCGCCCCCGGTCGGCGAGGTGCTGGTCCTCACGGCCGGCACCTCCGACGGCCCGGTGGCCGCGGAGGTGGCCGCCACCCTGCGCGCGTGCGGAGTGGGCTGCCGGCGGGTGGACGACGTCGGGGTGGCCGGCGTGCACCGGGTGCTGGCGGTCGCGCCGGACCTGGCCGCGGCCGACGCGGTCGTCGTCGCCGCCGGGATGGACGGCGCGCTGCCCAGCGTGGTCGCCGGCCTGACCGACCGCCTCGTCGTCGCCGTCCCCACCTCGGTGGGCTACGGCGCGGCGTTCGAGGGGCTGGCCGCGCTGCTCACCATGCTCACCGCCTGCGCACCCGGGGTGCTCGTCGTGAACATCGACAACGGGTTCGGCGCCGGGGTGGCCGCCGCCCGGATCGTGCGCTCGGCTCAGCGGTAGCGGACGGGGTCGGGCAGCAGCTCGTTCATCGCGCCCGACCGGAAGCCCCGGGGATCGAGCTCCACCCGGCCGAAGCCGGGGACGGCGGTGGGCAGGTCCACCCGGGCGGCGACCTCGTCCACCAGCGCGGCGTCCACCTCGACCCGGGCGACGTCGTCCCCCAGGTCGCGCACGCGCAGGTCGCGCACCGGCAGGCCCGCACTCGTGAGGGCCGAGCGCAGCGCCACCTCCGCGCGCTCGACCCGGGCCAGCGCCTCGGCGCTCACCGGCACGCCGTAGGCGATCCGGCTGGCCAGGCATGCGGCGGCGGGCTTCTCGGCCAGCGGCAGACCCCAGCGCCGGGCGGCGGCGCGGACATCGTCCTTGGTGAGGCCCGCCCGCGCCAGCGGCGCCCACGCACCGCGTTCGGCGGCGGCCCGGATGCCCGGCCGGAAGCCGGCCACGACGTCGTCGGCGTTGGTACCGGTGACGACGTCGCCGATGCCCAGCCGCGCCGCCAGCGGCATCAGGACGTCGACCAGCTCGGACTTGCAGAAGGCGCACCGGTCGCCGGCGTTGGCGCGGTACCCGGCGCGGGAGAGCTCGTCGGTGCGCGGTCGCTCGTGCCGGACGCCGAGCGACGAGGCGAACTCCCCGGCGCCGGCCAGCTCGGCCGCGGGCAGGCTCGGCGAGACGGCCGTGGCCGCCACCACCCGCCCCGGGCCCAGCGCACGCACCGCGGCGGCGAGGAGCACCCCCGAGTCCACGCCCCCGGAGAACGCGACGACCACCCCGGGCAGCGGGCGGAGCTGCGCGTCGAGGTCGGCCAGCCGGGCGTCGAGGGTCACGGCCGCCAGGCTGCCACCGGCTCAGGCCGGCGGGAAGCCGACGACGACGCGGGCGGTGCGGCCGGCGTCCTCGACCAGCGCCGCCAGGCGGCCGTCGGGGTCCACGGCGGCGTGCAAGCCAGCGGCCCCGGTGGCCGGGATGCGCTGCCCGTACCCCAGCGCCCGCGCCTCCTCGGCGGCGAGCGCGCGCTCGGGGAAGACCAGCCGGGCCGCCTCGGTGAGCCCCAGGAACCCGGGGCCGCCGCCGGCCACCAGGGAGGCGGCGGACTCCTCCACCGTGCCCGCCTGCGCGACGGTGAACGGGCCGGAGGCGGTGCGGCGCAGCGCGGTCAGGTGGCCGCCGACGCCCAGCGCCGCCCCGGCGTCGCGCGCGATGGCCCGGATGTAGGTGCCGGCGGTGCACTCGACGGTGACGTCGGCGTCGACCAGGTCCGGCTCCGGCCGGGCGATCCGGTGCACCTCGAGGCGGTGCACCGTGACCGCGCGGGGCTCGAGGACGACCTCCTCCCCCGCGCGCACCCGGTCGTAGGACCGGCGGCCGTCGACCTTGACCGCGCTCACCGCCGACGGCACCTGCCGCAGCGGCCCGGTCTGCGCCGCCAGGGCCGCGCGGACGGCGTCGTCCGGCACGTGGGCGGTCGAGGCGGAGCTCAGCAGCTCTCCCTCGCGGTCGTCGGTGACGGTGGCCTGCCCCAGGCGGATCGTGGCCTCGTAGGTCTTGTCGTGGCCGCCGACGTACCCGAGCAGCCGGGTCGCGGTGCCGACACCCAGCACCAGCAGGCCGGTGGCCATGGGGTCCAGGGTCCCGGCGTGGCCGACCTTGCGCACCGACAAGGCGCGCCGGGCGCGCGCGACGACGTCGTGGGAGGTCATGCCGCCGGGCTTGTCCACCAGCAGCAGACCGGGCGGTACGTCGGCGTCGGGGCGTCTCGGGCTCACCCGGCAACCGTCTCAGGTGCCCGCAGCCAGCGGTCACCCGCCACCCGCACCAGCACGGCGAGCAGCCGCAGCCCGATGAACAGCGTGAGACCGGTCCAGATGCCGGCCAGCCCCAGGCCCAGCGGGGCGGCGAGCAGCGACAGCGGCAGGAAGCCGACGAGGGCGGCCGCGATCGTGACGGTGCGCAGGTAGCCGACATCCCCGGCGCCCATCAGGACGCCGTCCAGGGCGAACACCACGCCGGCCAGCGGCTGGAAGCCGGCGAGGAACCACCAGACGACGGCGGCCTGCGCGAGCACCGCCGGGTCGTCGGTGAACAGCGGCGGCAGCACCCCGCGCAGCGCGACCAGCGCGGCGGCCACGAGGCAGCCGGTGACCAGCCCCCAGACGGCGACCCGGCGCGCGGTCGCCCGGGCGTCGTCGGGACGCCCGCCGCCGAGCGCCTGCCCGACCAGGGTCTGCGCGGCGATCGCGTAGGCGTCGAGCACCAGCGCGAGGAAGAAGAAGAGCTGGAGCGCGATCTGGTGGGCGCCCAGGGCGGCGGTCCCGGCCCGGGCGGCCACGCCGGCGGCGACGAGGAACGACAGCTGCAGCACCGCCGCCCGCAGCAGCAGGTCCCGGCCGATGACCAGCTGGCGCACGATCGCGGCGGGCCGCGCCCGCCAGTCCGCCCCCTCGCGCAGCAGCGCCCGCACGAACAGCGCCGCGGTGAGCGCCTGCCCGACCACGTTGGCCACGGCGGAGCCGACCAGGCCCAGCCCCGCTGGGTGCACCAGCAGCGGGCACAGGACGAGGCTGAGCAGGCTCCCCGCGACGACGTAGCGCACCGGTCGGCGCAGCTCCTGCACGCCGCGGAGCCACCCGTTGCCGGCCAGCGAGACCAGCAGCAGCGGGGCACCGAGCGAGGCGACCCGCAGCCACTGCTCCCCCGCCTCGGCGACCGGGCCCGCGCCGCCGGCCAGCGCCCGGGTCAGCGGTCCGGCCAGCGCCTGGAAGAGGGCCAGCACGAGCAGGCCCAGACCGACGGCCAACCACGTCGCCTGCACGCCCTCCTCGACGGCGCCGGCCCGGTTGCCGGCCCCGGCCCGGCGGGCGGCCCGCGCGGTGGTGCCGTAGGCCAGGAAGTTCAAGAGCGCGGCCGCCCACGCCAGCAGGCCACCCCCGACGGCCAGGCCGCCCAGCGCGACCGTCCCGAGGTTGCCGACCACGGCGGTGTCCACGAGGAGGTACAGCGGCTCGGCGGCGAGGACGACCAACGCCGGCAGGGCGAGGGAGAGGACGGACGCCGGGCGCGACGGGAGCCCCGCCGGGTCCCGCTCAGCGCCCCGATCGGCCTCGGTGCCGGCGCCCGCGCCGGGCGTGCGAGGCGTGGGGGGCTCGGTCCTTCTAGGCACCTGGTCGCAGGGGGAGGCCGGAGGCCGACACCGCGTCCAGCTCGCGGCGCAGGGCCTCGATGGTCTTCTCGCGATCGAGGGAGGAGGTGTACCCCGCGGCGGCCCGGTGCCCGCCACCGCCCAGCGCCATCGCCACACGGGCGACGTCGGTCCGGCCGCGGGAGCGGAGCGACACCGACCAGGACCCGTCGTCCTGCCCCTTGAGCACGCAGGCCACGTCGGCCTCCTCGGTGGCGCGGACGACGTCGACCAGCGCCTCGAGCTGCTCGCCGGGCAGGCCGTGCTCGCCGGCCTCCGCGGTGCTCGACCAGGTCCAGACCAGTCCGGCGCCGACCCCCGGTTCCAGGACCGCCCGGCCCGCGACGACCGAGAGCAGCCCGAGCCAGCTGAACGGCGCGGTGTCGAAGAGGCGGCGGCTGATCGCCGCGTGGTCGATCCCCGTGGCGAGCAGGCGCGCGGCGAGCTCGTGGGTCTCGGGGCGGGTGCTGCCGAACCGGAAGGAGCCGGTGTCGGCGGCCAGGCCGGCGTACAGGCAGGTCGCCAGTCGGTCGTCCAGCGCGACACCGAGGCCGTCGAGCAGGTCGGCCACCAGCGTGACCGTCGCCGGTGCGGCCGGGTCCACCAGGCGGACCCGGCCGAATCCCGGGTTGCTCGCGTGGTGGTCGACGACCACGGAGGTCCCGGCACGGTCCAGCAGCGGGGCCAGCTCTCCCAGCCGTCCCGGGGAGGCCGCGTCCAGGGCGACGAAGACGTCCGGGGAGGACGGCACGTCGGCGGACGGCACCAGCCCCTCGGCGCCGGGGATCCACCCGAGCGAGGCGGGCAGGGTGAACGGACCGGGGAAGGTGGCGAGCACCCGGGCGCCGCGCCGGCGCAACGCCTCGGCGAGCGCGAGGCAACTGCCCAGCGCATCGGCGTCGGGCTGCACGTGGCCGGACAGCACGACGGTCGCACGCGATCGCGCGGCCTCGGCCAGTACCGCGGTCGCCGACCGGGTCGCGTCCGCCAGATCCGCGGCGGGGCGCTCGTCGGGGACGGGGGTCACGCGCCCGGATCGGGGTCGGCCACGCGGCCGCCCTGGTGCTCGGTGATGTCGCCCCCGCCGACCGGGTAGCCGGGGCCGCCGTCGTCGGGCTCGTCGGCCGCGATGCTGGGCGCCTCGCCGATCTGGCCGCGCTTGCCGCCGTCGGTCGGGTCGCCGGTGTGCGGCACGGGTGCACCGCCCAGCACCGACGTGCCGTGGCCCTCGTCGGGCTCGTACGGGTCGGGGTCGTTCTCGGTCACTGGGCACTCCTCGTGTCGGCGGCGTCCTCGGATCCGTCGTCGACGGGGTCGGACCCCACGATGTCGTCCTCGTCGTCGTCCGCGTCCTCCACCGGCTTCCGGTAGGGGTCCGGCTCGCCGGCGTAGCTGGCGCCCTCACGGGCGCGGGCCAGCTCCGCATCGGCGTGCCGCGCCCGCTCGAGCGCTTCCTCGAGCTCACGTGCGGTGTCGGGCACGATGTCGGCGACGAAGGTCAGCGAGGGGACGAACTTGATCCCGGTCTGCCGTCCCACGGTGGAGCGCAGCACACCGGTCGCACTGCTCAGCGCCTTGGCCGAGTCGGCGACCTGGGTCTCGTCGCCGTACACGGTGTAGAAGACCGTGGCCTCGCGGAGGTCGCTGGTCACCCGGGCGTCGGTGACGGTCACCATGCCCAGGCGGGGGTCCTTGATCTGGGACTCGATCGCGGCGGAGACGATCTGTCGGATGCGCACCGCGAGCTTGCGGGCGCGGGCCGGATCGGCCATCGGGACCTCCAGGTGCGTGGATGGAACGGCCCCCTCGCAGGGCCCCGCCGCGAGCCTGCGAGCGGTGGGGGGCGAGGGGGTCCTTCTAGTCGGTGTCGCTGAACAGCTGCCGGTGCGTGGACAGCAGCGTCACCTCCGGCCGCTCGGCCAGCAACCGTTCGCAGGCGTCCAGGACGTCGGTGACCTGGGCTGCCTCCCCCGCCACGGTGGCGACCGCGACCTGCACCCGACGGTGCAGGTCCTGGTCGCCCACCTCGGCGGCGGCGACGGCGAAGCGGCGGCGCAGCTCGGCCACGATCGGTCGCACGACCGATCGCTTCCCCTTGAGCGAGTGGACGTCGCCCAGCAGCAGGTCGGCGGTCAGTGCTCCGGTGAACACCGTGCACCTCCCACCGACCCGCTGCTGGTGACGTACTGGAACGGCTCCGCTGCAGGGTCCCGGGCCGAGCTTGCGAGGCACGGGGGCAGCGGGGTCCTTCTACTCGCGCGGCTTCTCGCGCATCTCGAAGGTCTCGATCACGTCGTCGACCTTGATGTCGTTGAACGACCCCAGGCCGATACCGCACTCGTAGCCCTCGCGGACCTCGGTCGCGTCGTCCTTGAACCGGCGGAGGGACTCCACCGTCAGGTTGTCGGCGACCACGGCACCGTCACGCACCAGGCGTGCCTTGGCGTTGCGCACGATCGTGCCGCTGCGGACCAGCGAACCGGCGACGTTGCCGATCTTGGGCACCCGGAAGACCTCGCGGACCTCCGCCGTACCGAGCTGGACCTCCTCGTAGACCGGCTTGAGCATGCCCTTGAGCGCGGCCTCGATCTCGTCGATCGCCTGGTAGATGACCGTGTAGTACCGGACGTCCACCCCTTCGCGGTTGGCGAGCTCGGTGGCCTGGCCCTCGGCCCGGACGTTGAAGCCCAGGACGATGACGTCGTCGGCCAGCGCCAGGTCGATGTCGCTCTTGGTGATCCCGCCGACGCCGCGGTGGATGACCCGCAGCGAGATCTCGTCGTCGACCTCGATCTTCATCAGCGCCTCTTCGAGCGCCTCGACGGTGCCCGAGTTGTCGCCCTTGATGATCAGGTTGAGCTGACGGTTCTCCTTGAGCGCCGCGTCCAGGTCCTCCAGGCTGATCCGCTTGCGCATGGAGGCGTTCTGCGCGTTGCGGATGCGGGCCTGGCGGCGGTCGGCGATCTGCCGGGCGACGCGGTCCTCGTCGACGACGAGGAAGGTGTCACCGGCGCGGGGCACCGAGGTGAGGCCGACGACCTGCACGGGGCGGGCCGGCAGGGCCTCCTTCAGCTTGTTGCCGTGCTCGTCGAGCAGCGACCGGACGCGACCGTAGGCGTCGCCGGCCACGATCGAGTCGCCCTGGCGCAGCGTGCCGCGCTGGACGAGCACCGTGGCGACGGGGCCGCGGCCCTTGTCCAGCTTGCCCTCGATGACCACACCCTGCGGGTCCTGCTCGGTGTTCGCGCGCAGGTCCAGCGAGGCGTCGGCGGTCAGCAGGATCGCCGCGAGCAGGTCGTCGAGACCCTGCCGGGTGATCGCCGAGACGTCGACGAACATCGTCTCGCCGCCGTACTCCTCGGCGACCAGGCCGTACTCGGTGAGCTGCTGGCGGATCTTGGCGGGGTTGGCCCCCTCCTTGTCCACCTTGTTCACCGCGACCACGATCGGCACCTCGGCGGCCTGCGCGTGGTTGAGCGCCTCGACCGTCTGCGGCATGACGCCGTCGTCGGCCGCGACCACCAGGACGACGATGTCGGTGACCTTCGCGCCACGGGCACGCATCGCGGTGAACGACTCGTGACCCGGGGTGTCGATGAAGGTGACCGGCCGCTCGTTGCCGTCGAGCTCGGTGACGATCTGGTAGGCGCCGATGTGCTGGGTGATGCCGCCCGCCTCACGCGCCACCACGTTGGCGTCGCGCAGGGCGTCGAGCAGCTTGGTCTTCCCGTGGTCGACGTGACCCATGACGGTCACGACCGGCGGACGGGGCGCCCAGTCCTCCTCGTCGCCCTCTTCGTCACCGAAGGTGAGGTCGAAGGTCTCGAGCAGCTCGCGGTCCTCGTCCTCGGGGCTGACGACCTGGATGTTCCAGCCGATCTCGGCGCCGAGCAGCTGCAGCGTCTCGTCGTTGACCGACTGCGTGGCGGTGACCATCTCGCCCAGGTGGAACAGGGCGGTCACCAGCGCGGCCGGCTGGGCGTTGATGCGCTCGGCCAGATCGGTCAGCGAGGCGCCGCGGGGCAGCCGGACGGTCTGCCCGTTGCCGCGCGGCAGGCTGACGCCGCCCATGCTGGGCGCCGCCATGGAGTCGAACTCCTGACGCCGCTGCTTCTTGCTCTTGCGCCCGCGGACCGGACCCCGGCCACCGGGACGCCCGAAGGCTCCGGCCGTACCGGCACCCGAGCCACCGCGACCGCGACCACGGCCACCGCCGCCACGGAAGCCACCGCCGGCGGGCGCGCCGGCGCCCGGGGCACCGCCACCGCCGCCGGGACGGAAACCGCCGCCACCACCGGGACCACCCGGACGGCCACGACCCGCACCTCCGGGGCCGCCGCCGGGACGGCCGCCGCCGGCCGGCCGCGGCGGCATCATGCCGGGCGACGGACGCTGCGGCATCATGCCCGGGTTCGGGCGCGGACCGCCCGGACCGGCCGCGGGACGCGGGCCACCGGCACCGGGGCCGGGACGCGGACCGCCGGGCCCGGCCGGACGGGGACCGCCGGCGCCGGGCGCGGGGCGGGGACCGCCGGCGCCGGGCGCAGGACGGGGACCGCCGGCTGCGGGGCCGGGACGCGGGCCGCCGGCCGCGGGGCCGGGACGCGGGCCGCCGGCCGCGGGCGCCGGACGGGGAGCGCTGCTGAAGGGGTTGTTGCCCGGACGCGGGGCCGGCCGGGGGCCGGGACGCGGACCACCGGGCGCGGACCCGCCGGCCGGGGCCGGGCGGGGAGCTCCGGGACGGGGGGCCGACGGCTGCTGCGGCGGGGCCGCCGGAGCCTGGGCTGCCGGAGCCTGCGCCGCCGGAGCCTGGGCTGCCGGGGCCTGGGGCGCCGGGGCCTGGGCCGGAGGCTGCGGAGCGGGCGCCGCGGGACGCGGACCCGGGCGCGGGCCGGGAGCGGCCGGGCGCGCCGGCGCGGACGCCGCCGGGGTCTGCGGGGCGGCAGCCTGCGGAGCAGGCGCCGCGGCCGGGGGCGTGGGAGCGGACGGCGCGGGAGCGCTCGGACGCGGGGCTGCCCCGCCGTTGGCGCCACCGGGGGCGGCGCCGAGCGCCTCGCGCAGCCGTCGGGCCACGGGGGCCTCGACGGTCGAGGACGCGGACTTCACGAACTCGCCCTGCTCCTTGAGCTTGGCGAGCACGGTCTTGCTGTCGACACCGAACTCCTTGGCGAGTTCGTGTACGCGGGCTTTGCCTGGCACGGGTCTCCTCTTGGTGAGGCCGGCGGCTTGCCCGCTCGACCTCGTCGTTAGTGGCGCATGGTCATCGTGAGAACTTCACGGCTGAGTCATCCGACGGTGTCCTGTCGACGTGCGGACCGGCCTGGTGCCGACCCGACTGGGTACTGCTGTCCTCCCCCGACCCGGCCCCGGTGGCCTCCGCGGAGGCACCCAGGACGTGAGCCCGGAGCGGACCGACCCCCGGCGGTGTGCTGCATCGCAGCGCCCGCTGGAAGGCCCGGCGTCGCTCCGCTGCGCGCAGGCACTCCGCGGTCGGGTGCAACGAGGCACCACGACCGGGGAGGCGCCGCCGCGGATCGGGGACGAGGTCCCCGGCCACGACGACGACGCGCAGCAGGTCGGTGACCGACGTCCGCTTCCGGCACCCCACGCAGGTGCGGACCGGAGTCGACGTTTCGGCCATCCTCAACTCTAGCGCGTGGCCGGTCCGCGTTGTTCCGCGCGGCGGGGAGCCGAGCGGGAACCCCCCGCGGGAGCCTGCGATCGGGCCCCGGGCGCCCCGCCACGCCCCCCGCCCGGGTGGGGTGGCAACCCGGACCGCAGCGGCGGGCGGCCCACCCCCGGAGAGGGGGATGCGTCGGCGTCGTCGGCCTGGGCGTCGCTGCGGATGTCGATCCGGCAGCCGGTCAGCCGGGCGGCCAGGCGGGCGTTCTGCCCCTCCTTGCCGATGGCCAGCGACAGCTGGTAGTCGGGGACGACGACGCGCACCGCCTTCGCCTGGGGGTCGACGAGGCGGGCGCTGCTCACCCGGGCCGGGCTGAGCGCCGAGGCGACGAAGTCCGCCGGGTCGTCCGACCAGTCGACGATGTCGATCTTCTCGCCGTGCAGCTCGCTCATCACGTTGCGCACCCGCTGCCCCATGGGGCCGATGCAGGCCCCCTTGGCATTCAGCCCGGGCACCGCGGTGCGGACCGCGATCTTCGAGCGGTGCCCCGCCTCGCGCGCGACGGCGACGATCTCGACGCTGCCGTCGGCGATCTCCGGGACCTCGAGGGCGAACAGCTTGCGGACCAGGTTCGGGTGCGTCCGCGACACCGTCACCTGCGGGCCGCGGAAGGTGCGGGAGACCGCCACCACGTAGGCCTTGATCCGGTTGCCGTGGGTGTAGGACTCCCCCGGCACCTGCTCGGCGGAGGGGAGCACGGCCTCGACCTTGCCGATGTCGATCATCACGATGCCGCTGGCGTTGCGCCGCTGGTCGGCCTGGACGATGCCGCTGACGATGTCGCCTTCCTTGCCGGCGTACTCGCCGAAGGTCTGCTCGTGCTCGGCGTCGCGCAGCCGCTGGACGATGACCTGCTTGGCGGTGCTGGCCGCGATCCGGCCGAAGTCCGACGGGGTGTCGTCCCACTCGCGCACGACCTCGCCGTCGGCTCCGATCTCCTGGGCGAGGACGGCGACCTCGCCGCTCTTGCGGTCCACGTGCACGCGCACGTGCTTCGCCGCCCCGTCGGCGTGCCGGTAGGCGGTGACCAGGGCCGTCTCGAGCGCCTCGATGACCGTGTCGACCGGGATGCCCTTCTCCCGCTCCACCGCCTTCAGCGCGGTGACATCGATGTTCACTTCTCTCCTCCGTCGTCGTCCGCGAGCCCGGCCTGGTCCAGGTCGTCGAGCTCGGCGGCGTCGTGCTCCGCGATGTCGTCCGCGGTGTCGTCGGTGATGTCCTCGGGGGTGTCGTCGGGGGAGTCGGCGCGGCCGAACTCGACCTGCACCCGCCCCGCCCCGAGCTCCGCCCACGGCACCTGGCGCGGCTGCGGGGGCCGCTTCTTCGCCCCCGGCTTCCCCTTGGCCTCGACCGCCAGGGTCACGCCGTCGCCGTCCACCGCGGTGATCCGTCCGGTGAGCTGCTCGATGGCCCCGGCGGGGCCCACCCCCACCACCACCAGCCGACCGGTGTTCCGGCGCCAGTGGCGCGGCTCGGTGAGCGGCCGGTCGACCCCCGGGCTGGTCACCTCGAGGACGTAGGGCGTGCGGCCCATCCCGTCGTCGTTGCGGTCGAGCACGTCGGAGACCGCCCGGCTCACCTCGGCGATGTCGTCGAGGGTGACACCGGCGTCGCGGTCGACGACCACGCGGACGACGCTGCGCCGGCCGGCGGGGGTGACGACGAGTTCCTCCAGGTCGTACCCGGCCTCGGTGACGACCGGGCGGATCCAGGCGGTCAGCCGGTCGGTGGCGGGGTCGCTCCGCTGGGTTCCGCGAGAGGCGGACACGCTGGCCTCCTCAGGCTCGGTCGGCGGCACGGTGCCGTGCGCGCAGTTCTGCGGCCCGGCGCCGCGGACCTGCGTCGCTGGCCGGGCCCGGTGTCGAGGGGAAGAGCTCAGGTTACCGCCCACCCCGGGACGGCGGCCCAGCGCGGGGCGACCGGGCCGCTCCGGCCGAGCCCTGCGCCCACTGGGGCGCACGGGGGCAGGGTGACGCGGTGGACGTCCCGACGACGCGGCGCGCCAGCCCGACCGCGCGACCGGCTGCCGGTGCGGTCGAGCTGCGAGGATGGACGGCGATGTCTGGCACCCCTCGTCCCGGTCGGCGGGCGTTCACCCGTCGGACCCTCCTGGTGGCGTCCGCCGCCGGCGTCGCCGTGGTGGCCGCCGGCTGCACCTCCTCGCCGCCGGTCGAGGAACGCGACGCCGTGACCAGCGCGCAGGCCGACGAGCTGGCGGCGCAGGTCGGCGTCCAGGAGACCCTCGTCCGGGCGTACGAGCTGGCCTTCGACGCCGACCCCGCACTCGCCGCTGCCGCCGGGAACCTGGCGACCCAGGCCGGCGAGCAGCTCGACCGCCTCCGCGCGGCCACCCCGGGCAGCAGCCCGTCGGCCACCCCGCCACCGGACACGCCCCCGGCCGGCGAGGGGCAGGCCTGGCTGCGGGCGCAGGTCGCCGTCGCCGCCACCTCCCATGCCGCCGCCGCCCTGGGCCAGACCGGAGGGCGGGCGGCGCTGCTGGGCTCCATCGCCGCGGGACTGCGCGGTCACGAGGCACGACTGGCATGAGGAAGATCGGCCATGGCTGACGACGAGACCACCGGCCCCTCCCCCGAGGACGACGCCCTGAACGCCGCGCTGGCCGCCGAGCACGCCGCCGTGTGGGGATACGGCGTGGTCGGGGCGGCGCTGGGTGCGGGCGGCCGGGCGGCCGCCGCGACCGCCGAGGCCGGGCACCGCGACGTGCGGGACCAGCTGATCACCCTGCTCGATGGGCACGGCACGGATCCCGTGCTGCCCGAGGCCGGCTACGCGCTGCCCTTCCCGGTGCTCTCGGCGGTGGACGCCGCCGCCCTCGCCGCGGTGCTGGAGGAGGGCGTCACCGCCGCCTGGGTGCGGGTCCTGGACCGGGCCGAGGAGCGGACCACGCGCACGCTGGCGATGGAGGTGCTCAGCGCCGCGGAGGTGCGGGCGGTCGGCTGGCGGGAGGCTGCGGGCCAGACGCCCGTGACGCGCGCCCTCCCCGGGCTGCCACCCCGGTAGCAGGCCCCCGCCCTCACTCCCCCGGCGCGAGGCGGGATCCGGACGCAGCGACGCTCAGAGTGCGCCGAGGAACGCGTCGGTGACCGCGACCGCGGCGCTGCTGGACTGCCCGCCCTCGACGAGCACGGCGAAGGCGATGTCACCGGCCGGTCCGGCGACCTGGTACCCGGCGAACCAGCCGTGGGAGTCCGGCGGCGTCTTCGTGCCGTACTCCGCGGTGCCGGTCTTGCCGTGGACCTCGCCCCGGTCGGCCAGGGCCTGAGCGGTCCCCGACAGCACGACCGCTCGCATCATCGGCCGCAGCGCGTCGAGGACCGCGGCCGATGGCCCGGCCGGAACCGGCCCCGCCGCCTCGGCGCCGACCACCTCGACCGGCGCCACCGGCGTGCCCCCGGCGACACCGGCCATGACGAGGGCCATCTGGGCCGGGCTCATCAGCACCCGGCCCTGGCCGATCGCGTCGGCCGCCTTGCCCGTGCCCGTGCTGTCACGCGGGACGCTGCCGCCGAAGATGTCGACCGGCAGCTCCCAGTCGGTGCCCACGCCGTAGGCCGCCGCCGCCTCGGCGAGCGCCGGGTACGGCAGCTCGAGGGCCTGCTGGATGAAGGTCGTGTTGCACGACTGGGCGAAGGCCTCGGTGAAGGGGACGGTGCCCAGGTCGAACTGGTCCTGGTTCTCGAACTCCCGCCCCTCCACCGTGGTCGTGGCCGGGCAGGCGACCGGCGTCTCCGGCGTCAGGCCACCCGCCGTCAGCAGGGCGGTGGCCGTCATCGTCTTCATGCTCGATCCGGGCGGGAACTGGCCGCGCAGGGCGTTGCCCGGGTCCGCCGCCTCGTTCGAGGAGACAGCGAGGATCTCGCCCGTGCCGGGGCGGACGGCCACCAGGTGGGTGGGGCGGGACTCCCCCGCCACGGCGGCGTCGGCGGCGTTCTGGATCTCCGGCACCAGGGGGGTCTGCACCGGCTCCCCGGCGACCGGGGCCACCGAGGCGATCTCCCGGCCTGCATCACCGGTCGCCTCGTCGGTGCTGACCACCGACACGGTGAACCCGGGTGTGCCGGTGAGCTGGTCCTGGTACGCCCGCTGCAGCCCGGACAAGCCGAGCTGGTCACCGGCGGCGTACCGCGGCTGCCCGTCCACCGAGGTCTCCTCGATGATCTCCGCGGTCGCCGGCCCCACCCGGCCGAGCAGGGCCGAGGCGAACCGCGCCGTCGGGGCGAGCAGACGGGTCTCGGTGGGGAAGACCGCACCGGGCAGGTCGAACACCTGCGCGCGGATCTCCTCGAAGTCGGGGCGGCGCAGGGAGATCACCGGCACGAACTGACCCTCCGGCGCCGCCTGGACGTCCGCGACGATCTCCTGGGGATCGATGCCGGTGGCCGCCCCGAGCGCCGACGCCAGCGACGGCAGGTCGGTGACGCGGGCCGGGTCGACGCCCACGTTGACCACCTCGGTGGGGGTGAACAGCGGGGCACCGGTCGCATCGGTGATCGGCGCACGATCGGGCAGGGTGCGGTCGAGCTCGAAGTGCTGACCCTCCGCCAGCTCGGGGTGCACCATCGCGGGCTCGGCGACCACCTCCCAGGCGTCGTCGCCCTCCCGCAGCCGCAAGGTGGCCTCGTAGCTCCACTCCGGTGCCGCGGCCAGGTCCCAGGTCGCGGTCCACCCGACGGTGGCCGCGCCGTCGTCGACGGTCACCTCGCCGACCTCGGTGGCCAGCTCGGCGCCGGGCAGGTCATCGGCCGTCTGCGCGAGCAGCGCCGCCGCGGCGTCGGGATCGGTGGTCGCGCCGGCCGCCGCAGGGACGTCGCCCGCCGCCCAGTCGTCGAGGAACGCCTGGGCCGCGGCCCGCACGTCGTCCTCGCTGTTGCCCGAGCAGCCGGCCAGCACCGGGCCGGTCAGCACGAGGAGGGCGGCCGGGAGAGCGAGACGTCGTCGTGTCGACACGGTCACAGGTTGTCAGACGGATCCGATGGCTCAGAAGAGGACGCTCGCGTACTCGCCGACCTCGCGGAACCCCACCCGACGATAGGACGCGCGGGCCCGGGTGTTGTAGTCGTTGACGTACAGGCTGACGACCGGCGCGATGGCGGCGCGGGCGTACTCGACCACCGCTGCGGTGCAGGCCGTGCCGATCCCCCGGCCGCGCAGGGTCGGCGCGACCCACACGCCCTGCACCTGGCAGGCGGCCCGGCAGACCGCGCCGATCTCCGCCTTGAACAGCACGCGCCCGTCCTCGATCCACGCCAGCGACTGGCCGGCCCGGACCAGCTCGTCGACCCGCGCCCGGTACCCGGCGCCCCCGTCGACCCGGAGCGGGCTGACCCCGACCTCCTCGGTGAACATCGCGACGGCCGCCGGCAGCAGGACCTCGAGCTCGTCCGGGCGCACCGGCCGCACCCGGGGCTCGGGCGCGACGGCGGGCGGGCCGTCGATCGCCAGCAGCGGCTGCCGGGGCCGGTGGTCGCGGGCCGGGCCCCAGGAGGGCTCGAGCAGCTCCCACAGCGGCGCCACGGCGGCCGACGGGCCCACGATCGTGGAGCAGCGGCGCCCGGCCCGGCGGGCCCGCTCGGCGAAGGCGACGGCGGCGGGCCGCTCGGCCCCGGGCCGGGCGAACGGGACGAGGTTGGCGCCGGCCAGGCACACCGCGTCCAGCTCGCGGCCACTGCCGATGCCCCAGAGCGGGGCTCCGAGGGCGGGCGCCGCCGTCCCCGCGACCTCGACCCGTCCCGCGAGCACGCAGGCAGCGACCGGGTCGGTGGCCAGCAGCCGGTGCACCGCCGGCTCGTCGGCCTCGTCGAGGACGCGGGCGCTGGGCGTTCGGAGCACGGGTCAGCTGACGGTGACGACCGGCGGCCCGGAGGGCTCGCCGGCGTCGACGTGCTCCCCGGCGATCCGCATGGCCTCCTCGATGAGGGTCTCGACGATCTGTGACTCCGGCACGGTCTTGACGACCTCCCCCTTGACGAAGATCTGGCCCTTGCCGTTGCCCGACGCCACGCCCAGGTCGGCCTCGCGCGCCTCACCCGGACCGTTGACGACGCACCCCATGACGGCGACGCGCAACGGCACCTCCATGCCCTCCAGGCCGGCGGTGACCTCGTTCGCGAGCTTGTAGACGTCGACCTGGGCCCGGCCGCAGGACGGGCAGCTGACGATCTCCAGCCCGCGCTGCTTGAGGTTCAGCGACTCCAGGATCTGGTTGCCGACCTTGACCTCCTCGGCCGGCGGCGCGGAGAGCGAGACGCGGATGGTGTCGCCGATGCCCTGGCTCAGCAGCGCCCCGAAGGCGACGGCGGACTTGATGGTCCCCTGGAAGGCGGGGCCGGCCTCGGTGACGCCCAGGTGCAGCGGGTAGTCGCACTGGGCGGCCAGCAGCTCGTAGGCGCGGACCATGACCACCGGGTCGTTGTGCTTGACCGAGATCTTGATGTCGCGGAAGTCGTGCTCCTCGAACAGCGAGCACTCCCACAGCGCCGACTCGACCAGCGCCTCGGGCGTGGCCTTGCCGTGCTTGGCGAGCAGCCGCTTGTCCAGTGACCCGGCGTTCACGCCGATCCGGATCGGGACGCCGGCGTCCTTCGCGGCCTTCGCGATCTCGCCGACCTTGTCGTCGAACTTCTTGATGTTGCCCGGGTTGACGCGGACGGCGGCGCAGCCGGCGTCGATCGCGGCGAACACGTAGCGCGGCTGGAAGTGGATGTCGGCGATCACCGGGATCTGCGACTTCTTCGCGATGATCGGCAGCGCCTCGACGTCGTCGGTGTCGGGCACGGCGACCCGCACGATCTGGCACCCCGACGCGGTGAGCTCGGCGATCTGCTGGAGGGTCGCGTTGATGTCGGCGGTCTTGGTCGTGCACATCGACTGCACGCTGACCGGGTGGTCGCTGCCCACGCCCACGCCACCGACCATCAACTGGCGGGTCTTCCGGCGCGGGGCCAGGACGGGCGGAGGAGCAGCGGGCATGCCGAGGCCCACGGGGATCGCCATGGGGCCAGTATCCCCCGCGGCGCGATCGATGCTGGTGGCGCTGCTGTGACGTCGGTCGGGCTGGACGACGACGACCGCGCGGCGCCGCGCCGGCCGACCGGTCAGGCGCGGCCGGCGTCGCGGTCCCGGTAGGGCTCCGCCTCCGCCACGAGCTCGCCGAGCACCGTCTGCACCGCGCGCCGGGCGGCCTTGTCCGGGCGTGCCAGCGCCTCGACGATCCGCCCGGCGCGGAGGTCGGCCAGGGGCACCAGCGCCAGCCGCCCCTCGGCCCGCTCCCGGGTCGTGTGCCGCGGCAGCAGTGCGATGCCGTGCCCCCGGGCGACGAGCTTCTCCATCAGGGGCAGGTGCGTGGTCCGGCGCACGACGCGGACCGGTCGCCCCGCCCGCGCGGCGATCGCCGTCAGCACCCGGTCGATCGGGAACTCGGCCGGGGGCGCGATCCACTGCTCGCCGATCACGTCGAGCGGGCTCACGCGGGCCCGCCGGGCCAGCGGGTGGTCCAGGGGCAGGGCGACGTCCAGCGGCTCCCGCAGGAGCAGCCGGACCTCGGCACCCGCCCGGTCCGGGGGCACCACGTCGTCGGACCGGTGCGCGACCACGATGTCGTAGCCCGCGGTGAGCGCCGCGAAGCCGTCCTGCGACACGTCCTCGTCATACGTCTCGAGGGCGATCTGCGGAACCGCGGCCAGCCGGTCGAGCAGCCCGGGGACCAGCAGCTCGCCGGCGGAGTGGAAGACCGCGAGGCGGACCGTCCCGCCGGCGCCGCCGCGGTAACCGGCCCAGTCCGCCTCGGCGACGGCCAGCGCGGTGGCGACGCCGGTGGCGATGCCGGCCAGCGCCCTGCCGGCGTCGGTCAGGCGGACGCCCCGGCCGAGCCGCTCGACCAGCGGCACGCCCACCCGTCGCTGCAGCACCTTCAGCTGCTGGGACACCGCCGACGGCGTCCGCCCGGTGGAGCGAGCGGCGGCGGTCACCGACCCGTGCTCGGCCAGCTCGCGCAGGAGGAGGAGCTGCGCGGGGTCGACCCGGTCCCACAGGGCCGGGGCGTCGTTCATGTAGTGAACCTACAGGGACCGTTCACGACTTCGTGCTTGTCCTTCATCGAAGCGGAGACGCACGCTTTCTGGCGTGCCTCTCCGCGACCGCCTCCTCGCCTGCCTCGTCGCGGTGTGCTGGGGGTTGAACTTCCCGGCCACCGCCCTGGCGCTCGAGCAGTTCCCGCCGCTGTTCATGGTCGCCCTGCGCTTCGCCCTCGTGGGCCTGCCCGCGGTCCTGCTCATCCCCCGCCCTCCCGTTCCCCTCCGCTGGCTGATCGGGGTGGCGGTGGGCATCGGGATCCTGCAGTTCGCCTTCCTCTACGCCGGGATGGCCGCCGGCATGCCGAGCGGGCTGGCCTCCCTGGTGCTGCAGGCGTCGGCACCCTTCACCGTGCTCATCGCCGGCTTCTGGCTGCACGAGCGACTGTCCGCGCGGCAGCTCGCCGGGGTCGGTATCGCCGTCCTCGGCCTCGCCGCGATCGCGGTCCACCGGGCGCAGACGGCCGCCTGGCTGCCCGTGGCCCTCACCCTCTGCGGCGCGCTGGGCTGGGCGATCGGCAACGTCTGCAGTCGGCGGGCCCAGGCCCCGAACGCCCTGCACCTCACGCTCTGGACGGCGGCGATCCCACCCCTGCCGATGCTGGCCCTGGCGCTGCTCGTCGAGGGACCGGACCGCATCCTGCGTTCGCTGTCGACCGCGGTCACGGCCGAGGCGCTGCCGTCGGTGCTCGGCCTGCTCTACGTCGTCGTGGTGGCGACGCTCATCGGCTACGGCATCTGGAACACGTTGCTGTCGCGCCACCCGTCGAACGTGGTGGCACCGTTCTCCATGCTCGTGCCGGTGGTCGGCGTCCTCGCGTCGTGGCTGGCCTTCGGCGAGATCCTCGACCCGGTGGAGCTCGTCGCCGGCGGGTTCGTGGTGGGCGGCGTCCTGATCGCCTCCCGGCCGGTCCGCCGCACCGCGGCACCGGCCGCGCCGGTCACCCAGCCAGCCTGACCGGGTTGACCACGTCGGCGATGAGCAGCAGCAGGGACAGCCCCAGGAAGAGCCCGGCGACGGCGTAGGCGACCGGCATCAGCCGGGCGATGTCGAAGGGACCCGGGTCGGGCTTGCCACGCAGCCGTGCGACGACCGATCGCGCCTTCTCGTACAGCGCCCCGGCGACGTGCCCGCCGTCGAGCGGGTAGATCGGCAGCAGGTTGAACAGGAACAGCACCAGGTTCAACCCGGCCAGCAGCTGGATGAAGTACCCGATCTTCTGCACCGGGGACAACTGCTCCAGCGCGAAGACCTCGCCGGAGATGCGGCTGACGCCCACGACCCCGATCGGCCCCAGCGGGTCGCGCTCCTCACCCAGGAAGGCGGCGCGGAACAGCTGCGGCACCCGTTCGGGGATCTCGACCAGCCGGTCGACCGACCGGACCAGGATGTCGCCGAAGTGGCCGGGCACCTCGGCGAAGGACTGGCGCACCTCTCGCTGGAGGGGGCTGATCCCGACGAACCCGACGGTCTGGGTCGTCTCGCCGTCCTCGTCGGCGTAGACGAGGTTCTGGATCGGGGTGACGGTGAGGTCCACGCGTTCCCCGTCGCGCTCGACGGTGAAGACGACCGGCTCACCCGCGTTGGCCCGGATCGTCTCCTGCACCTGCTCCCAGCCGACGTCGGTCTCCCGGGGAACCGGCTCGCCGTCCAGGGCGACCACCGTGTCACCGGGCTGGAGCCCGGCCCGGACTGCGGGGCTGCGCGGCGGCAGGGAGCAGTCGGCCGCCCCGGCCTCGCAGCGCTCCCCCGCCGGCGTGATCGGGATCGAGCAGGGGTCCTCGGCCGTGGCGGTGGCGGCGCCCGCCGGCAGGACGCACTCGGGCACCTGACGGATCGTCGTGGTGATCTCCGGGATGCCGAAGCCGACCAGCACGACCGTGAAGAGGACGACGGCGAGCACCAGGTTGTGGAAGGGGCCGGCGAACATGACGATGACCCGCTGCCACCACGGCTTCTTCCAGAAGACGCGGTCGCCGTCCGTGGGCCGCACGTCGTTGAGCGCCTGCCCCCGCACCTCGGCGATGAAGCTGCGCATGCGGGTGGCCCGCTTGCTCTCGCCCTCCTCGGCCGGCGGGATCATGCCGACGATGCGAATGTAGCCGCCCAGCGGGATGGCCTTGACGCCGTACTCGGTCTCGCCGCGGCGCCGGGAGAACACGGTGGGACCGAAGCCCACCATGAACTGCGGCACCCGCATGCCGAACTTCCGCGCCCACCAGAAGTGGCCCGCCTCGTGGAAGGCGATGGAGAACATCAGGCCGAGGGCGAACAGGACGATCCCCACGACCGTCAGCAGGATCCCGCTCAGCTCAGCCTCCGGCGATGACGCCCCGGGCGTGCTCCCGGGCCCACTTCTCCGCCGCCAGCACGTCCTCGACGCAGGTGGGGGCGCCGAGGTCCGGCGCGGCGTCGAGGGTACGCGCGACGAGCTGGACGATTCCTGGGAACGAGAGGCGACCCGCCGTGAAGGCGGCGACGGCCTCCTCGTTCGCGGCGTTGTACATGGCGGGCACCACTCCGCCGGCCTCTCCCGCCGCGCGGGCCAGCCGCACGGCGGGGAACGCCTGCTCGTCCAGTGGGAAGAACTCCCAGGTGCTCGCGGTCGACCAGTCCAGCGGCGGCTGCACGTCGGGCAGGCGGTCGGGCCAGGCCAGCCCCAGGGCGATCGGCAACCGCATGTCCGGCGGGCTGGCCTGCGCGATCGTGGCGCCGTCGGCGAACGTGACCATCGAGTGGACGATCGACTGCGGGTGCACGACGACGTCGATGTCGGCGTAGGGGACGCCGAAGAGCAGGTGCGCCTCGATCAGCTCCAGCCCCTTGTTGACCAGGGTCGCCGAGTTGATCGTCACGACGGGGCCCATCGCCCACGTCGGGTGGGCCAGCGCATCCGCCACCGTGACCTCGGCGAGCTCGGCGGCAGTGCGGCCCCGGAACGGTCCCCCGCTGGCGGTGAGCACCAGCCGGGCGACCTCCACGCGCGAGCCGCCGCGCAGGCACTGGGCGAGGGCGGAGTGCTCGGAGTCGACCGGCACCAGCTGACCGGGGGCGGCCGCCGCGAGGACCAGGTCACCACCGGCGACGAGGGACTCCTTGTTGGCCAGGGCGACGGTGCGCCCGGCCCGCAACGCCGACAGCGTCGGCCCCAGCCCGATCGAGCCGGTGATCCCGTTGAGGACGACGTCGGCCGGGCGGGTCGCCAGCTGCTCGGCGGCGCGCGGGCCGGCGAGGATCTCGGGCAGCGCGAACTCCCCCTTGGCCCAGCCGCGCTGCTGCGCCGCGGCGTAGAAGGCCAGCTGGAGGTCCTGGGCGGCGGTGGCCCGCGCGACGGCGACGGTACGCACGCCCAGCGCCAGCGCCTGCTCGGCGAGCCGCCCGACGTCTCCTCCTCCTGCCGCCAGGCCGGTGATGCGGAGCCGGTCGGGGTTCTGCGCGGCGACGGCCAGCGCCTGCCGGCCGATGGATCCCGTGGAGCCGAGGACTGTGACCTCGCGCGGCTGGCTCATGCGGGCATCCTGCCAACCACGGGCGCCGATGGCGCCGGCGACGGGGGGATCGGGCGGGGGGCGCCACTGCTGCGCACGGTGACACCTCACCAACAAGCCCCGATCGCTTGGCAGGACATGCCATAGCGGGAACCGTCCGCTCCGCGCCCATGGTGCGATCTGGCCGAGCGATGTGAATTCTCGCGGCGTGTCGTGGGCGATTGGCTACATCTGATTCCTCTGCGTGCCGATACTCATCTCGACGGCTCGGGAGTCCGGGCCCCTGACACTCCGGAGCTCTCCATGACCCGCCACACCCGCAACCGCGTCGCCGCGGCGACCGGCCTGACCGCTGTCGCCAGCGTCTCGGCCGGCCTGCTCTTCGCCCCGACCGCCTTCGCCGCGCCCACTCTGCCCACCCCCACGATCGCCGACGCGACGGTGGAAGTGGGCAGCCCCATCGTCCTCTCCGGTACCGGATGCCTGGCTCCCGAGGGGGCCACCCACCCCACCGACGTCTACTTCGTCGGCCCCGACAGCTCCTTGTTCGACGGCTGGACCCAGGCCGAGGAGGACGGCAGCTGGACGCTCGAACTCGCCATGTACGTCGACATTGAGCCCGGCACGTACCAGCTCGAGGTCAACTGCGACTACTACACAGCAGACGGCCAGTACCCCCCGGTCACGGTCACGGTCGTCCCGCCCGGCTCGAAGACCCCCGCCCCGGAGAAGGAGGCCCCGGCCCCGGAGAAAAACTCCGCCCCCACGCCGACCGGCGCCATCCGCGGCGAGTCGGCCAACACCGCCGGTGTCGGCCCCGCGACCAGCACTGCGGCGAAGAGCGCCGCGCCCGGCCAGAAGATCGTCAAGGTCATCAAGGGCTTCAAGCCCGGCGAGAAGGTCACGCTGACCATGCACTCGACCCCGACCACGATCGGCACCTTCACCGCCGACGGCGACGGCGTCGTCACCGCGGAGTTCACCCTCGCCGAGGGCACCGCCGAGGGCACCCACACCCTCGTGTACGAGGGTGACCAGGGCACCTACTTCCAGGAGACCCTGGAGGTGGCGGCCGCCACCACCAGCACCGACAGCCTGGCCTACACCGGCGCCAGCGTCGGCCTGCCGCTGGCCCTCGGCGCCGGCCTGCTCGTCGCCGGTGGCGGTGCGTTGGTCGTCTCCCGTCGCCGCGCGGGGGCCTCGCAGGCCTGAGCATGACTTCATCGCACGACCCGGACGCCGGCCAGGAAACCCCTGGCCGGCGTCCGGCGCGTTCCGGACCGCCCAGGTACCGACTGCCGGTGGTGCTGGTGGCGCTGCTCGTCCTCCTCGGGCTGGTGGCCGCCGACGTCGTTCTCGTGTCGACGCGGATCGACTCCGTGGCGGTCGACCTCGCGGGCGGTTCCGGTGACGCCGACGGGCGGACGTGGGTCATCGTCGGCCTGGACTCCCGCGAGCGGCTCCCCGCGGGTGCCGACCCGCGCGACTTCGGCACCGTGGAGGCGGTGCCGGGCAGCCGGGCGGACGTCGTCCTGGTCGTGCACCAGACCAACACCGGGACCACTGCGTGGTCGGTGCCGCGCGACCTGCTCGTCCGTCACGGCCGCACCGCCAACCGGCTCGCCCTGAGCTGGCTGGACGGGCCGCAGGCCACCGTCGACGCGCTGTGCGGCCTCGGCATCCCCACTGACCACCTGCTGACCGTCGACCTCGCCGGCTTCGCCGAGGTGGTCGACGCCGCCGGGGGGCTGCACGTGGAGGTTCCCGAGCCGGTGCGCGACCCCGCCGCGGGGTTGCTGCTCGAGACGGCGGGTCGCACGCACGTCGACGGGGCGACCGCGCTCGCGCTCGTGCGCTCGCGCCATCCGGAGCACCTGGTCGATGGCGCCTGGGTCCCCGCACCCGTCGACCCGGACGGACGGGCGAGCGCGGCCGGCGACATCCTCGCCGCGCTGGCCACCCAGGTGCAGGCGTCGGGTGTGCAGCCCTGGCGGCTGCAGTCGGTGGCGTGGGCCGTCTCCGGCGCCCTGGCCGTGGACGGCGAGACCTCCGTGGTCGACCTGCTCGACCTGGCCCTCGCCGACGTCCGCGACGTGCGCGTGCTGCCCGTCGGCGACCCGGTGGGCTCCGGCCTGGCCCGCCTCCCGACGGCCGGCACCGCCGCCGCGCTGGCCGGGACCGGGCTCACCTGCGACGGCTGACGACCCGCCGAGGAGCCACCTCGGGGCGTGCGCGGGACCGGCTCCTGCCAGAATGGCGGGGTGACCGAGGCATTGCACTCCCCGTCGACCCAGCGGGTCAACCAGCCCGGCCGTGAAGAGGCCGTCGTCCGCGCCGGCGAGCACCCCGTGGAGCACGAGCAGCCCGAGGACTGGGGCTGGCACGGCGAGACCGGGAAGTGGGGCCAGATCGGCGGCTGGATCGCGACCGCGGTGATCCTGCTCTACCTGGTGGGCAACCACGAGGGCCGGGTGGAGGACCTCTGGCTGATCGGCCTCGCCGCGGTCATGGCGACGGTCCTCATCTGGGACATCCGCCGCAAGAAGACCGCCTGGCGCCGCTAGTTCCTTCGTCCGGGACGCCGCCACGGCGTCCCGGACGGCGAACGGCGCCGGATCAAGTGACCGCGACGCCGATCGCCGCACCGATCAGGTAGGTGACGCCCGCCGCGGCGGCGCCGAACAGCAGTTGGCGCAGGCCCGCATACCACCAGGGCCGTGGCGTGAAGCGCGAGGACAGCGCACCGGCCAGCAGCAGACCCAGACCCCCGCTGAGCAGAGCCACCCACAGGACCGGGGCCCCCAGGAAGTACGGCAGCAGCGGCAGCACGGCGCCCGTCGCGAAGGTCAGGAACGACGAGACCGCCGCCACCCGTGGGGAGGGGCGCTCCTCCGGGTTGACGCCCAGCTCGGCCAGCACGTGCAGCCGCAGGGCGATCTCCGGATCGGCCGACAGCTGCGCGGCGACCTGCCGGGCCAGCCGCGCGTCCACCCCGCGGTCCTGCAGCATCGCGGTCAGCTCCGCGAGCTCGCCGGCGGGGTTGCGGGTGAGCTCCCGCCGCTCCTTCTCGATCTCGAGGTCCAGCTGCTCGTTCTGCGTCTTGACCGAGGTGTACTCGCCCAGCGCCATCGAGACCGCGCCGGCGACCAGGCTCGCCACGCCGGCCAGGACGATCGCGCGCGGTGCGGCGCCGCCCCCACCGACCCCGGCGACCAGGGCCGTGTTGGTGACCAGGCCGTCCATGGCGCCGAACACCGCGGCCCGGAGCCAGCCGCCCGAGACGTCGCCGTGGGTGTGCTCGTGGACCTCGGCGTCGGGCAGCGCCGTGCTCACCCCTGGTCGGCCTCGGCGCCCAGCGGCACCGGCTCCTCGACGGCCGGGACGGGTATCGCGACGGCCGGCACGCCCTCCACCCGGTCGGCGGCGGCGAGCTGCCCGCAGGCGCCGTCGATGTCCTGGCCCCGGGTGTCGCGCACCGTGGTCGCGACACCGGCCGCCCGAAGCCGGGCGACGAACTCCCGCTGCGCGGGCAGCGGGCTGGCGTCCCAGGGGCTGCCCGGCGTCGGGTTCAGCGGGATGAGGTTGACGTGCGCGAGCTTCCCGGCCAGCAGCTTCCCGAGGAGGTCGGCGCGGAACGGCTGGTCGTTGACGTCGCGGATGAGCGCGTACTCCACCGAGTAGCGCCGGCCGGTCTTCCGCGCGTAGGCGTCGGCGGCGTCGATGACCTCGCCGACCTTCCAGCGGGTGTTGATCGGCACCAGGGTGTCGCGCAGCTCGTCGTCGGGGGCGTGCAGGCTGACCGCGAGGGTGACGTTGCGCCCCTCCTCGGTGAGCCGGCGGATCGCCGGCACCAGGCCGACGGTCGAGACGGTGACCGACCGCTGCGAGAGGCCCAGTCCGTAGGGGGCGGTGCCGAGCAGCGCGTCGAGGGTCTTGCGCACCCGGGCGTAGTTGGCCAGCGGCTCCCCCATGCCCATGAACACCACGTTGGACAGCCGCCCGGGCCCACCGGCGACCTCCCCGTTGGCCATGTCCCCGGCGGCCGCAACCGCCTGGCCGATGATCTCGGCCGCGGAGAGGTTGCGGGTGAGCCCGGCCTGGCCGGTGGCGCAGAACGGGCAGGCCATGCCGCAGCCGGCCTGGCTGGAGATGCAGACGGTGGCGCGGTCGGGATACCGCATGAGGACGCTCTCCACGAGCGCCCCGTCGTGCAGCCGCCAGAGCGTCTTGCGGGTGCGACCGTTGTCCGCGGTCTGGTGGCGGACGACGGTCAGCAGCCCGGGCAGCAGGGCCTCGCGCAGCGACTCGCGGGCGGCGGCCGGGATGTCGGTCATCAGTGCGGTGTCGGTGACCCCGCGGTAGAAGTGCCGGGCGAGCTGGTCGGCCCGGAACGCCGGCTGGCCGAGCTCGGCCACCGCCGCGCGGGCCTCCTCGCGGGTGAGATCGGCGAGGTGGCGCGGCGGCTTGCCGCGGCGGGGGGCATCGAAGACCAGGGGCAGGGCAGTCATAACCACTCCATGGTCCCACTCCCCCGGGCCACCGGGGCCGGTCCGGAGACCGAACTCACGCGAGCAGGGTGAATTCCTGGCAGGGTCTGGGGCCATGAGCCGGCTGGACGACGTCGACCTGAGCCTCTCCCTGGACAAGAAGGAGGGGAAGAAACAGCTGGCCGCGGCGCAGGAGCGCCTGGTCCATCTGCGCCTGCTGCTGGGCGGGCAGATCGGGCCGGGTGAGCTCGGCCCGCCGCTGCTGGTGCTGTTCGAGGGCTGGGACGCCTCGGGCAAGGGCGGCGCGATCCAGCGGCTGGTCGGCGAGCTCGACCCCCGGCACGTCCGGGTGGCGCAGTTCGCCGCTCCCACGAACGACGAGAAGCGGCACCACTTCCTGTGGCGGTTCTGGCCGGTCCTGCCCGGCTGGGGCGGCATGGCCGTGCTCGACCGCTCCTGGTACGGCCGGGTGCTGGTCGAGCGGGTGGAGGGCTTCACCACGGAGGAGGCGTGGCGCCGGGCCTACCAGGAGATCGTCGACCTGGAGACCTCGCTGGCCGCCGAGGGCACCGTGCTGGTCAAGTTCTGGATGCACGTCTCCCCCGAGGAGCAGCTCCACCGCTTCGAGTCCCGTCGCACGAACCCCTACAAGGCGTGGAAGCTCACCGACGAGGACTGGCGCAACCGGGAGAAGCGCGGCGAGTACGAGGCGGCGGTCGAGGAGATGCTCGACCGCACCGACACCCCGGTGGCCCCGTGGCACGTCATCCCGGCCGACGACAAGCGGTGGGCGCGCGTGGCCGTCGTTCGCACCGTGTGCGAGGCCGTCGAGTCGGCGCTGCACGCCCGCGGCATCGACCCCGATCCCCCGCTGCACCGATGAGTTCCGGTCGGCGCGCCGGTTGGAAGGGCATGACCACCACGCTGTCGCTGCCCGTACCGGGCGCCACCCTCGTCTACGACGTCCGCGGCCCCCTCCCGGCCGAGGACGGACAGCCGCCGCTGCTGATGATCGGCCAGCCGATGGACGCGAGCGGGTTCGGCACGCTCGCCGGCCTCTTCCCCGAACGGACCGTGGTCACCGTGGACCCGCGGGGCCTGGGCCGCAGCACGCGCACCGACGGGCGCACCGATCACGATCCCGCCCGTCAGGCCGAGGATCTCCACCTGCTCGTCGAGGCCCTCGGCGCCGGTCCGGTCGACGTCTTCGCCAGCAGCGGCGGCGCGGTGACCGCGCTCGCCTGGGTGGCCGAGCACCCCGGCGACGTGCGCACCCTGGTCGCGCACGAACCCCCGATCCTGTCGGTCCTGCCCGACGCCGAGCAGGCCTTCGCCGCCGAACGACAGGTGCAGCTCACCTACGACAAGAGCGGCTGGGGTGCGGGCATGGCCGCGTTCATCGCGCTCACCTCGTGGCAGGGCGAGTTCACCGACGAAATCGCCGCCCCCGACCCGGCCGTCTTCGGGCTGCCTGCCGAGGACGACGGATCGCGTACCGACCCCCTGCTCTCGGGCGCCTCCAACGCGGTCACGGCCTTCCGGCCGGACGCCGAGGCGCTCCGGTCCGCGGCCAGCCGGGTGGTGATCGCCGCCGGGACCGAGTCCCAGGGAACGGTCACCTGGCGTACCGCCGAGGCGACCGCGCGGCTCCTCGGCTCCGAGCTGGCCGTCTTCCCGAGCCACCACGGCGGGTTCATGGGCGGCGAGTTCGGCCAGCCCGGCCAGCCAGAGGAGTTCGCGGCGCGGCTGCGGGAGGTCCTCGCGGGCTAAGCGGGACCGGCGTGCTGCCGGATCCACGCGTGCATGGCGATCCCGGCGGCGACGCCCGCGTTGATCGAGCGGGTCGAGCCGAACTGGGCGATCGAGACGGTGAGCGCCGCGCCGCCGCGCGCCTCCTCGGTGAGCCCCGGCCCCTCCTGGCCGAACAGCAGCACGCAGCCCTCGGGCAGCTCGGTGGTCTCGAGCGGGACCGCGCCGGGCCCGTTGTCGACGGCGACGACGGTGAGTCCCCGCTCGGCGGCGAACTCCAGCAGCCCGCCGACGTCGGCGTGGTGGCGGAGGCGCTGGTAGCGGTCGGTGACCATCGCTCCGCGTCGGTTCCACCGCCGTCGGCCCACCACGTGCACCTCGGCCGCGAGGAAGGCGTTGGCGGTGCGCACCACCGTTCCGATGTTCAGGTCGTGGCCGAAGTTCTCGATGGCGACGTGGAAGGGGTGCCGGCGCCGGTCGAGGTCGGCCACGATCGCCTCGACCGTCCAGTAGCGGTAGCGGTCCACGACGTTGCGCCGGTCGCCCTCGGCGAGCAGCTGCGGGTCGTAGCGGGAATCGTCCGGCCACGGCCCCGCCCACGGGCCGACGCCGACGGTCGTCCCCCAGTCGGTGGGTCCGGGCAGTTCGTCGTCGTGCACCCAGGGAGGATCGCAGGGGTGAGCACCGACGTCCTCCTGCACCTCCTGGAGCCGGCGCGGTGGCGCGCCCCGCCCTGCGGCAGGGGTCGATCCAGCCCGGCCCGGGCGGATTCGTCCACCTGTCGACGCCCGACCAGGTGCACCTGCCCGCGCAGCGGTTGTTCCCCGGGCGACGCGACCTCGTCCTGCTGGTCGTCGACCCGGCTCGGCTGACCGTCCCCGTGCGGTTCGAGCCGGGTCGACCCGCGGATCCGGCCGACATGCTCTTCCCGCACCTCTTCGGCGCCCTGCCGACGTCGGCTGTCGTCGCCGTCGTCCCGTACCGGCCGCCCGCCGTGCCGGTGCTGCCTCGGCCGGACGACGCGCTCGGAAGAGCGCTGGCCCTCTACCTGTCCATGACGGTGCGGCGGGCCGTGGAGGTGCGCGACGTACCGGGCGGGGTGGCCGTCACCGATCGCCGGTTCCCGCACTCCCGGGCGCACAACAGGCTCCTCCTCTCCGAGGCGACCGACGCCGGCACCGTCATCGGGCTCTCGGCCGCCGTGGCCGCCGACGCCGGCTGGCCGCACCTGGCGGCGACGCTGCGGTGGGCGGGCGCCGGCGACGTGGCCGGCGACCTGGCCGCCCGGGGGTGGGACGTCGAGGAGCTGCTGCTGATGGCCCGGCCGGCCGGTCGGCTCCCCGGCGGCGAGCGGGCCGAGGTGGTCGCCCAGGAGGAGGTCCACGACCTGTGGCGTCGCTCGTGGCGGGAGGGCGAGGCGGCCCCACCGCAGCTCCTCGACGAGGTCGTGAGCCAGCTGGTCGGTCGCGAGCACCTCAACGACGAGGTCGTCCGCGTGCACGACGTCGTCGTCCGCGAGAGCGACGCCGTGGTCGCGGCCGGTCAGCTCTACGTCGACGGCGCCACCGCGGCCGTCGAGTCGGTGCTGACCGACACCGCCGCGCGCGGACGGGGACATGCGGACGCGGTGCTCGCCCGAGCCCTAGGCGTCGCCGTCGATGCCGGCTGCGACCTGGTGGTGCTCGAGGCGGCGGCGGACGACTGGCCGCGGCACTGGTACGCCCGCCGCGGCTTCGAGGTGGTCGGCTCGATGTGGGTGGCGGTCCGTCTCAGACCGGCGCGAGCACCGTCAGCAGCACGTAGGCGACGGCTGCGGACGGCAGCAGCGAGTCCAACCGGTCCATGATCCCGCCGTGGCCGGGCAGCAGGTCGCCCATGTCCTTGATGCCGAGATCGCGCTTGATGAGCGACTCGGCGAGGTCACCCACGGTCGCGGAGACGGCGATCGCGGCGCCGAAGACCAGCCCGCCCCACCAGGGGGCGCCCAGGCCGAGGACCAGGATCGGCGTCGCCACGAGCATGCAGGTGAGCACCGAGCCCGCCATGCCCTCCCACGACTTCTTGGGGCTGATCGACGGCGCCATCGGGTGCTTGCCGAGCATCACCCCGGCGGCGTAGCCACCGACGTCGCTGGCCACCACCGTGGCGATGAAGGCGATCACCCGCAGGGCCCCGTCGACGGGCACCAGGAGCAGCACGGCGAAGCCGGCCAGCAGTGGCACGTAGAGCGCGACCAGCACCCCGGCGGCCGCGTCCCTCCGGTAGCCGACCGGCCCGCCTGCCAGCCGCCACAGCAGGACCGCCAGCGCGGTGAGGAAGAAGCCGGCCAGCAGGCCGGTCGGGCCGCGCGTCCAGGCGAGGGCCTCCATGGCGAAGGCCCCCACGAGCAGCGGGACCAGCGGGGCGGAGAACCCGCCCTTGCCCAGGGCCCGGGTGATCTCGACGACGGCGACGAGGATCGCCGCGACGAGCACGCCCAGGAACGCCGGCCGCCAGAGGAGCAGCGACAGCAGGACGAGCGCGACCAGACTCACCCCGACGCCGATGGCCGCGCGCAGGTTCCGCCCGGCCCGGCTCACCGGCTGCTCCGTGGTGGGGAGCTGCGCGACCTCCTCGGGCAGGGGCAGAGCCGTGGAGGTGGGGACGTCATCGGGCTCGGCCACCTCGCTGTCGTCCGGGACCGGGACCGGCTGGCGCGGCGGGAGCGGCGGCAGCGGACGCGAGGCCGCGATCGGCACCGGCCCGGTGTCGCCGTCCCGCCGGCGCTCGCCCGGCATCGGGCCGCCGCGCCGCGGGAACGGCTGACCCCCCGGGCGCAGGGCACCCGGGCGGTCGGCGGAGGGAGACGACATGGTCGTGCGGCGGCGGCGAGGTCAGACCTCGAGCAGCTCGCTCTCCTTGTTCTTCATCGCCTCGTCGACCTGCGCCACGTGCTGCTCGGTGAGGTGGTCGAGCTCCTTCTCGGCGCGGCGCACCTCGTCCTCACCGGCCTCGCCGTCCTTGGCGATGCGGTCGAGCTCGTCCTTGGCCCGGCGCCGGATGTTCCGGATCGCCACCTTGGCGTCCTCGCCCTTGGCGCGGGCCTGCTTCACCAGGTCGCGGCGCCGCTCCTCGGTCAGCTGCGGGAACACCACCCGCAGGATCTGGCCGTCGTTGGTCGGGTTGACGCCCAGGTCGCTGTCGCGGATGGCCTTCTCGATGGCCGTCAGCTGGCTCATGTCGTAGGGCTTGATGACCGCCATGCGCGCCTCGGGCACGGTGATCGACGCCATCTGCGGCACCGGCGTGTACGCGCCGTAGTAGTCGACCATGATCTTGTTGAACATCGAGGGGGCGGCCCGGCCGGTGCGCACCGACCCCAGGTCCTCCCGTGCCACCGAGAGGGCCTTGTCCATCCGCTCCTCGGCGTCGAGCAGGGTGTCGTCGATCACGGGGTGTCCCTCCTGCGGCGGTTGTCGTCCCGCCGGCGTCCTCGTCTGTGCGCGATCGGTGCGGCCGGCGTCAGGCCGGCTGGCTGATCAGCGTGCCGATCCTCTCACCTGCGGTGGCGCGGGCGATGTTGCCGTCGCGCAGCAGGTCGAACACCACGATCGGCATCTTGTTGTCCATGCAGAGGCTGATCGCCGTCGCGTCCGCCACCTTCAGCTGCTTGGCCAGCACCGTCGCGTAGTCCAGGTCCTGGTACATGACGGCGTCCGGGTTGGTGCGCGGGTCGTCGTCGTAGACGCCGTCGACGCCGTTCTTGCCCATGAGCAGGACCTGGCACTCGATCTCCAGCGCCCGCTGCGCGGCGACGGTGTCGGTGGAGAAGTAGGGCATCCCGGCGCCGGCGCCGAAGATGACCAGCCGCCCCTTCTCCAGGTGCCGGATGGCCTTGCGCGGAATGTAGGGCTCGGCGACCTGGCCCATGGTGATCGCGGACTGCACCCGGGTCTCCAGGCCCGCCTTCTCGCAGAAGTCCTGCAGCGCGAGGCAGTTCATGACCGTGCCGAGCATGCCCATGTAGTCGGCCTTGGTGCGGTCCATGCCGGCCTGGGACAGCTCCGCGCCACGGAAGAAGTTGCCGCCACCCATCACGACGGCGACCTGCGTGCCCCGCGAGACGACCTCGGCGAGCTGCTCCGCGATGCCCCGCACGATGTCGGCGTCGACGCCGACCTTGCCGCCGCCGAAGGACTCACCGGAGAGCTTCAGCAGCACCCGCTGGTAGCCGCTGCCGTCGGCCGGCTGGAAGGCGGTGGGGGCGGAGAGCGGCGCGGTGGTGTCGGTCAACGAATCATCCCTGGAGTGGTCGATGGGTGCTGTCGGTGGTGTGTGATCCTGCCGCATCCCGCTGCCCGGCTCCTGCCGAGCGGGGGGCGTCCGCACAGACGACCGGCCCCGTCCCACGAGGGGGAACGGGGCCGGTCATCGGTACCGGGTGCGGCTCAGGCTTGGCCGACCTCGAAGCGCGCGAAGCGCTCGACGGTCAGGCCGGCCTCGTCGACGATCTGCTTGACCGTGCGCTTGGGCTCGGTGATCGACGGCTGCTCGAGGAGGACGAAGTCCTTGTAGTAGGCGTTGACCCGACCCTCGACGATCTTGGAGATCGCCTGCTCGGGCTTGCCCTCCTCCTTGGCGGTCTGCTCGGCCACGCGGCGCTCGGTCTCGACCGCCTCGGCCGGGACCTCGTCGCGGCTGAGGTAGCGCGGCCGCGCGGCGGCGATGTGCATCGCCAGGCTGCGTGCGGCGTCCTCGCTGCCACCGGAGTACTGCACGGCGACACCGATGGCCGGGGGCAGGTCGGTGGCCCGCTTGTGCAGGTAGACGGCGGTGGTGCCGTCGAAGGCGACGAAGCGCGAGAGGACCAGCTTCTCGCCGATGCGGGCGGACTCGCCCTCGACGAGCTTCTCGACGGTCTGCCCGTCGGCCTCGGTGCTCAGCAGCGCCGCGGCGTCGGCCGCCTTGTTCTCGAGGCCGATCGCGAGCAGCCGCTCGGCGAGGGCGACGAAGTCGGCGTTCTTCGCGACGAAGTCGGTCTCGCAGTCGAGCTCGAGTAGGGCGCCGTCCTTGCTGACGACGATGCCGTTGGTGGTCGAGCGCTCCAGGCGCTTGCCGACGTCCTTGGCACCCTTGACCCGGAGCAGCTCGACGGCCTTGTCGTACTCGCCGTCGGCCTCGGTCAGGGCCTTCTTGGCGTCCATCATGCCGGCGCCGGTGGCGTCGCGGAGACGCTTGACGTCGGCAGCGGTGAAGGCAGGCATGTCTCTTCCCTCTGGTCGGGTGGTGCGTGCTGTGGAACGGCCGTGCGGCGGCGCCGCCCTCCCGCCGATCAGCGGGAGGACGGCGCCGGACCGTCAGACGGCGTTGGTCTCCTTGCCACCGGTGGTGGCGGGGACGTCCTCGACCGGGGCGACCTCGCCGACGGTGACGTCGGCCGGCTGCGCCGGGGTCTCCGGCAGCGGGGTGGCGGTGGCGTCGGCGTCGGCCGGCGCGGCAGCGGCGTCGCCACCGCCGGTGAGCAGCTCGCGCTCCCAGTCGGCCAGCGGCTCGCCGGCGCCGACGGCCGGCTCGCCGCCGTCCTCACGACCGGCGTTGGCCTGCGCGGCCGACCGGGCCATGAGCCCCTCGGCGACGGCGTCGGCGATGACCCGGGTCAGCACCGTGATGCTGCGGATCGCGTCGTCGTTGCCCGGGATCTTGTAGTCGACCTCGTCGGGGTCGCAGTTGGTGTCCAGGATCGCGACGACCGGGATGTTCAGCTTGCGCGCCTCGCCGACGGCGATGTGCTCCTTCTTGGTGTCCACGATCCAGATGGCGCTGGGCACCTTCTGCATGTCGCGGATACCGCCGAGGCTGCGCTCGAGCTTGGCCTTCTCGCGGCTGAGGACCAGCTGCTCCTTCTTGGAGAGGCTGACCAGCACGCCGGTCTGCTCCTGGTCCTCGAGCTCCTTGAGGCGCTGGAGGCGCTTGTGCACGGTCTGGAAGTTGGTGAGCATGCCGCCCAGCCAGCGCTGGTTCACGTAGGGCATGCCGACGCGCGTGGCCTGCTCGGCGACGACTTCCTGCGCCTGGCGCTTGGTGCCGACGAAGAGGATCGAGCCACCGTGCGCGACCGTCTGCTTGACGAACTCGTAGGCGTTGTCGATGTACCCGAGCGTCTGCTGCAGGTCGATGATGTAGATGCCGTTGCGCTCGGTGAAGATGAAGCGCTTCATCTTCGGGTTCCAGCGACGGGTCTGGTGCCCGAAGTGCACGCCGCTGTCGAGCAGCTGCTTCATGCTGACGACTGCCATATCGCAGCCCTTCTGCTCCGCGCGCGACCGAGGCCGCACGCATTCCGGTTGTCGCGGGCACCGGGTGGTGCACCGCCCTGGCGCCCTGCGGCACCACTCACCCGGCTGGGCCGGGACCGAGGTGGCGACTGCCCCGCCGATCGGCGGGAAGAGGACGCGCGAAGTCGACCCGCTCGCACGGGCCGCACCGGTCAGCATACCCGTCCACAGGCGGTGCTCGTCCGCCGGTCGGATCGCCGCCGGCATGCCACGCTGCCCCTCCGGAACCGGCCCGTCCCGCCGGTCGACGAGGAGGTTCGCCCATGAGCGTTGCGCCGGACAGCACGGAGCGCAGCCCCCGGTCCCAGACGCGGCTGCAGCGAGCCGTCCGGCTCGTGATCCTCGGGGTGCTGCCCACCGTCGTGGCCGCCTCGATGCTGGACGACCGACTGGCCCGCCCGCTCGCCCACCTCATGCCCTCGGACTCCAGCGAGGCGCTGGGTGCCGCGGTGCTCCCGCTGCTCGTCGCCCTCGCCACCGTGGCCGGGGAGCAGCGGCGGGCGCGGGGCGCCCCCTATCCCCCGTGGCTGACCGGCCTGATCTGCGGCTTCGTCCTCGCCATGCTGGTGCTGGCGCCGCCGCCGGGACGCGGTGGCACGGGGAGTTCGGTCGTGCACAACACCGTGCCGGTCTTCGTCACGGGCACGTGGGTGGGCTACGCGGCGCTGGCCGCCGGCTGGTTGGCGACCATGCAGCTGCGCAGCGCACGCGAGGAACGGGACTTCCGGCGGGGCCGGCTCGACCTCGCGCTCCCGCCCGCCCCGCCCTACGGCCGGGACGCGATCCTGCTCGGCCTCGCCGTGGCGTACGCGGTGCCCGTCGGCGTGCTGGTGGCGGTCCTCGCCGTCGGATAGCGCGGTGGTGGCTGCCCCACCCGCCGTCCACAGCGCCGACACGCGTCCACAGGCGACGCCGGGCGCCGTCCACCGGACCGCGGGACGGCCAGCATCGCGGGGTGCCCCTCCGCGCCGCGCCGTGCGCCGTCCTGCTCCTATGTCTGGTGACGCTGGCCGGGGTCGTCCCCGCAGCGGCCGCGCCGGAGCCGGTCGTCGAGACCCGGCTGAAATCGAGCTGGAGCCCTCCCCTGCCCGGCGAGCCCGTGGTCGGCCGGCCGTTCGAGCCGCCGCCGCACCGGTACGGGCCGGGGCACCGTGGAGTGGATCTCGCGGGGACACCCGGCTCCCCCGTCCTGGCCGCGGGGGACGGGGTGGTCGTCTTCGCGGGGATGGTCGCCGGGCGGCCGGTGGTCAGCGTCGACCACCCCGGCGGGCTGCGGACGACCTACGAACCGGTGACGCCGTCGGTGGGCGCCGGCCAGGCGGTCACCCGCGGCGCCGCGCTGGGCGTGCTGGCGGCCGGGCACCCCGGCTGCCAGGCGCCCGCCTGCCTCCACTGGGGTCTGCGCCGCGGTGCGGACTACCTGGACCCGATGTCACTCCTCCGGCCCCCGCAGATCCGGCTGCTGCCCCTCGGCACAGGCGTCAGCCCGGACGCCGGGCGCTCCAGACCGTCCAGCGGTCGGCCTCCTCCAGCGGCCCGTCGGGCAGCCTGGTTCGCAGGGCCTGGACCAGCTCGGCGAGCTCGCCGTCGGTCAGCTCGTGGAGGATCGAGCGGCCGGTGCGGGCGGTGATCTCCGCCAGGTAGGGCCTCGGGCCTGGATACCGGCGACGGACCTCCCACAGCGACGTGGTGCCGACGTCGCCGAAGCCGGCCGCGGTGAGGGTCGCCAGGAACTCCACGGGGTCAGGTCGACGACGGGTCTCGACGTCCAGCAACCGCGGGAAGACCTCGAACAGCCAGCCTCGCGGGTGGCCGGGCGAGCCCGGCTGGGCGACGTCGTCGGCGGTGCGGTCCTGCACGAGGTAGGTACCACCGGGCCGGAGCAGCCGGAACGCCTCGGCGGCAACAGCCGACGGATCGGGCGTGTGGTGCACCAGCGCCCGTTCGAAGACGACGTCGGCGCAAGCGTCCGGCAGTCCGCTGGCGGTCGCCTCCCCGACGGTGAACTCGACGCCGGGGAGACCGCCGTGATCAGCGCGCGCGGAGACGAGGATCGGCCGGCTGGAGTCGACGCCGATGACGCGAACGGCGCCGAGCTCGTGCCATGCGCGGATGTAGAGGCCCCCGCCGCAGCCGACGTCCACGACCACGGCGCCCGCCGGCTCGACCAGCCGACTGACGGCGTCGCGCCAGGAGGCGTCCACTTCCCGGCCCGAGTACGTCCGCCGGTTCCTGGCGTCGTGGAAGTCGATGGGCACGCGTCGCCTCTAGGTTCGCGCGGCCGCTGCTCCGAGCATGGGACGTTCCGCATCCCGCCGACCGACAGCCGGTGACGGACCGTGCACCGCGAGCAGGCGCAGATCCCCGACGAGCCGGTGACCCGGCGCTACCGTCGGGGAGTGCGATTTGGACGCAAGCGGGCCGCGAAGTCCCGCGCGGGCGAACCGACCGGCGCTCCGGCTGCCACGAACGAGCCGGTCGAGGGTGGGCCTGTCGAGGGCGGCCAGGATCCCGACCAGGTGCTCCGCGACCTGCGCCGGGTGATCGACACGTTCGGCTGGGCGGTGCTGCACGGCGGCGGCAACCCAGGCGAACCGCGGTACTCCTACACCGTGGGGCTCGCTGCCTGGCAGCACCCCGAGGTCATCGTGGTCGGGCTGCCCTTCCCCGCCGCAGAGAAGTACCTGAACCTGGTCGGCGAGGCCGTCCGCGCCGGGGCGCGTTTCACCCCCGGAGCGGCGATGACCGCACTCACCGACGCCGACTCCCCGGTGGTGTTCCTCCGCGTCGAGGAGACCGAGCGGCTCACCGTGGTCGAGCAGCTCCACGGCTCGGTGGACGCGCTGCAGCTGGTGTGGCCGGACTCCACCGGCCGGCTCCCCTGGCAGGAGGGGCACCGCAATCCGCCGGAGACCCAGCCGCTGCTGGGCCCCCGGACGGGGGACGAGCCCGCCGGGGACTGAGGGCCAGGGCGCACGCACGGACACAGCGACGGACGGGAGCTCGTCGTCGAGCCGCGCCTGGCCGCGGGCGAGGGCTCGGGGAGGCCGTGCTGAGTCACCAGAGAGACCACGACCGGTCGAACTGCACGTACAGGAGGACCCGCTCTCCGATGACGTGGATCCCAGTGCAGACGCGGCGCCGATCGAGCAGGCTGCGCGCGCTGCACACCTCCTGCGGCAGGCCGACGCTCGCCGCCAGGTCCGCGGCTGACTGACCGCGGGGCCCGCGCAATGTCAGCTCGCGTCAGCAGCCACCGGACCCGCACGCCACCTCCTCCCGCGCCACCGTGACACCGGTGGGGAGCGCGGGGGTGTCCGAGGACGGCGGAACGGCGCCCTCGTCGAACGCCAGCCACAACGTGGGCGCGGCGAGGACCAGAGCGGTGGCCACCGCGAGCACGGCGGACCACACCCGCAGCGATCGCCGGGACCGCAGCGCGCGGCCGCGCATCGCGGACGCACGAGATGACGAACCGCTGCCGTGCTGCCGAGTCAAGACGACTGCCCAGCTGTCGTCAGGGGTCGGCCTCAGGCGATGTCGGCGAGCTTGGTGCGCAGGTGCAGGACCGCCTTGGTGTGCAGCTGGCAGATCCGGCTCTCGGTCACGCCGAGCACCCGGCCGATGTCGGCGAGCGTCAGGCCCTCGAAGTAGTAGAGGGAGACGACGACCTTCTCCCGCTCGGGCAGCTGCTCGACGGCGCGAGCCAGCAGCTGCCGGGCCTCGCCGTGCTCCGCCATCGCCTGCGGGTCCAGCGCGCTGGGGTCCCGGAGCGTGTCACCGAGGCGCGGGGAGCCGCCGTCGTCGTCGGTGAGCAGCTCGTCGAGCGCGACGACGTTGACCAGGGAGAGCTGGCCGAGGAACTTCCGGATGTCCTCGACGTCCATGTCCATGGCGTCGGCGACCTCTTCGTCGCTCGGCGTCCGGTGCAACTTGCTCTCGAGCTCGGCGACGGTGCGCTCGAAGGCGCGCGCCTTGACGCGGACCGACCGCGGGATCCAGTCGGTGTTGCGGAGCTCGTCGATGATCGCGCCGCGGATGCGCGCCATCGCGTAGCTCTCGAACTTCACCTCGCGGGTCGGCTCGTAGCGGGTGATGGCGTCGATCAGCCCGAACGTGCCGTAGGAGATGAGGTCGGCCTGCTCCACGTGTGCGGGCAGACCGCTGCCCACCCGGCCGGCGACGTACTTCACCAGCGGCGCGTAGTGCAGGATCAGCCGGTCGCGCAGCCCGGAGTCCCGGCCCTCGACGTACCGCGCCCACAGGTCGGCCAGCAGGGCATCGCGGTCGTCATCGGACCCGTCGATGCGATGGATGGTTGCCTCAGACACGGTCGCGCTCCTCGGTCGTGCTGCGCGGGCACCGTCCGTGGTCCCGCGTGGTCATGACTGCCGCCGCAGGTCCCGCCCTCCGGCCGCCCGCCTCAGGCACGGGGATGCGCCTGGGCGTGGACCGCACGGAGCCGTTCGACCGTCACGTGCGTGTAGATCTGTGTCGTCGCGAGGCTAGCGTGGCCGAGCAGCTCCTGTACGGAACGCAGGTCCGCGCCGCCCTCGAGCACGTGCGTGGCGGCGGAGTGCCGCAGCCCGTGCGGGCCGATGTCCGGCGCACCCGGGACGTCGGCCGTCGCGGCGTGCACGGTGCGGCGGGCCTCGCGTGCGTCGAGCCTGCCCCCGCGCAGACCGAGCAGCAGCGCCGGCCCGGAGTCCGGCCGGGCCAGCGCCGGCCGCCCGCAGGTGAGCCAGGCGTCCAGCGCCCGCTCCGCGGGGACGCCGTAGGGCACGCTGCGCTCCTTGCGCCCCTTGCCCAGCACCCGCAGCAGCCGGCGGCCCCGGTCGACGTCATCGACGTCGAGCCCCACGAGCTCGCTGACCCGGATGCCGCTGGCGTAGAGCAGTTCGAGGACGACGGCGTCGCGCAGCCGCGCCGGGTCGTCGGCCCCCGCCGCGGTCTCCACGAGCGCCCGCGCCTGATCGGGGGCGAGCACGTCGGGAAGGGTGCGGAGCGCCTTCGGGCTCACCAGGCGCTGTCCGACGTCCTCGGGGGTCAGGCCGGCCCGGCGCAGCCAGGCGGTGAACGAGCGCGCCGCCGAGGCGTGCCGGGCGGTGGTCGACCGGCTGTGCCCGCGGGTGCGCCCCTGGGCGAGCCAGCTGCGCAGGGTGGCGAGGTCGAGGTCGTGCGGCTGGGTGCCGCTGCGCCGGGCCAGGTGGTCCAGCAGCCGGGCGACGTCGCCGACGTAGCTGCGCACGGTGTTCGCCGACAGGTCGCGCTGCCCGGTCAGGTGCTCCTCGTAGCCGGCCAGCGCCTCGGCCAGCGCGGGCGGGAGCCCGGCGCGGACCTCGTCGGTGCTGGGGGTGGCCACGACTGCACCGTCCGTCGGTGCCCGGCCCCGGTCAAGCCGCCGCGCCGGGCGGCTTCGCCCGCGGGGCCAGCCGCCAGCCGGTGCCGGTCCACTCCACGAGGTCGGCGAGCTCCAGGGCGGGCAGCACCCGCAGCACCTCCAGGACGTCGCACCCCGCCGTCCGGGCCAGCCGTTCCGGGCTCACGCCGATGCGCACCGGGCAGGCGTCGAGCACCCGGGCGGCGAGGTCGGAGAGCCCGTCCCGCGGGGACGCCGGGCGCTCGACCGGGGGCGCCAGGTCGTCGCCGATGCGGCCGACCGCCTCGATGACCTGCGCGGCCGACGTCACCAGGGCCGCCTCGGACTGCGCGTCGCGGAGCAGCTCGTGGCAGCCGACGGACAGGGCACTGGTCACCGGTCCGGGCACCACGAGCACCGGGCGGCCCAGCTTCCGGGCGCGCGCGGCCGTGGCCAGGGCCCCGGATCGGGCGGCCGCCTCGACGACGACCGTTCCGCAGGTCAGCGCCGCGATGAGCCGGTTGCGGACGAGGAAGCGGTGCCGCAGCGGGGCGCAGCCGGGTGGCCACTCGCTCACCAGCAGGCCCGTCTCGGCGATCCGGTGGAACAGCGCCCCGTGGCCCGCCGGGTAGGGGCGGTCCACCCCGCAGGAGAGGACCGCGACCGTGGGCGCCCCCGCGGCCAGCGCTCCCCGGTGCGCGGCGCCGTCGATCCCGTAGGCACCCCCCCGAGACGACGGTCCAGCCCCGCTCGCCGAGCTGGTGGCCCAGCTCGGCGGCCACGTGCTCGCCGTAGGCGCTGGCGGCGCGGGCGCCCACCACGCCGACCGAGCGGGCGGTCACCTCGTCGAGCCGGGCCGGTCCGCGCACCCACAGCGCGAGGGGCGGAACGAGCGCCAGCGTGCGGTCGGTCTGCTCCCGACGGTCGAGCGGTTCCTCCGCGACCGCGACCGTGAGCGCGTGGAGCTGGAACGCCGGCCACTCGTCGTCCTCGGGCACGACCACCCGGGCGTCGCACCGCTCGGCGCGGCGCAGGTCGGCCAGGCTTGCTTCCTCTTCCGCGCGGGCGCCGACCAGCGAGCGGATACCGGCCGGTGCGGCACCGGTCCGCAGCCGCCGCACCGCCTCGACCGGGCCGACGTCCTCGACGTAGCGCCAGAGGTCGACGGTGCCCGGTTCGACCGCCCGGGTCAGCCACGCCCGCGCGCGGCGGACCCCCGGGTGCACCACCCCGCTTACCGCCGGCGCGGCGGCCGCGTCCTCCAGGTCCTCTTCGAGGGTGGTCACGCCGCCGCCCGCTGCAGCCGCATGCCGAGGGCCTCGGCGACGTCGTCGGCGTGGGGCACGGTCCGGCCGGCGAGGTCGGCCACCGTCCAGGCGACCCTCACCACCCGGTCGAAGCCCCGCACCGAGATGGCGCCGCGCTCCAGCGCCCGCTCGGCCAGCCGCAGCGCCGGGCGCGGGATCGCGAACCGCTCGCGCAGCAGGCGGCCTGGCACCTCGCTGTTGAGGGCGTGGCCGGTGCCGGCCAGCCGCTCCCGCGCCGCGGCGCGCGCCCGGGCCACCCGCTGGGCGACGACGGCGGTGGGCTCGGGGGCGGGCAGCCCGTCCAGCCAGGCCGCCCGGGTGACCGGGGGCAGCTCGACCCGCAGCTCGACCCGCAGGTCGACCCGGTCGAGCAGCGGGCCGGAGAGCCGCGACTGGTAGCGCCGCCGTTCCAGCGGGCTGCAGGTGCAGGCGGTGTCACCGGCGGCGGTGGCGCACGGGCACGGGTTCGCGGCCAGCACGAGCTGCGCACGGCACGGGAACGTGGCGGCGCCGGCGGCCCGCTGGATGGTCACCTGCCCGCGCTCCAGCGGCTGGCGCAGGGTGTCGAGCACCGCGCGGGGGAACTCCGGCGCCTCGTCCAGGAACAGCACGCCGCGATGGGCCCGGCAGAGCGCGCCCGGCCGGATCTGGCCGGAGCCGCCGCCGATGAGCGCCGCCATCGTCGCGGAGTGGTGCGGCGCCTCGAACGTCGGCCGGGTGACCAGCGGCGCCTCCGGCGGCAGGGTGCCGGCGACGGAGTGGATGGCGGTGACCTCGAGCGCCGCCTCCTCGTCCAGCGGCGGGAGCAGCCCGGGCAGGCGCTCGGCGAGCATGGTCTTGCCGGCGCCGGGTGGTCCGGCCAAGTAGAGGTGGTGCCCACCCGCGGCGGCGACCTCCACCGCCCGGCGGCCCGCGGCCTGCCCGACGACGTCCCCGAGGTCGGGGACCGGCGGCTGCGGCGGCACCGCGCCCCGGACGTGCGGCACCAGCCGCTCGGCACCCGTCAGGTGGGCGACGAGCTGGGTGAGCGTGCCGACGGCCAGCACCTCGACCCGGTCCACCAGGGCGGCCTCGGCGGCGTTCGCGACGGGGACGACGACCTGCGCGTGCCCGGCCCGCGCGGCGGCCAGAACGGCGGGCAGGACTCCGCGGATGGCACGCACCGACCCGTCCAGCCCCAGCTCCCCGAGGAGCACCAGCCGGTCCACGGCCCGCCGCCGCACGGCGCCGGCAGCTGCCAGGACCGCGGCGGCCAGCGCCAGGTCGAACCCGCTCCCCTGCTTGGGCATCGAGGCCGGCGACAGGCCGATGGTGACCCGGCGGGCGGGGAACTCGCCCCCGGCGTTGGCGATCGCCGCGCGCACCCGGTCGACCGACTGGCGGACCACGGCGTCGGGCAGCCCGACGAGGACGACGCCGGGCAGCCCGGCGGCGATGTCCACCTCGACCTCGACCATCGCGCCGCGGACCCCGGCGAGACCGACCGACCAGGTGCGGGCGAGGGTCACGAGAACGCCCCGCGCAGGTGGGTGACGACCGCCGGGCGCTCGGGGCGCGCCAGCACGCCCACGACGTCGAACCGCACCTCCGGTGCGTGCTCGTCGTGCGCCGCCAGCCAGCGCTGCGCCAGCACCCGCAGCCGCCGCTGCTTGGCCGGCGTGACCGCCTCGACGGGAGAGCCGTACCCGGTGCCCCGCCTGGTCTTCACCTCGCAGAAGACCAGGGCGTCGCCCTCCCGGGCGACGACGTCGAGCTCACCCTCGCGGCAGCGCCAGTTGCGATCGAGGACCTGCAGTCCGCGGTCGGTCAGGTAGGCGACGGCGATCCGCTCGCCGTGGGCGCCGAGTTCGGTGGTGGGAGGCACCCCTCGACCGTGCCGCTCCGGGGGCGGCGGGCGAAGGGGCGGCGGCGGTCTGTGGACGACGCCGCCGGGTGTGGACGGCTAGGGCAGGCGCGGGCCGTCCGGCAGCTCGAGGTCGGGTTTGTCGAGCTCCTCGACGTTGACGTCCTTGAACGTCAGCACCCGCACGTTCCGCACGAACCGGGCGGGCCGGTACATGTCCCACACCCAGGCGTCGGAGAGCTTGAGCTCGAAGTAGATCTCCCCCCCGGCCTCCCGCACCTGCAGGTCCACGGAGTTGGCCAGGTAGAACCGGCGCTCGGTCTCCACCACGTAGGTGAACTGCCGGACGATGTCCCGGTACTCGCGATAGAGCTGCAGCTCCATCTCGGTCTCGTACTTCTCGAGGTCCTCGGTGCTCATCGGTCCTCGGTGCTCGTCAGGGCTCGGGACACAGGGCGCATGGCCCCATCATCGACCATGGCGGTGCGACCGGTCAGGTGGGTGGTCCGCGCGGCGTGCAGGTCGCGGGCCCGGGCGACGTTGACGTACCGCATCCGGTGCTCCGGGCAGGGGCCGTGCCGCTCCAGCGCGGCGGTGTGCACGTCGGTGATGTAGCCCTTGTGACCGGCGAAGTCGTACTCGGGCCAGCGCTCGTGCAGCTCGGCCATGATCCGGTCGCGGGTGACCTTGGCCAGCACCGAGGCGGCGGCGACGCAGGCGGCCACCCGGTCGCCCTTCCAGACCGCCAGCCCCGGGCGCGCGAGCCCGGGCACGGGGAAGCCGTCGGTCAGCACGTAGTCCGGGCCGGGGTCCAGCGTGCTGACCGCGCGGCGCAGCGCCTCGATGTTGGTGACGTGCATGCCCCTGGCGTCGAGGTCCTCGACCGGCAGGACGACGACCGACCAGGAGACGGCGCGCTGCACGATCTCCTCGTAGACGCGCTCGCGGGTGGCTGCGGTGAGCAGCTTGGAGTCGGCCAGCCCCGGCACCCGGCCGCGGCGCCCCGCGGGCAGCACGCAGGCCGCGGCGACCAGCGGACCGGCGCAGGCCCCGCGGCCGGCTTCGTCGGCTCCGGCGACGGTCTCGAAGCCGCGGCGTCGCAGCGCGCGCTCCATGTCCCACAACGCGTCGGGCCGGTCGTCGGCGACCGTCCTCCGGGCACGCACCACCGGCGCGGATCGAGGGTGGGTGGGACGAGCAGCCATCGCGGCACGACAGTACGACGACGGGCGCGGGGGCGACCCCCACCCCCGGACGCCCCGCGGGCCGGCTCCCAGGAGTTCGGGAGCCGGCCCACGGAGCCGTCGGAGGATCGGTCAGAGGTCGGCGGTGGCCTCGGGGGCGGGCGCCGGCAGGGAGTGGGCTCCACAGGTGCAGCCCGGCGTGCGGTTGGAGAGCACCAGCGACACCGCGTGGGCCCGGTCGCGGGCGCCCAGCTTGCGCAGGATCGCCTTGACGTGGGACTTGACGGTGTCCTCGCTGATGAAGAGGTTGCGGCCGATCTGCCGGTTGGACAGCCCCTGGAGCAGCTCGTCCAGGACGTCCTGCTCCCGGCGGGTCAGCGGCACCTCGGGTGAGAACGGCTTCGCCGCGGGCACGGCCGAGGGCTCCACCCGGCGGATCTGCGGGTCGACGACGACCCGGCCGGCGCGGGCGGCCAGGACCGCCCAGCCGAGCAGCGTCGGGGACGTGTTGATCATCAGGTAGCCGCGGATGCCGGCGGCCAGCGCCTCGTTGACGACGGCCGGGTCCTCCGAGGTCGCCAGGGCGACGATCGCGACCCGGGGGAAGCGGCGACGCAGGTCGCGGCAGGCGTTCAGCGTGGCCGGCCGGCCGGAGCCCAGCTCCACCACGACCGCATCGGGGCGGGCCGTCTCGACGAGGGTGAGGGCCCGCCGCAGCTCGCCGGGCGTGCCCACCGCCTGCATGCCGGCGGTCTCGTTGACCATGCTGACCAACCCGCGACGCAGGACGGGCGCGTCGGCGAGGAGGAGCACGCGGGTGACACCGCGTGCGGTGCTCGCCATGGGTGCGGACACGACTGACTCCGTTTCACTTCCGAGTAAGTTCAATCTCTGCATCGGAAGGGTGAAACGGTTGCTTGAATGCTTTTCCAACCTTTCCTTCAGCCGTTATCGGCATCCGGAACGGTGCAATGCGTGAGTCACAGCCGTAACGGCGCGACCATTAGCGGGACGGCGGCACGCTCCTGGGCCACCGGCGCCGCCGCCAGGCGCTGATCGGCACGGCGCCGGCCAGCCCGGCCGCCCACGGCAGCACCGCCACCGCCGCCCCGGCCGGGACCGGGGCCGGGGCCGGCTCACCGGCGGGCGCACCTGCCGCCGCCTCGACGCCCTGGATGTCCGGCGAGTCCAGCAGGCCGAACCGGTCCAGCGGCCACACGATGACCGCCGCCTTGCCGATGACGTCGTCGACGGCGATGGTGCCGGCGTACTCGTCGCCCATGTGGGAGCGCGAGTCCGCGGACGACGAGCGGTGGTCGCCCATGACCCAGAGCCGCCCCTCGGGCACGGTCACCGGGCCGAACGCGCGTCGCTCGATGGGCGTGTCCTCGAAGATGTAGGGCTCCTCGAGCGGCTCGCCGTCCACGGTGACCCGGCCCTCGAGGTCGCAGCACTGCACCGTCTGGCCCTCGGTGGCGATCACCCGCTTGACGAAGTCGTCCTCGCTGGGCGGCGCGACGCCGATGGTGCGCCCCACCCACAGCAGCGCGCCGGTGAACCAGTTGTCCGGCTCGTCCACCGAGATCTCCGGCGTCCAGGTGTCGGGGCCGCGGAAGACGACGATGTCGCCGGGCTCGGGCTCGCCGAACCAGTACGGCACCTTGTTGACCAGCACCCGGTCGCCGGTGCAGCCGGTGCAGCCGTGCAGGGTCTGCTCCATCGACCCGGAGGGGATGAAGAACGCCTGCACGAAGAAGGTCTTGACCACCAGGGCCAGCACGAAGGCGATCAGCAGCAGGACGGGCAGCTCCCGCAGCAGCGAGCCCTTCTTCGCGTCCTCGTCCCGGCGACGGCGCCGGCCGGGCTTCTCGGCGGCCGGCGCACCGTCGTGCGTCTCGTCGGGCTCGTCGGGTTCGCCCGGAACGACGTCGGCGGGCCCCCCGGGCCGGTCGCTGCTCATCAGGAGCAAGCGTACGGCGCAGGGGACCCGCCGAGATCCAGCCGGTCGGGCCGGCTGCAGGCGTGTCCTCGCGAGGAGGTCAGCGCGCGACGGTCTCGCGCTTCTCCTTGATCTTGGCGGCCTTGCCGCGCAGCTCGCGGAGGTAGTAGAGCTTGGCGCGGCGCACGTCACCGCGGGTGAGCACCTCGATCTTCTCGACGACCGGGGTGTGCACCGGGAAGGTGCGCTCCACGCCGACGCCGAAGCTCACCTTGCGCACGGTGAAGGTCTCGCGGATGCCCCCGCCCTGGCGGCGGATGACGACGCCCTGGAAGACCTGGATGCGGGAGCGGTTGCCCTCGATGACGCGGACGTGCACCTTGACGGTGTCACCCGGGCGGAACGAGGGGATGTCGTCGCGCAGCGAGTCGGCGTCGAGTGCGTCCAGGGTGTTCATCTCGGCAGTCCTCAGTCTCAGATGGCTCGTTCTCGGTTCGGACAGCGGAACGCCCCGGCTGTCCGTTCCGGGGTGCTGCGGCTCCGGTGCGGAGCTCCCGACAGCCCGGCCGTCGGTCAGCAGCGACTCTCTACTGTGCCACATCGTCAGCCGACGATGCGCGGCGGCCCCGTCCACGGCCCCGCCTGCAACTCGGCCAGCAGCGCGGGGAGCTCGGCCGGCACGAGGTCCACGCGCGCCGCCAGTTCTTCCGCCGCCCACCACCGGTGCGGCTCGTCGGCCAGCACCTCCAGCTCGGTCAGCGCCCCGGGAACGACCTCGTGGACGACGTCGCGCAGCACGAAGAAGGTCTCGCGGGTGTCGTAGACCTGGTCGCCGAACGGGCCGACGTGCCGCCGGAGCCACACCGGCCCCTCCAGCGCGCCGGGCTCGACGTGCAGCCCGATCTCCTCGGCCAGCTCGCGAACGGCGGCCGTGCGGAGCGTCTCGCCGTCCTCCACTCCCCCGCCGGGCGTGTACCAGAACAGCACCTCGCCGGGCGGGACGGACGGGTCGGGCAGGCGCGCGCCGAGCAGCAGCACCCGGCCGGCCGGGTCGAGGACGACCACCCGCGCCGTCCTGCGCAGGACCGGCCGGTCACTCACCGGCCAGCGCCGCCCGCTCGGCGTCGGTGAGCGCGTCGCCCGGCAGGGCGGCGAGCAGATCGGGGCGGCGGGCCGCGGTGCGGCGCAGCGACTCGGCCCGGCGCCAGCGGTCGATCTCGGCGTGGTTGCCCGACAGCAGCACCGGGGGCACCTCGTGACCGCGCCAGGTCACCGGCCGGGTGTAGGACGGGCCCTCGAGCAGGCCGTCGGCGTGCGAGTCGAACTCCACGGACTCGCGGTTGCCGACGACGCCGGGGAGCAGCCGGGTCACGGCCTCGGTCATCACCAGGACCGCGGACTCCCCGCCGGCCAGCACGTAGTCGCCGATCGACACCTCGGAGACGGGTCCGGCGTCGGCGGCCCAGTCGGCGACCCGCTGGTCGATGCCCTCGTAGCGGCCGCAGGCGAAGACCAGCCCCGGCTCGGTGGCCCACTCCGCGGCCATGCGCTGGGTGAACGGCCGGCCGGCGGGGGTCGGGACGACCAGCCGGGTGCCCGGCGGGCGGACGGCGTCCAGCGCGCGGCCCCACGGCTCGGCCTTCATCACCATGCCGGGGCCGCCGCCGTAGGGGGCGTCGTCGACGGTGCGGTGGACGTCGTCGGTCCACTGCCGCAGGTCGTGCACGCCGACCTCGACCAGGCCGCGCTCGATGGCCTTGCCCAGCAGCGACTGACGCAGCGGCGCCAGGTACTCGGGGAAGATCGTGACGACGTCGATGCGGAAGGCGTCGCTCAGTGCACCCGGTTCGCTCCCGCGGGCCGCTCCGCTCCTCGCTCGTTCCTCGCTGCGATGCTCACGCCCCTGTCCGCTCACAGGTCGAGCAGCCCCTCCGGCGGATCGACGACCAGGAACCCTCCGTCGACGTCGACGGTGGGCACGATCGCCGAGACGAAGGGGATCAGCGCCTCGCGCCCCTCGGCGCGGCGCACGACCAACAGGTCCTGCGCCTCGTGCCGGACGGCGGTGACCTCGCCGAGCACCGAGTCGTCGGTCAGCCGCGCGGTCAGGCCGACCAGCTGGTGGTCGTAGTAGGAGTCGGGCTCCTCGATCTCCGGCAGGTCGGCGACGCGGACCAGCAGGAGGGTGTTGCGCAGCTCGTCCACGGCCTCGCGGACGTCGTAGACCTCACCGGCCGGACCGGCCAGCTGCAGCAGCAGGGTGCCGCTGTGCCAGCGCTTGTCGACGACGGTGAGCGGGCCCCGGTCGGCCGGATCGGTGAGCAGCACCGCGCCGGGGGCGAAGCGGAGGTCGGGGTCATCGGTGCGGACCTCGACGGTGGCGAGACCACGGACACCGTGGGGCCGGCCGATGCGGCCGACCACCACGGTGTCGGTGGGTTCGTCCTGTGTCACGTGCTCGCGCTCGAAGAGCTCGTGCTCAGCGCCCGTCGGTGTCGACGACGTCGACCCGCAGGCCCCGTCCGCCGACTCCGGTCATCACCTGGCGCAGCGCCTTGGCGGTGCGCCCGCCGCGGCCGATGACCTTGCCGAGGTCGTCGGGGTGCACCCGGATCTCGAGGGTCTTGCCGCGGCGGTTGGTGAGCAGGTCGACGGTGACGTCGTCGGGGTTGTCGACGATGCCCTTGACCAGGTGCTCGAGCGCTTCTTCGAGCACGTCTTACTCGGCCGGCGTCTCGGCCGGAGCAGCGTCGGCCGCGGGGGCCTCGGCGGCGTCGGCCTTGGGAGCGTCGGCCTTGGGGGCGGCCTTCTTCTTCGGGGTGGTGGCACCGGCGGCCGGCTCGTCCATGCCGGAGCGGACGGCGGCCTCGTAGAGGGCCTTCTTGTCCGGCTTCGGCTCGGCGACCTTCATGGGCGGCGGCGCGGCCTCGCCCTTGAACTTCTGCCAGTCACCGGTGACCCGGAAGATGGCGGCGACGGCCTCGGTCGGCTGCGCGCCGACACCCAGCCAGTACTGCGCCCGCTCGGAGTCGACCTCGATGAAGGAGGGGTCCTCCTTCGGGTGGTACTTGCCGATCGTCTCGATCGAGCGCCCGTCGCGCTTGGTGCGGGCGTCGGCGACGACGATGCGGTAGTACGGCGCGCGCATCTTGCCGAGGCGCATGAGCTTGATCTTGGTTGCCACGGTGTGTGGTGTTCTCCTCGAACGCGTTTCGGTGCTCGCCGGAACGACGTGTGGGGGTACGCCGGGGCGGAGCCAGGGACACGGGCGTCAACGGTGAGAGGGCCGCTGCCGCCGTGTTCGACCGTTCATTGTGCCAGAAAGAGGAGCCCTCCCTCCTCCCGCCCTCGCAGGCCCGGGCGCGGGCCTCTGGACGGGGCCGAGGAGCTAGTCCTCCGCGGCGACCAGGAAGCCGCCCCAGCCGTCGTAGCTCCCGCCGTGCCGGTCGACGATGCCCACGACTTCACGGGTGAAGGCGGCCGCGGTGGCGGAGTCGACGGCGGTCATCGCGCTGAACTCCAGCCAGACGGTGAGGAACCGGCGCCGCAGCCCGTCGATCCGGTAGCCGGCGGCGACCAGCTCCTCCCCCGCCGCCTCGGCCGCCCTCCGCGACCGGAAGCCAGCCAGGTGGTCGATCGGCCGGGGCTGGTGCACCTGGTCGCCCATGCCCAGGCGCTGGTCCACCAGCTGGTCGCTCAGCGCGACCTGCTCCTCGACGTCTCGCGCCACGGTGCGGAGCTCAGCCGCGGACGGCGGCGACGACCCGGGCGGCGGCGCCGTCGACGGGGATCTCCTCGCGCTCGCCGGACTTCCGGTCGCGCAGCTCGAACACGCCCTCGGCCAGGCCGCGGCCGACGGTGACGATCGTCGGCATGCCGAGCAGCTCGGCGTCCTTGAACTTCACGCCGGGCGAGACCTTGGGCCGGTCGTCGTAGAGCACGGTGAGTCCCTGCCCCACCAGCTCCTGGGCGAGCGCCTCGGCGGCCTCGAAGACGGCGGCGTCCTTGCCGGTGGCCACGATGTGCACGTCGGCCGGGGCGACCTCGCGCGGCCAGACCAGGCCGAGCTCGTCGTGGGTGGACTCGGCGATCGCGGCGACGGCGCGGGAGACGCCGATGCCGTAGGAGCCCATGGTGACGGTGACGAGCTTGCCGTTCTCGTCGAGCACCTTGAGGTCGAGCGCCTCGGCGTACTTGCGGCCGAGCTGGAAGATGTGGCCGATCTCCACGCCGCGGGCGAGCTCCAGCGGGCCGGAGCCGTCGGGCGCGGGGTCGCCGGCGAGCACCTCGGCGGCCTCGATGACGCCGTCCCAGGTGAAGTCGCGCCCCGCGACCAGGTCGAACACGTGCTTGCCGGGCTGGTTAGCGCCGGTGATCCAGCGGGTGCCCGTGACGACCCGCGGGTCCACCAGGTAGCGGATCCCCGACTCGCTCTCGCTGCCGAGCGCCTGGGGGCCGATGTAGCCCTTGACCAGCGCGGGGTGCTTGTCGAAGTCGGCGAACGGCTCGACCTCGGCGGGGGCGACCTGCGCCTCCAGCCGCTTGAGGTCGACCTCGCGGTCGCCGGGGATGCCGATGACCAGCGGCTCGCGGGTGCCGTCGGGGTGCACCAGCAGGACGACGACGTTCTTCAACGTCGAGGCGGCGGTGTAGCGCTCCTCGGGGAACATCTCCTGCGCGACGGCGACGAGCGTCTCGATGGTCGGGGTGTCGGGGGTGTCCTCGACGTGCGCCTCCGGCAGGCCGTCGAGCGGGATCTCGTCGGGGACGACCGTGGTGACCGCCTCGACGTTGGCCGCGTAGCCGCCGGGCGAGCGGACGAAGGTGTCCTCACCGATCGCCGTCGGGTGCAGGAACTCCTCGCTCTTGGAGCCGCCCATGGCCCCGGACATCGCCGAGACGATGGCGTACTCGAGGCCGAGGCGGTCGAAGATGCGGATGTAGGCGTCCCGGTGCGCGGCGTAGGACTTGTCCAGGCCGGCGTCGTCGACGTCGAAGGAGTAGCTGTCCTTCATCGTGAACTCGCGGCCGCGCAGCAGGCCGGCGCGGGGACGCGCCTCGTCCCGGAACTTGGTCTGGATCTGGTACAGCGACAGCGGCAGGTCCTTGTACGACGAGTACAGGTCCTTCACCAGGAGCGTGAACATCTCCTCGTGCGTGGGGCCGAGCAGGTGGTCGACACCTCGGCGGTCCTGCAGACGGAACAGGTTGTCGCCGTACTCGGTCCAGCGGCCGGTGGCCTCGTAGGGCTCCTTGGGCAGCAGCGAGGGGAAGTGCACCTCCTGGGCGCCCATCCGGTCCATCTCCTCGCGGACGATCCGCTCGACGTTGCGGAAGACCCGGAAGCCCAGCGGCAGCCAGCTGAACCCGCCGGGGGCGGCACGCCGGATGTAGCCGGCGCGCACCAGCAGGCGGTGGCTCGGGACCTCGGCGTCGGCCGGGTCGTCCCGAAGGGTCCGCAGGAACAGGGAGGACATCCGCAACAGCACGGAGCGAGTCTCCCAGGCGGCCGCAGGCCGACGTCCACGGGACCGGCTTGGCGCGGCCGACGGCCGGGGGCGACCCGTCAGGCCGGCTCGGGCACCCCGCCCGGGTCGCCGCCGGGGTCGTCGGGCGAGGGCTCGACCGGCGCGGGCGGCAGCGTGTCGGGTGTGTCGGGCAGCAGCTCGCCCGGGTCGTCGGGCGCCGGCTCGGTCGGGTCGATCGGGGGGTCCGGTTCCGGGAGTGGCGTGACCATGCGACGAGTCAACCAGCGTCGCCGCGCGGTCGGCACGTCGTGACGGAGCGCCGTCCCGGTCTGCCGGACTGCCGTGGCCTGAGTCGCAGGCGCCGCCGCCCGGCGCAGCGTGGCTACGATCGAGCAGGTCAGAGGCTCGTCGACATCCCCCCGCGCGGGGCCGATCCCGGGAGCGAGGAAGTTCGTGGGCCGAGACCGCCGGCAGGACGATCACGGCGGTCGGCCGCTGCCCCCACGGCTCGACCCGCGCGCCGGCCTCCCGCCGCGCTCCCGCGCCGGTGCCAGCCCTGCCGGCTTCCGCGAGCGGGGCGGTCGCCGCCGTCTCGTGGTCAGCAGCCGGATCGTCGCCGGGCTGCTCTCGGTCCTGCTGCTCGCCGGCTCCGGGTGGGGCTGGTACCTCGGCCAGGTCGCCGACGCGACGGTCAACCGGACCGACGCCATCCCCACCGACGGCAACGACGACAGCGGGGACGTCGGCGAGGCGATGAACCTGCTGCTGGTCGGCAACGACAGCCGCAGCACGCTCACCGAGGAGCAGCTGGCCGAGCTGCAGGCCGGCACCGACTCCGGCATCAACACCGACACGATGATCCTCGTGCACGTCCCCGCCGACGGGTCGCGCGCCTCGTTCGTCTCCTTCCCCCGCGACTCCTGGGTGGAGATCCCCGGGCACGGCATGGACAAGCTCAACGCCGCCTACGCCTACGGCTACGCCGCCGCCGACGACGCCGCCAGCGAGAGCGCCCGCCAGGCCGCCGGCGCCCAGCTGCTGGTGCGCACCATCAGCCGGCTGACAGGGCTGCAGATCGACCACTACGCCGAGGTGGACCTGCTCGGCTTCTTCGAACTGAGCACCGTCGTGGGCGGCGTCGAGGTCAACCTCTGCGAGCCCGTGGACGACCGCGAGTGGTCCGGCGCGGTCTTCCCCGCCGGCAAGCAGACGATCAGCGGCGCGGACGCGCTCAAGTTCGTCCGCCAGCGCCACGGGCTGCCGGGGGGCGACTTCGACCGCATCGTCCGCCAGCAGGTCTTCATCGCCGGGGTGCTGCGCAAGATGCTCTCCGACGACGTGCTGCTCGACCTCGGCAAGCAGCGCGAGCTCGTCCAGGCCGCCGCCGAGTCCCTGACGGTGGACGAGGACCTCAACCTGCTGCAGCTCGCCGAGCAGATGCAGTCGGTCACCACCGGCAGCATCGAGTTCCAAACCGTGCCCAACCTCGGGATCGACCGGGAGGGCAACGCGTCGATCGTCCGGCTCGCCGACGAGACCACCCTGCGCCAGTTCTTCGCCCAGCTGTCGGCCGAACCCGAGGAGGCCGCGCCGGAGGCCGCCCCGCCGGAGCCGGTCGACCCCGCCGAGGTGGCGGTCGCCGTCTTCAACGGCTCCGGCACCAGTGGCCTGGCCGCGCAGGCGGAGACCCAGCTGGAGGCCGAGGGCTTCTCGGTGGTCTCCACGGGCAACGCGGACTCCGCCGACTACGCGCAGACCGAGGTCCGGTACGCCGCCGGCGACGAGGCCCTCGCCGCCACCCTCTCCGCCGAGATCCCGGGCGCCGTCACCCGGGCGGTCGACGACGCCACCCCGGGCACCGTCCAGCTCGTCCTCGGCTCGGACTTCAACGGCATCGGGCAGGAGACGGACGTCCAGCCGCTGGTGGCCGAGGCCGAGGAGGAGGCCCGCACCGCCGCCGACACCGGCTGCATCAACTGACGCCCACGCAGCTGCGGGAAACGCTCGCTGATCAGGCGACGACGCGGCCGCGCAGGATGGTTCGTCGCGGTCGCTGCAACGAGTCGAGGTCGGCGCGCGGGTCGGTGTCGTACACGACGACGTCGGCCGTCGCCCCCTCCTCGATCCCCCGCAGCCCGAGCCACTCCCGCGCTCCCCACGACCCGGCGGCCAGGGCCGCCTCGGCCGGGATGCCCGCCTGGCACAGCGCCCGGATCTCGTCGGCGATGACGCCGTGGTCGATGCCGCCGCCGGCGTCGGTGCCGGCGAACACCGGGACGCCCGCCTCGTAGGCGGCCCGCACCACCGCACCGGAGTTCGCGTACAGCCGCCGCATCGTGCTGGCGTAGCTGGGGAACTTCTGCTCCCCCGCCGCCGCGAACCCCGGGAAGTTCTCCACGTTCACCAGCGTCGGGACGACGGCGGTGCCGCGGCGGGCCATCTCGCCGATGAGCTCCTCGGTCAGCCCGGTGCCGTGCTCGATGCAGTCGATCCCGGCCTCGATCAGCGCCGGCAGCGCGTCGGTGCCGAAGGTGTGCGCGGTGACCCGGGCGCCCTCCTCGTGCGCCGCCGCGATCGCCGCGGCGACGACGTCGGCCGGCCACTCGGGGGCCAGGTCGCCGACCGACCGGTCGATCCAGTCGCCGACCAGCTTCACCCAGCCGTCACCCCGGCCGGCCTGGATGCGCGTCTGCTCGACGAGGTCCTCGGGCTCCAGCTCGACGGCCAGCCCCGGGATGTACCGGCGGGTGCGGGCGATGTGCCGCCCGGCCCGGATGATCGTCGGCAGCTCCGGGTCGCCGTCCAGCTCCCGGGTGTCCACCGGCGAGCCGCAGTCGCGCAGCGCCAGCACCCCGGCGTCCCGCTCCACCAGCGCCTGGGTGCGCGCGTGGGCGATGTCCTCGACGTGCCCGCCGCCGCGGGCGATGCCCACGTGGCAGTGCGCGTCGACCAGGCCGGGCAGCAGCCAGCCACCCCGGCTCACCGTCTCCGCTCCCGGGACCGGCTCGAAGGTGAACCGCCCGTCGCGCACCCAGACGTCGCGGTGCTCGCCCTCGGGCAGCACCACACCGGACAGGTGGAGGGCGGGGGCGGTCACCGCCCGTTGCCGTCCTTGAACTGGTCGAAGTTCAGCTTGGTGAGGTCGGGCATGGCCTGACCCGGGGGCAGCCCCGGCATCCCGCCGCCGCCGAAGGGGTTCGCCCCGAAGGTGTTGCCCGCGCCGGGCGGCAGCCCGGGGGCGCCCACGGGACGGCGCGCCGGGCCACCCTTGCCCTTGCCCTTCTTCCCCTTGCCCTTCTTCGACTGCGCCTGCATCTGCCGACCGCGAGCCTTCTTCGACATGGGGCCCATGCCGGGCAGACCCATGCTGCCGGCCATCTGGCCCATCATCTTCTGGGCCTGCGCGAACCGCTCCAGCAGGCCGTTGACCTCGGTGACCGTCACGCCCGAGCCGTTGGCGATGCGCACCCGGCGCGACGAGTTGATGATCTTCGAGTTGACCCGCTCCTCGGGCGTCATCGACTGGATGATCGCCGCCGTGCGGTCGAGGTCGCGGTCGTCGACCTGCTTGAGCTGCTCCTTCATCTGGCCCGCGCCCGGGAGCATGCCGAGCAGGTTGGCGATCGGCCCCATCTTGCGGATCGCCATCATCTGCTCGAGGAAGTCCTCGAGGGTGAAGCCCTCGCGGGAGGCGAGCTTGCCCGCCATCCGCTCGGCCTGCTCGGCGTCGAACGTCCGCTCGGCCTGCTCGATCAGCGTGAGCATGTCGCCCATGCCGAGGATGCGCGAGGCCATCCGCTCGGGGTGGAAGACGTCGAAGTCGCTGAGCTTCTCGCCGGTGGAGGCGAACATGATCGGCTGGCCGGTCACGTACCGCACCGACAGCGCGGCACCACCGCGGGCGTCGCCGTCGAGCTTGGTGAGGACGACGCCGCTGAACCCGACGCCCTCCTGGAACGCCTGGGCCGTCGTGACGGCGTCCTGGCCGATCATCGCGTCGACCACGAACAGCGTCTCGTCCGGGCGGACCGCGTCGCGGATGTCGGCCGCCTGCTGCATCAGCTCGGCGTCGATGCCCAGCCGGCCGGCGGTGTCGACGACGACGACGTCGTGCATGGTCCGGCGGGCGTGCTCGATCGAGTCGCGGGCCACCTGCACCGGGTCGCCGACCCCGTTGCCCGGCTCCGGCGCGAAGACGTCGACCCCCGCCTGACCGGCGACGATCGACAGCTGGTTCACCGCGTTGGGGCGCTGGAGGTCGGCGGCGACCAGCAGCGGCGTGTGCCCCTGCGACTTCAGCCAGCGGCCCAGCTTGCCGGCGAGGGTGGTCTTACCGGCACCCTGCAGACCGGCCAGCATGATCACCGTCGGCGACTGCTTGGCCAGCCGGATGCGGCGGGTCTCGCCGCCGAGGATCTGGATGAGCTCCTCGTTGACGATCTTGACGACCTGCTGCGCCGGGTTCAGCGCCTGCGAGACCTCCGCCCCCCGGGCGCGCTCCTTGACCGCACTGATGAATGCCCGCACCGCGGGCAGCGCGACGTCGGCCTCCAGCAGCGCGATGCGGATCTCCCGCGCGGTCGAGTCGATGTCCGCGTCGGACAGCCGGCCCTTCCCGCGCAGGCCGGTGAACACCTTGTCCAGGCGGTCGGAGAGGGTCTCGAACACAGCACGTCCTCAGCAGTCACGGGCGCGGGCTCGCCGCGCCACCTGTCTCCCAGCGTATCGAGTGAGGAGGTGACGGGGCGGCCCTCCCGCAGGGTCCCGCCGCGAGCCGGCGGGCGGTGGGGGCGGGAGCCCCGCCCAGAGGCTCACGCCGAGCGTGCGAGGCGTGAGGGGGACGGGGAGTTTTCTCAGGCCGCGCGGGCGGAGCGGACCTCGGTTCGCAGCAGGGCCGTCTGACCGGTGACGATCGCGGTGCCGCAGTCGGCGCACGCCCACTCGGGGCACTCGCCGCCGTCCTCGGTGTGGCCGTCGACGCACGGCGGCTGCACGAAGTCCCGGTCGTCCCCGCAGGACGGGCAGGGCCAGTGGCGGCTCTCCACGAGTCGGCTCCTCTCGGCAGGTGGGACCGGTCCGTCCCCTCTGCCCACGACCGTCGCACGCGGGTACGACAGAACGAGGTAGCTCAGGACGGCGTGTCGTATCCCGCCGCCACGGCCGGGCCCCGGGTGGCCGCGACGAGGGCCGCGTCGACCCGTTGCCGCTGCTCCGGGTCCACCGGGGAGCCCGAGGGGTCGGCCACGTAGAAGCAGTCGACCGCGTCCCCGCCGAGCGTCTCGATCCGGGCCGACGTGACGTCCAGCCCCTCCGCCGCGATCGCCGCGGTCAGCCGGTAGAGCAACCCGGTCCGGTCCCCCGCGCGCACCTCCACGATCCCGGTCGCCCGCCCGCTGACCTCGTGGTTGTGCCAGGAGATCCGCGGTGGCGCGGAGCGGGTCTCCTGGCGGTAGTCGGCCTCCCGCTGCCGCAGCCGCTCGGGCAGCGAGAGCGTCCCCTCCAGGGCGGCGCGCACGCCGTCGGCGAGGATCTCCGGCACCGGCGCCCGCCCGAACCGGGGCCGCACCGCGAACACGCCGGTGCCGTAGCCGTCGGCCACGGTCATCTTCGCGGCCCGCACGTCGAGCTGGTTCAGCGCGAGCACACCGGCGCAGGTGCTGAGCAGCCCCGGCCGGTCGGGGGCCCCGATCGTCACCTGCTGGCCGTCGGCCACCTCCTCGATACCGACCGTCACGCCCCGGGTCGCGCCCGGGATGCCCGGCGCGAGCACTGTCGCCTGCGCCCGCGTGGCCGGGTGCAGCACCGGCTCCGGCTCGCTCAGCGGCGCGCCGCCGAGCTGCGCCTGCACCCGGGCCACCAGCGCCGCGACCAGGTGCGCCTTCCACGGTGACCACGCCGACGCGCTCGTGGCCGCGCCGTCGGCCTGCGCCAGCGCGTGCAGCAGGTGCAGCACGGAGGCGTCGCGGCCGATGGTGGCGGCCACCCGATCGATCGTCGCCGGGTCGTCTATGTCGCGCCGGGTCGCCGTCGCCGGCAGCAGCAGGTGGTGGCGCACCAGCGTGCCGAGCGTGGCGACGTCGGCCTCGGCGAAGCCCATCCGCGCGCCGATGGCGGCGGCGATCGGCTCGCCCACCTCGCTGTGGTCACCCGGCCAGCCCTTGCCGATGTCGTGCAGCAGCGAGGCGACCAGCAGCAGGTCGGGCCGGTCGACGTCGCGGGTGAGCTCCGCGGCCGCGGCCGCGGCCTCGATCAGGTGCCGGTCGACGGTGAAGCGGTGCCAGGGGTGCCGCTGCGGCAGCGACCGGATGCGGTCCCACTCGGGCAGCAGGCGGGCGAGCAGGCCCTCCTGGTCCAGCTGCTCCAGCACCGGCACGGCGGACCGGCCGCTGGCCAGCAGCCGGAGGAAGGACCACCGGACCTCCGACGGCCAGGGCTCCGGCACCGGCGGGCTGTGCACGGCGAGCACCTTGAGCGTGTACGGCGACAGGAGCAGGTCGGCCCGGGCGGCGGCCGCTGCGGCCCGCAGGAGCAGCCCGGGGTCGGCGGCGGGGCGGGCGTCCCGCGCGAGCACCACCTCGTCGCCCTGCCGGACGACGCCGTCGGCCAGCGGCTCGCGCCGCACCCGGCGGTAGCGGCCCCGGGGACGGCGGACCAGCCCGGCCTCCACCCGGCGCCACGTCTCGTCGGCGACGAACGCCAGCCGCCGCCCGGCCAGGCTCACCTCGCGCAGCAGCACGTCCTCGTCGGCCAGGCCGAGCGCGACGGCCACCGCCCGCTGCTCCTGGCGCACCAGGACGTCGGAGGCCCGCCCGGACCGCCGGCGCAGCTCGTCGCGCACGTCGAGCAGGAAGGCATAGGCCTGCTCGACCTCCGCGGCGGGCTCGTCGGCGAGCTGGGCGGCGGCCGCCGCACGCAGCACCTGCCCCTCGCGCAGGCCGCCGTAGGCCTCCTTCAGGTCCGGTTCCAGCAGGAAGGCGAGCTCGCCCAGGCGGCGACCGCGCTCGCGCCGCAGGTCGCGGAGCTGCGGCAGGAGCCGGGAGGCGTGCTGCCGCCAGCTGGCCAGGGTCGCCGTGCGCAGCCGGGCGGCCAGCCCGGCGTCGCCGGCCACCAGCCGGGCGTCGAGCAGCCCGAGCCCGGCCTTGACGTCGGTCGAAGCGACGGCGACCGCCTCCGAGACCGAGCGCACCGAGTGGTCCAGCCGCAGGCCGGCGTCCCAGACCGGGTACCAGAGGGCATCGGCGAGGGCGGCGATCTCCGGCCGGTCCTCGTGCACGAGGACCAGGTCCAGGTCGCCGTGCGGCGGGGGCTCCCGGCGGCCCAGGCTGCCGACGGCGACCAGCGCCACCCCGTCGGTGCCGGTCCGGGGCGGCGTCCCCCCGCGGCGGGTGTGCGACGGCGGGGTGCCGGCCACGGCGTCGTCCAGCAGCCCGGCGAGCCATCCGTCCAGGGCCGCCACGCGTCCCGCGCGGCTCAGGCCCGGCAGCGCCTGGGTGTCCAGCACACATCCCCCTCCGGTGGAGCAACGGTCGGAAGATGCGTCGGCCGGGGCGGTGGAGGAACCCACCACCCCGGCCGACGCGGGCCCCGTCCAGAGACTCGCCCGAGCGGGCGAGGGATCAGGAGGACGGGGTCCTTCGACTAGAGCGCGTCGTCCCCGCGCTCGCCGGTGCGGACCCGGACGACCTCGTCGATCGTCGTCACCCACACCTTCCCGTCGCCGATCTGACCGGTGGAGGCGGCCTCGACGACGGCGTCCACGACCCGGGCGGCGTCCAGCTCGCTGACGACCACCTCGATGCGGACCTTCGGCACGAAGTCCACCTGGTACTCCGCGCCGCGGTAGACCTCGGTGTGACCCCGCTGCCGGCCGAAGCCCTGGACCTCGCTGACGGTGAGCCCGGCGATGCCGATCAGCTCGAGGGCGTTCTTGACGTCGTCGAGCTTGAACGGCTTGACGATCGCGGTGACCAGCTTCATGCCCGGATCCCTTCCGTGTTACGGGCCTCGGCGCGCGCCTGGCCGCTCAGTGGGGCGGTGGAACCGCTGCTGCCCAGCGAGGCGAAGTCGTAGCCGGACTCGGCGTGCACGACGGTGTCGATGCCGGCGATCTCGTCCTCCTCGCGGATCCGGAAGCCCATGGTCTTCTGGATCGCGATCCCGATGACCAGCGTAAGGACGAAGGAGAAGACGAGGACGGCCACCGCTCCGACGACCTGCCGCCACAGCTGGTCGACGCTGCCGCCGAAGAAGAGGCTCTCCACGCCGGCCGGGGCGTCGGGGTCGGCCAGGAACCCGATGGCGATGGTGCCCCAGAGCCCGCCGACGAGGTGGACGCCGACGACGTCGAGCGAGTCGTCGTAGCCGAGCTTGTACTTCAGCCCCACCGCCAGGGCGCAGAGCGCACCGGCGATCGCGCCGATGATGATGGCGCCGATCGGCGAGACCGCGGAACAGGCCGGCGTGATCGCCACGAGCCCGGCGACGACACCGGAGGCGGCGCCCAGGGACGTGGAGTGCCCGTCCCGCATCTTCTCCACCAGCAGCCAGCCGAGGATCGCCGCGCCGGTGGCGACGAGGGTGTTGACCCAGACCACCGAGGCGGCGTTGTCGGCCGCGAGCGCGGAGCCGGCGTTGAAGCCGAACCAGCCGAACCACAGCAGCCCGGCGCCGATCATGACCAGCGGCAGGTTGTGCGGGCGCATCGCGTCGCGGCCGAAGCCACGGCGCTTGCCGAGGACCAGGGCGAGGGCCAGACCCGCCGCACCGGCGTTGATGTGGACGGCGGTGCCGCCGGCGAAGTCGATGGCGGCGATGTCGTTGGCGATCCAGCCACCGATCACGTCGTCGCCGTCGAAGGCGAACACCCAGTGCGCCACCGGGAAGTAGACGATCGTGGCCCAGATGCCCACGAAGACCATCCAGGCGCCGAACCTGGCGCGGTCGGCGATGGCACCGGAGATCAGTGCCACCGTCAGGATGGCGAAGGCGGCCTGGAAGCCGACGAAGGCCATGGCGGGCAGGCCACCGGCCTCGCCGGTCGTGTCCTCCATCAGGCCTGCGAGGCCGAGGAACTCGGCCGGGTCGCCGATCAGCCCGCTGCCCCCGACGCTGTCGCCGAAGGCGATCGAGTAGCCGAAGAGCACCCAGAGCACGCTGACCAGGGCCAGTGCGCCGAAGCTCATCATCATCATGTTCAGCACGCTCTTGGCGCGGACCATGCCGCCGTAGAAGAGCGCGAGGCCAGGGGTCATCAGCAGCACGAGCGCGGCGCTGGTGAGGATCCAGGCGGTGTCGCCGGTGTTGACCACGGCAACCTCCTGTGTCGGGTCGTCGGCCGGGCGGCCGTATCGGTGAGCTCGCGCCCTCCGCGCAAGGAGGGCGACGCGGCGTTCACCGTGCCGGGCCCGTGTTTCCGGCGACGTCGGTGCCACGTTTCGGGGTCGTGAACTCCGCAGCGCGTGTCCCGGCCCCGCGTTGCGACCGTGTTGCGCCGACCCGACCGTGTGACGCCTCGCACCCTCGGGCCGCGCGCACCGCTCCGGCCCTCACCCCACCGGCCGAGGGGTCACCCCTCGCCGACGAGCCCCTCGGCGAACGCCCTCGGCTCGAACGGCGCGAGGTCGTCGGGGCCCTCGCCGAGGCCGATCAGCTTCACCGGGATGCCCAGCTCCTGCTGCACCCGGACGACGATGCCGCCCTTCGCGGTGCCGTCGAGCTTGGTGAGCACGACGCCGGTGACCTCGACCGCCTCGGTGAACACCCGGGCCTGCACGACGCCGTTCTGCCCCGTCGTGGCGTCGAGCACCAGCAGCACCTCGGTGACCGGTGCCTGCTTCTCCACGACCCGCTTGACCTTGCCGAGCTCGTCCATCAGGCCCGACTTCGTGTGCAGCCGCCCGGCGGTGTCGACGACGACGGTGTCCACTTCCGCCTCCATGCCGGTGCGCACCGCCTCGAAGGCGACGGCGGCGGGGTCGCCGCCCTCGCGCCCGCGGACGGTGAGCACCCCCACCCGCTCGCCCCACGTCTCCAGCTGGTCGGCGGCCGCGGCCCGGAAGGTGTCGGCCGCACCGAGGATCACGCTCTTGCCGTCGCCGACGAGCACGCGCGCGAGCTTGCCGACCGTGGTCGTCTTCCCGGCGCCGTTGACCCCCACGACCAGCACCACGCCGGGCCGGCCCTCGTGCCGGGCCGTGCCGAGCGTCCGGTCGAGGTCGGGGCCCAGGACCGCGGCGAGGTTGTCGACGAGGAGCTCGCGCAGCTCGGCGCCGGAGGCGGTGGCCAGCACCATCGACTGGGTGCGCAGCCGCTCGACGATCTGGGTCGTGGCCGCGACGCCGACGTCGGCGGCGAGCAGGGTCTCCTCGATCTCCTCCCAGTCGTCCTCGGTCAGCTTCTCGCGGGCCAGCACTGTGAGCAGGCCCCGGCCCAGCGAGGACTGCGACCGGGCCAGCCGTGAGCGCAGCCGCACCAGCCGTCCCGCCGAGGGCGCCGGGGTCTCGAACACCAGCCCCGGCTCGGGCTCTGCCGGGGGCAGCTCCACGGCCGGCGGAGCCTCGGGGACCACCGCGTCGGGCTGGTCCTGGAGACCCAGTCCCGACGCGGTGGCACCGGTCGGCCGCGGCTGCTCGACCGGCGGAGCGGGGGGCCGGGGGCGGGTCAGCGTCGTGCCGCTGGCGGCGTCGTCGTCGAGCCGCGTCGTCCGCCGTCCACGGCCGACGAGCAGGCTGACACCGGCGATGAGGGCGACCAGCAGGATCGCGATCGCGATCAGCACGAATTCCATGCCCCGAGTCTTCCAGCCGCCGCCCGGCCGGCACCTCCGGGACACCGGGTGCCCGCACCCGGGGACGTAGGCCAGGCTGTGCCCATGCCGCCCTCCGTTCGCAGCGCCCCCGCCCTCGTGCTGGGCCCCCTCCTGCGGCACGTCGACCCCGTCTCCGCCACCGTCTGGGTCGAGACGGACCGGCCGTGCGAGGTCGACGTGCTGGGGCGGCGCGCCCGCACCTTCGCGGTGAGCGGCCACCACTACGCGCTGGTGCTGGTGGAGGGGCTTGCGCCCGGCAGCACCACGCCCTACGAGGTGCGGCTCGACGGCGTCGTCGTCTGGCCGACGGCGGGGACCGGCTTCCCGCCCAGCCGCATCCGCACCCCCGGCCGGCCGGGGCCCTTCCGGCTCGCGTTCGGGTCCTGCCGGTACGCCAGCCCCCGCACGGTGGAGGACTCCGAGGGCATCCCGCCCGACGCCCTCGACCTCTACGCCCGGCAGCTCGCCGCCCGGCCGGAGGACGAGTGGCCCGACGCGCTCGTCCTGCTCGGCGACCAGGTCTACGCCGACGAGCTGACCAAGCGGACCCGGGGCTGGATCGCCGGCCGCCGGGAGCGGGCCCAGCGGGCGCCGGCGCCCCGCACGCAGGTCGCGGACTTCGAGGAGTACACGCAGCTCTACGTGGAGTCGTGGCGGGACCCGGAGGTGCGCTGGCTGCTCTCCACGATCCCGTCCTCGATGATCTTCGACGACCACGAGATGATCGACGACTGGAACACCTCGGCCGCCTGGCGGCGGACGACGCGCGCGAAGGACTGGTGGCGCGGCCGGATCACCGGCGGCCTGATCAGCTACTGGGTCTACCAGCACCTGGGCAACCTCAGCCCGCGGGAGCTGGCCGAGAACAAGGTGTGGCGCGCGGTCCAGGACCTCACCGACGCCGCCGGGGACGCGACCGTCGACGCCGAGCCGGTCCTGCGGGAGATGGCCGTCCGCGCCGACGAGGACCCCACGAGCACGCGCTGGAGCTTCGTGCGGCACTGGGGCGACGCCCGGCTGGTCATGGTCGACAGCCGCGCCGGGCGGGTGCTGCAGGAGGACGGCCGGCGCATGCTCGACGACGACGAGTTCGACTGGGTGGAGGCGGCGATGCGGCAGGCCGCCGCCGACGAGGTGCAGCACCTGGTGATCGGGACGTCGCTGCCGTGGCTGCTCCCCCACGCCGTCGACTCGCTCGAGCGGTGGAACGCCACCCTGAACGTGCGCCACCACGGCCGGCTGCGGGGCCGGCTCGCCGAGCTGGTGCGCCAGCTGGCCGATCTCGAGCACTGGGCGGCGTTCGGGCACTCCTTCGACCGGCTCGGCCGCGCGGTGCTCTCGGTGGCCCGGGGCGAGCACGGGCCGGCGCCGGCGACCACCCTGGTGCTCTCCGGCGACGTGCACCACGCCTACTCGGCGGAGGTCGTGGCGCCGGTGGGGCTCACCTCGCGCGTGCACCAGCTCACCGTCTCGCCGCTGCACAACCAGGCACCGCACCCCATCAAGGTCGCCTTCCGGATCGGCTGGAGCCGGCGCGCCCGGCGGCTCACCGAGCGGCTGGCCCGCTGGGTCGGCGCCGAGCCCGCGGGCCTGGAGTGGGAGAAGCAGGCCGGCCCGTACTTCGGCAACCAGATCGGTGAGCTGTTCCTCGACGGCCCGGAGGCCCGCTTCGTGCTCTCCGTGAGCGAGCGGGGTTCCGCTGCCCTGAGCGAGGTCGCCGACATGCAGCTCTCCGAGCCTGAGAGGGTGGCGCGGTGACGAAGCCGGCCCCCGGTCCCGACCAGCCACCGATCCCGGTCCGCCTGGTCACGTTCAACACCCACCACGGCGTGGGCGCCGACGCCCGCCACGACCTGCCGCGGCTGGCCACGCTGCTGGCCTCGCTCGACGCCGACGTCATCTGCCTGCAGGAGGTCGACCGCCACTTCGGGCCGCGCAGCGAGGACGTCGACCAGGCGCTGCTGCTGTCCCGGGCGCTGGACATGCAGCTCGCGTGGGGGCCGGCGATCGACGAGCAGCGACCGGGCGACCAGCCGCCCCGCCAGTACGGCAACGCCCTGCTGTCGCGGTTGCCGATCCTGATCAGCGACGTCCACCCCCTGCCCGGCAGCGGCGAGCCGCGCAGCGCGCTGCGGACCATGGTGGAGCTCGATGGCGGAGCGCTGTGGATCACCGCGACGCACCTCACCACGCGGTCGGCCGAGGAGCGGGCGGCGCAGGTGGCCGCGCTGGCCGGGCTGCACACCGACGCGATGGAGACCGGCGTCCTGGTCGGTGACTTCAACACCGCACCCGACGCCCCGGAGCTGGACGCGCTGCGGCAGCGGTTCACCGACGCCTGGCGACTGGCCCGCGCCCGCGACGACCAGGGCGCCGGGTGGCGGTTCTGGCAGGCCGACGCCGGTCACACCCATCCGGCGCGGTCGCCGCACCGCCGCATCGACCAGGTCTGGGTGTCGGCCGGGATCGCCGTCGCCGGGGCCCACGTGCTCGATGCCGAGGGCGCCTCGGACCACCTGCCGGTCGTCGTCGACCTGGAGGTCCGCTCCGGGGTCTAGGCATAGGAAGCTTTACCTACGATTCGGGCGCGGATCCGCAGGTAGAGCTTCCTATGCCTTCGGCACGCGCACCGGCGCTAGCCTCGTCGGGGTGCTCGAGGTGTACCGGCGCTTCGCCGAGACCGAGGCCGCGATCTCGCCCCTGCACGCACGCGTCGCCCGGGCCCTCGCCGGCTCCGACGCTGCGCTGCGGGCCCTCGGGGCGCTGCCGGCGCGCAGGCGGCACCCGGCCCTGGTCCTCGCCGCGCTGCACGACCTCGCCCTCGCCGGACGCGCCCCCGCGCTCGCCGCCGCCTACGCCACCGGGGACGGCGACGCGGCTGCCGCGGCGGCGATCGACACGCTGCTGCGGAGGACCGAGGAGCTCGTGGCCCTGGCCGGGCGCCGGCGGCCGCGCACCGACGGCACCGGCGCCTGCACCGTCCTCCACCCGGCCGTCGCCGAGGCGGCGCACCGTGCGGGCACCGAGGCGGTCGGGCTGGTCGACGTCGACTGCGCGGCGGGGCTCCGGCTCGCCGTCGACCGCGTCGGCATCACCTACGGCGGCGGCCCGCCGCTGGGCGACCCGGCGTCCCCCGTGCAGCTGTCCTGCTCGGTCGTCGGCGACCGATCCCTCCCGGCCCGGCCCCTGCCCGAGGTCGTCGCCCGGATCGGCATCGACCCCGATCCGCTCGACGTGACCGACGCGGACGACACCCGGTGGCTGCGCGCGTGCCTGCGGCCGGACGACGCGGAGCGGCGCGCCCGGCTCGACGCGGAGCTGGCGCTGGCGGCGGCGGCCCCACCGGAGCTGCTGCGGGGCGACGCCGTCGAGCTGCTGCCCGAGGCCGTCGCCCGGGTGCCCGCCGACGCCCTCCCCGTCGTCGTCACGGCGTGGGCGCTGTCGCGCCACCCGCCCGAGAGCCGCCTGCGCTTCCTGCACCGCCTCGGCGAGGTGGCCGCGCGCCGGCCGGTCGCGTGGGTGTCGGCGGAGGGCGTCGGCGTCGCACCGGGGGTGCCGACGCTCGGCGACCGGCGCGCCTCCGGCCACAGCATCCTCGGTCTGGCGCTGCTCGACGGACCGTCGCTGCGGGTGGAGGCCGTCGGCCGCTGCTGGTCGAGGGGACGCCTGCTGGCCTGGCTGGCCGGGTCCCGGGCACTCGGGAGCCGCTAGGCCGTCTCGAGCTCCCGCAGCCGCTGGCTGATGACGCCGGTGATCCCGTCGCCGCGCATGCTCACGCCGTAGAGCGCGTCGGCGATCTCCATCGTCCGCTTCTGGTGCGTGATGATGATCAGCTGCGAGGTCGACCGCAGCTGCTCCACGAGCACGAGCAGCCGGCCCAGGTTGACGTCGTCCAGCGCCGCCTCGACCTCGTCGAGCACGTAGAACGGCGACGGCCGCGCGCGGAAGATCGCCACGAGCAGCGCGACCGCCGTCAGCGACCGCTCGCCACCCGACAGCAGCGACAGCCGCTTGACCTTCTTGCCCGGTGGCCGGGCCTCCACCTCGACGCCGGTGGTCAGCATGTTCTCCGGGTCGGTGAGCACCAGCCGGCCCGAGCCCCCCGGGAACAGGGTGGCGAACACCTGCTCGAACTCCCGCGCCACGTCGGCGAAGGCGGCGGCGAAGACGTCGTGGATGCGCCCGTCGACCTCCCGGACGACGGTGAGCAGGTCCCGGCGGGTGGTCTTCAGGTCCTCCAGCTGCGTGGCGAGGAAGGTGTGCCGCTCCTCCAGCGCCGCGAACTCCTCCAGCGCCAGCGGGTTGACCTTGCCGAGCGTGGCGAGGTCGCGCTCGGCCCGGGCCACCCGCCGCTCCTGGACGGCGCGCTCGTAGGGCACCGGTTCGGGTGCCGGCTCCCCCGCCGCCTCCGCCTCGGCCACCTGCTGCGGCGACGGCGGCACCGGCGCGGCCGGCCCGTACTCGCCGAGCAGGGTGGGCAGGTCGACGCCGAACTCCTCGGCCGCCCGGGTCTCCAGCGTCTCGATGCGGTAGCGCTGCTCGGTCCGCGCCACCTCGTCGCGGTGCACCTCGTCGGTGAGCCGGTCGAGCTCCGCGGTGGCCGCGCGCACCCGGCTGCGGACCTCCAGCAGCTCCGCCTCGGCGCCGCTGCGCGAGGACGCCAGCGCGTCGCGCTCGGCCGCGGCGCGGGTCAGGGACCGCTCCAGCGCCGTGAGGGCGGCCTCGGCGTCGGTGCGCACGGCCGCTGCGACCGCCGCGCCGCGCTGCCGTGCCGCCCGTTCGGCCGCGGCCCGCTCGCGGGCGGCCCGCTCCTGCCGGGCCTGCCGGCGCAGCGACTCGGCCCGGCCCTGCAGGGCCCGCGCCCGCTCCTCGGCGGTGCGGACGGCGAGCCGCGCCTCCGTCTCGGCCTGCCGGGCACCGGCCACCTCGGCCCGCAGCCGGTCCCGGTCCTCGGTGGGCGGCTCCTCCTCGACGGGCGCCGCCTCGGCCGCGGCCAGCTGCTCCGCCAGCCGGGTCAGCGTCTCCTGGGCCTGCTCCAGCGCCTGCTCCGCGCGCACGCGGGCGGCCAGCGAGCGCTCGGCCTCCGATGCCGCCGACCGCGCCGCGGCACCCAGCTCGGCCAGCGCCGCCGCCTCCGCGGAGCGGGTGCGGTCGGCGGTCTGGCGGGCGGCGAGCGCCTCCTCGACGGCGGCGGACCGCGCCTGCGCCTCCTGCCTCGCGGCGGCCAGCTGCTCGGCGAGCTCGGCGGCCCGGGCCGACGCGGCGGTCAGCTCGTCGCCCGCCTCGTCGACGCGGGCCCGCAGCTCCAGGTTCGACGGCGCATCGGCCTGCCCGCCCAGCGCCCAGTCGGCGCCGAGGAGGTTCCCGGTCGCGGTGACCGCGCGCACCCGGGGGTGGGTGCGGACCAGCGCGACGGCGGCGCCCAGGTCGGCGACCAGCGCCACCCGCTCCAGTGCCCGGGCCAGCGCCGGGCGCAGCGACTCGGGGGCCTGCACGGCGTCCAGCGCCCACCGGGCCCCGGTCGGCAGCTCCGGCCAGCCGTCCCGCGGGACCGGTGGCAGGCCGCCGGTCACGAGCAGCCCGGCGCGGCCGCCGTCGGTGCGGGTGAGGTGGTCCAGCGCCGCGGCGGCCTCCGCCACCCCGGCGACGACGACGGCCTCGGCCATGCCGCCCAGGGCGGCCGCCACGGCCACCTCGTCGCCGGGGGCGACGGTGAGCTGCTCGGTGACCGGGCCGACGACACCGGGCAGGCCGGCGCCGAGCACCGCGGCGGCGCCGTCGGCGGGGGTGAGCCCGAGGGCGAGCGCGTCGCGGCGCGCCTGCCAGGACGCCCGGTCCCGCTCGGCGGCGCGCTCGGCCTCGGCCAGCTCGGTCACCCGGCGCGCCGCGGCGGCGTGCGCGGCGACGGCGTCCTCGTGCGCGGCGACCAGGGCGAGGTCGGTGTCCTCCTGCTCGGCGACCTGACCCCGCCGGTCGGCCAGCCGGTCGGCGGCGGCCTCGGCGCGGTCGGTGGCCTCGCGGGCGGCGACGGTGAGCCGCTCGATCTCCGCCTCACCGGCGTGCACGCGGGAGCGCGCCGCGGCGACCTGACCGGAGAGCCGGGCCAGGCCCTCGCGGCGGTCGGCGAGCGCGCGGGCGGCGGCGACCCAGGCCTTCTCGGCGGCGGCCAGGGCCGCCTCCAGCTCGGCCCGGCCCGCCACCACGGCCGAGAGGCGCTCGCGCTCGGCGGCCAGGCCGGCCGCCAGCTCCGTCTCGGTGGCCGCGACCCGGTCGGCCTCGGCGTCCAGCTGGTCCGGGTCGCGCCCGGTCGCGGCAGAGGGGGCGGCGGCCGCGAGGTGCCGGTGCCGCTCGGCAGCCAGCTGGGCGACGCTGCGGAACCGCTCCCCCAGGGCCGAGAGCCGGTACCAGGTGTCGGAGGCCGCCTGCAGGCGGGGCGCGCTCGCCGCCAGGCCGCTCTCCAGCTCGGCCTCGCGCCGGGAGACGACGGAGAGCTCGCGCTCGACGACGGCCCGCCGCTCGCGGGCCGCGGTCTCGTCGGCCACGTCGCGGTCGAGGGCGTCGCGCAGCTGCACCAGGTCGTCGGCGAGCAGCCGGAGGCGCGCGTCGCGGAGGTCGGCCTGGACGCCGGCGGCGCGCCGGGCCACCTCGGCCTGGCGGCCCAGGGGCTTGAGCTGGCGGCGCAGCTCGGCGGTCAGGTCGGCCAGCCGGTCGAGGTTGGCCTGCATGCCGTCGAGCTTGCGGAGCGCCTTCTCCTTGCGCTTGCGGTGCTTCAGGACGCCGGCGGCCTCCTCGATGAAGGCGCGGCGGTCCTCCGGTCGGCCGGAGAGGACGGCGTCGAGCTGCCCCTGGCCGACGATGACGTGCATCTCGCGCCCGATGCCGGAGTCGCTGAGCAGCTCCTGGACGTCGAGCAGCCGCACCTTGTCGCCGTTGATCTCGTACTCGCTCTCACCGGAGCGGTACATGCGGCGGGTGATCGACACCTCGGTGTACTCGATCGGGAGAGCGCCGTCGGAGTTGTCGATCGTGAGCGTCACCTCGGCGCGGCCCAGCGCCGGCCGCCCCGCGGTGCCGGCGAAGATGACGTCCTCCATCTTGCCGCCGCGCAGGCTCTTGGCCCCCTGCTCGCCGAGGACCCAGGAGATGGCGTCCACGACGTTGGACTTGCCCGACCCGTTGGGGCCGACGACAGCGGTGATGCCGGGCTCCAGCCGCAGCGTGGTGGCGGACGCGAAGGACTTGAAGCCCTTGAGCGTCAGGCTGGAGAGGTGCACGGGACGTGGACTCTAGCGCGCATCGGACGGGGCCAGGTGGCTCGCGATGCGCTTGGGACCGGTGTGAGGAAGTCCCGCGATCCCGCCGACCCGGACTCCGTCCTCTCGGTCAGGTGAGGGATCCGGCACCGATGGCGGTCGGTGCAGCGCTCACGACGACAACGCAGCGACATCACCCGACACACCGAGCAATGAGAGCAACACCGGAGTAGAACCGAAATGACACTGTCTCGGAACGCTACGGTCTTGCCTTGGCGACCGGCCGGCGGGACGCTCTCGCAACTCTCGTCCGAGAGGTTCGAAGAACGACCCGTTCAGAGGATCTGCCATGAAGAAGAGCGCAGCCGTCCTGGCGATGACGACGTCCCTGCTGGGCGGCCTGGTCATCATGGCCCCGCAGGCGGGGGCGATCGGTGGCAACTGTTCCGCATGGGCGGAGAAGCGGGTCGTCGACTGGGCACCCGACGACTGGCGGGTGCTCGCACGGTGCAGCTACCTCCAGGCTGACACGAAGGCGCGCGGGGTGGGCGACGTCGACGGCCCCGACCACCACACCGCATGGTTCACGGCGATCAACACCACCCGGGCCAGCTCCTGGGGGAAGGGCGGCATCGACCGGACCCGCGTGGAGATGACGCACATCTAGCTCGACGCATCGACGTCGCCGCCTTCCGGGGCCCGCGGTCCGGCACGGGGCTCCGGAAGGCCGGGGACGACAGATGTGGATGCACTCGCGCCGCACCCGATGACTGGAGTGTCCCCGTGCTCTCATGCCACGACGTCAGCGTCTCGTACCAGCAGGGCGCGACGCGCATCCGACCCCTCCGATCCGTGCGGCTCGAGGTGGGCACGGAGTCGGTCGTCGTCATGGGACCGAGCGGCAGTGGGAAGTCGACCCTGCTGCGGGTGCTCGCCGGGCTCCAGTCACCCGACCGCGGCACGGTCAGCGTCGACGGGGTACCGCTGGCCACCGGTCGGAGGGGCGGATCCGGTGACACGCGTGTCGCAGTGGTCCACCAGGACTACCGGCTGGTCGACTTCCTCACGGTGGCGGAGAACCTGCAGCTGGCCGCGGAGCTGCGCTCCGTCAGCGCCCCGGCCGACGACCTGGAGGAGGCGCTGGCCCGGGTGGGTCTCCACGGGTTCGGCGACCGGTCCCTGGCCACCTTGTCCGGCGGGGAGCAGCAACGGGTGGCCATCGCCCGGGCGCTCGTGAGCCGGTGCCGAGTCCTGCTGGCCGACGAGCCCACCGGCGCACTCGACGAGGAGAACACCGGGGTCGTGGCCCGCCTGTTGCGGGATCTCAGCCGGGAGCACGGGATGTCGGTCGTGGTCGCCACGCACGACCGGAGCGTGGCACGGACCATGTCACGCAGCCTGGTGCTCCACGACGGCCGGCTGCAGGACGCGGAGGTGGCGTCGGCGTGACGATGCGACACCTGCTGCACCGACTGCTCCGGCACCGCCTGGCCATGGCCATGGGCCTGGCAGGTACGTCATTGGTCTTGGCAGCGGCATTCGCGCTGACCACGGTGCTCCAGGCGTCCGTCTCGGCCGCGGTCGAGCAGTCGGTGGAGGTCGGGGCCGGCGGGCGGCAGTTCGCGGTCCAGGTGCTCGACCAGGAGCGCGCCCTCCCCGTCCTCTCCTCACGGACGGACCTCCTCCCCGTGGTCGACGACACGGCGGTCGTCTCCGCCACGGGAGCCAGTTCACCCGCGGACGTGCGCGCGGTCGCCGATCCGGCCGCCGGCCTCGGCCTACTGGTCGACGGCCGCCACCCCGACCGTCCCGGCCAGGCGACCGTCTCGTCGTCGCTCGCGGCGGCCCTCGACCTGGCGATCGGGGACGAGGCCGTGCTCACCCGCGACGACGCGGACCAGCAGCGGCTGCTCGTCACCGGCACCACGTCCTCCCCCGCGCATGCCGGAGACCTGACGGTCGTGCTGATGCAGGAGGAGGTGGACGCGAGCGCCGCGACTGTCTGGCTGACCGACACCGATCCGTTCGCCGACGACCAACTGCGGCCGCTGATCGAACAGCGGGCACTCACCGGCCGGACGGTCGCGATCCTGGCCCAGGACGAAGGTGTGGCCGCCAGGCAGTCCCTCCTGTCCGCCCTGGGCTACGCCGCGCCGACGACCGCTGCGCTGTCCGGATGCCTGATCCTGTCGATGCTCGCCGTCCTGTCCCGTCGGCTGCGTCGCGACGTGGACGCACTCCAGGCGGCCGGTATGACCGTCGTCGATTCCTGGCGCCTCGTCGGCCACGCGGCAGCGCTGGCGGTGGGTGCCGGCGCCGTGGCCGGCACGTGCCTGGCACTGGCGGCCGGCTCGCTGGGCCGAACGCCGGTTTCCGCATGGCTCGGTCAGGACTGGCAGTCGCTCTCGGTGCCCTGGAGCATGCTGGCCGCCTTCACCGTCGGGCTGCCCGCCCTGGTGCTCGCCGTCGCCCGCGCACTGCCCGTCGTCGTGGGGCGTGGGCACCACCGGCGTCTCCCCGAGATCCGCCTCTCGCCACGCTGGGCGACCGCCGTCGTCCTCCTGTGGGTCGTGCTGGTGGCCCTGACGATCGCCCGGGTCCTGCCGGTCGGCGTCGGGGGTCTCTGGGGGGCCGCCGCCGCGTTCGCGGCACCGGTGCTGATCGTCGCGCTCGCCGTTCGCGGCGCGGGACGTGGTGAGAGCCGGGTGGTGCGGCACGTGACCCAGGCGCTCATGCCCGTCGTCATGGTGGCTGCCCTGCTGACCTGGACAGCGACCTCGTACGCAGCCGAGGCGATGCACAACGGCATCTCCATGCGGGAGACGTCCGCGGCCGTGCAGCCGCCGGGTTCGCTGCTGGTGTACGAGGTCCCCTCGGTCGCCGGAGCGGAGTTGCGGAACGTCTACCGGGACCTGGGCGGCGAGCGCGTCATGACGTACCTGTTGCCGGACGAGTCGGCGGCCCAGGTACGAGCGACCAGCGCGGGCATCGCCGAGTGCATGCGGCGCGACTCGATCACCGACCCGATGCTGGTGGATCCCGCGTGCGTCCCCGACGACTCGGCGTCCCCGATGAACATCGTCGCCCTGTCCCCCGCCGGGACGCAGCAGGCAACGCTCACCGCCGACCCCAGTCTGATGGAGCAGGGCCGCCTCGGGCTGCTGGTCTTCACGCCGCAAGGGCAGGGACGCGCCGACCAGGTGACGGAGTCCCCGGCCACGGCCGACCCCCTGCTCGGCGGGAACATGCCCGGCGCTGTCGTCCCGGCCGACGGTGAACTCGCCCGCTCCCTGGACCTCCGGGCGACCGACGGGGAACTGGTCGCGTTCCTCGACTTCGCGGCGCTGCCCACCGACGCCCAGGCGCGGTTCCGCTCCCATGTGTCCCGGCTCGCCGGCGGGGCGCAGGTGGCCGAGGAGCGGCACCAGTACGGGGACGTCGCGATCCAGTTCTCGCTCTCCAGAGCGTCAGCCATCGCCGGCGCGACGCTCCTGGTGCTCCTGCTCGGCTTCGGGGGCGCCACCGTCGTCGCCGGGCAGGCACACCTCCGGCGCACCCTGGTGGACACCGGCTCGCTGCGACGACGGAGGCGCGCCCTGGCGGCCAGGGTGTTCGCCACCCCGGTGCTGGCGGTCCTGCTCGCCGCTGCGCTCGGCCGGTTCTCCGCCTGGCTGCAGGGAGTGCACAACGGGCTCGGCTTCGGCTGGGTGTGGGTGCTGCCCGGCTGCGCGGCAGCGATCACGTGTGCCGCCCTCGCACTGGCCTTCTACCGCGTCCCGCCGCGCACGGCCGCCTGAGGGGTCCCGCACAGCAGCGGGGTCATTGCCGGGCGATCCGGGGACCGGACTGCGCGGGGTGACCAGTGGCTCCGCACCGCACCCCAGTCTTCGTCCCCTTCGCCGCGCGAGCAGGGGCAGCCCCGCCGGTGCCCCGGGCGACCGCTCAAGAGCCGCGGGCAGGCCTTCCTGCGGTAGCTGTCAGGCGAGCGCGGGCTCGGCGGTGTCGCCGGTCATCGAGAGCAGCTCGTGCGCGATGGCGGCGTCCCGCTGGGCGCGCAGCTCGGCGAGCTCCTGCTCCAGCCGCTGCACCCGGGCCCGCAGGGCTGCGTTCTCCTCGACCACCCGGAGCTCCGCAGGGGTGACGACCGAACCGAACAGGGCCTTGGCCATGGCTGTGACGGCCTTTCGAGAGCGAGAGGGAGTGACCGGCGCCCCGGTAGACGGTCGGCGCGGGCTGGATGTTCCCAGGGTGACACCACCATCGGCGCTGGTCAACGGCGACGGGGCGGGGTCCCCGTATCGGGGTGATGTCGACTTCGTCACGCCGTGGTGAAGCCCGACAGCCCTTCCGGCGTCGCGAAGCGGACGTCGACGTCGGTCACCCGTCCCGGGGCGTCCGGGCCGTCGAGGGCAGCGACCAGGTCGCGCACGGCCTGCTCCGGCCCCTCGGCGATGACCTCGACCCGGCGATCGGCTCGGTTGCGGGCGACCCCGGCGAGGCCTGCGTCGCGCGCCAGGCCCCGCACGAAGGCGCGGTAGCCGACGCCCTGGACGTGGCCGGAGACCAGCACCTCGACCCGGACGGTCATGCTCGCCGCGCTCTCGGTCGGGGCTGGCAGGTGGGGCAGCTGTAGCTCGAGCGGTTCATGAAGGACTCCCGGCGGATCGAGGTGCCGCAGCGGGGGCACGGCCGGTCCTCCTGCCCGTAGACGGCCAGGAACCGGGAGAAGTAGCCGCTCTGCCCGTTGACGTCGACGTACAGGGAGTCGAACGAGGTGCCGCCCTGGGCGAGGGCCTCCCCGAGCACGTCCCGCACCCCGTCGAGGAGGTCGGCGACCTGCGCCCGGGTGAGCCGGTCGGTGGGCCGGGCGCCGTGCAGGCGGGCCCGCCACAGCGCCTCGTCGGCGTAGATGTTGCCCACCCCGCCGATGAGCGTCTGGTCGAGCAGGGCGCGCTTGACCTCCGTGCGGCGCCGGCGCAGCGCGGCGGTGAACGCGTCGACGTCGAAGGAGGGGTCGAGCGGGTCGATCGCGATGTGCGCCAGCCGCGACGGCACCCCGCCCTGCTCGGGCACGTCCTCCACCGCCAGCCCCCCGAAGGTGCGCTGGTCGACGAAGCGCAGCTCGCGCCCCCGGTCGGTGAAGGTGAAACGGGCCCGCAGGTGGGTCTCGTCGGGGGCAGACGGCTTCTCGACGAGCAGCTGGCCGCTCATGCCGAGATGCCCGACGAGCGCCTGCCCGGTCGGCGTCCCGTCGGCCTCGGCCAGCGGCAGCCACAGGTACTTCCCCCGGCGGTGGGCGGCGGTGAGGGTGCGCCCGGCGATCGCCGCCACGAAGTGGTCGGCGCCCTCCAGGTGACGGCGGACGGCCCGCGGGTGGTGCACCTCGACGGTGGCCACGGTGCGCCCGGCCACCCACTGCTCCAGCCCCCGGCGCACGACCTCCACCTCGGGCAGCTCGGGCACGGGGCTACTCCTCCGAGAGCGAGCGCCAGGCGGCCTCGGCGGCCTCCTGCTCGGCGGCCTTCTTGGTGCGGCCCGCGCCGGTCCCCCGCACGATGCCGGCGAGCAGCACCTCGGCCCGGAACGTCTTGGCGTGGTCGGGACCGTCGTCGTCCACCTTGTAGACGGGCGCCCCGAGCCCCTGCGCCGCCCCGAGCTCCTGCAGGCTGGTCTTCCAGTCGAGGCCGGCGCCGCGGGTGGCCGCCTCGACCAGCAACGGGTCGAACAGCCGGTGCACGACGGCGGAGGCGGTGTCCAGCCCGCAGCCCAGGTGCACCGCGCCGATGAGGGCCTCCATCGCGTCGGCGAGGATCGAGTCCTTCTCGCGGCCGCCGGTGGTCTCCTCACCCCGGCCGAGCAGCAGGTGCGGGCCGAGCCCGCCGTCGCCCAGGCGCCGGGCGACCCGGGCCAGCGACGTCATGTTGACCACCGAGGCACGCAGCTTGGCCAGCTGCCCTTCGGGGAGGTCTGGCTGGCTGCGGTACAGCTCATCGGTGACGACGAGCCCGAGCACCGAGTCGCCCAGGAACTCAAGGCGCTCGTTGGTCGGCAGGCCACCGTTCTCGTAGGCGAACGACCGGTGGGTCAGCGCGAGCGGCAGGAGGCCACCCGGCAGCGCGACGCCGAGCGCGTCGAACAGCCAGGTGGCGGCGCGCTCGGCGTGCTCCGCACCGCCCGGAGGCGCCGCGGGGACGCGACCGTCGACGGCATCCCCGTCAGGATGCCGAGCGGCGGCCGTCGTCCCCATGGCGGTGCGGGTGTGCGAGATCAGACCGACAGGACCTGGCGGCCGTCGTACTGCCCACAGGTCGGGCAGGCCTGGTGCGGGGGCTTGAGCTCGCCGCAGGCGCGATTCGGGCACGGCGACAGGGTCGGCGCGCTGGCCTTCCACTGCGACCGGCGCATGCGGGTGTTGGCACGCGACATCTTCCGCTTCGGAACGGCCACGATCAGTTCTCCTCTGGGGTGGTGGATTCGCCGGGGGTGCCCGGCGAGGAAGCAGTGGTGCCGAACTTCGCCGCGAGGCCCGCCCAGCGGGCGTCGACGACCTCGTGGGCGTGATCGGCGGGGAGATCGTCCAGGCGCTGGCCGCAGTCGACGCACAAGCCGGAGCAGTCCTCGGTGCAGACCGGGGCCAGCGGGAGGCTCAGGACGACGACGTCGCGGGCGAGCGGCTCCAGGTCGAGGAAGTCGCCCTCGATCCGGCGCACCTCGTCCTCCTCGCTCGTCGCCTCCGTGGTGCTGCCCGCGTAGGCGTACAGCTCCTGGACGTCGAGGCGGAGGACGTCCTCGATCGGCTCCAGACAGCGCGCGCAGGAGCCCGCGACCGGGACCGAGAACTCGCCGGTGACCAGCACGCCCTCCATGACCGACTCCAGCCGCAGGTGCAGGTGGACGTCGGCGGCCTCGGGCACGCCGAGCAGCTCGACCCGCCAGTCACCGGGGGCCGGCGCGGTCCGATCCAGCTCCTGCATCGACCCCGCCCGCCGGCCCAGCTCCCGGAGGTCGACCTTCCAGGGGTTGGCGGCGGGACGCCGGTCCTCGTGAGGCACGGCGCCGGAGCGGTTCGGCGAAGCAGCAGGCATGTCGGTACTCGCGGTCGGGAGCGGGAGGGGGTGGGCGGCCGGGCGTGAAGCCGACGGCCGGACCAGGGATCGAGACTACCCGATCCCCGCCACCGACCGGGGCCAGGGACCGGAACGGCCGCCGTCCAGGGACCCGCCCCGAGCGTGCGAGGGGTGGGGAGGACGGTGGTCCTTCACCTACTCCCGGAGGGTGCTGCGGGCCTTGTCCACCGAGCGCAGCATCCGCTCCAGCGTCACCCCGAACTCGGCCAGCCTGCTGTCGACGTACTCGTCGACCTCCGCCCGCATCCGCGCGGCCTCGGCGTGCGACTGCTCGCCGAGCTCGTCGGCGCGGGTGACCGCGGAACGGTAGACCTCGGTCTCGGTGATGAGCCGCTCGTGCTCGGCGTGCGCCTCGGCGATGAGGGCGGCCCGGTGCTGCTGGCCCTCGGCGACCAGCGCCTCGGCCTCCGCCTCGGCCTCCAGCAGGATCTGCTCGGCCTCGGTCTGGGCCTGGGCCAGCAGCTCGTCGCGCTGCCGCCGGGCCGTACCGACGATCTCGTCGCGCTGCCGCTTGGCCTGGGCGAGGAGCTGCTCGCTGTCCGCGCGGGTCCGGCCGGTGAGCCGCTCGGCCTCGGCCTGCGCCTGCTGCAGGATCTCGGTGCGCTGCTCGACGATCGCACCGGCGGCCTGCACGTCCTCGGGGAGCGACTCACGCAGGTCGTCGAGCAGGTCGAGCACGTGGTCGCGCGGCACCATGCAGGAGCTCGACATGGGCACGCTGCGGGCGTTCTCGATGACCGTGGTCAGCTCGTCCACGGTCTCGTAGAGGCGGTAGACGACCTCGGTGGTGTGGCCGCGCCCGGGCCGGGTCACGAGCGCCCCTCCCGGGCCCGCTCGCGCAGCCGGTCGTCGACGGCCTTGGGCACCAGCCGGGAGACGTCGCCGCCGAAGGTCGCGATCTGCTTGACCAGGCTGGAGGAGAGGTGACCGACCTGCGGGGCCGTCGGCACGAACAGCGTCTCGACGGCAGCGAGCTCCCGGTTCATCTGCGCCATCTGCAACTCGTACTCGAAGTCGCTCACCGCGCGCAGACCCTTGACGATGACCGGGATGTCGTGGCTGCGGCAGTAGTCGACCAGCAGGCCCTGGAAGCTGTCCACCCGCACGTTGGGCAGGTCGGCGACGGCCTCCCGGAGCAGCTCCATGCGCTCCTCGACCGAGAACAGCCCCGCCTTGCCGGGGTTGACCAGCACGGCCACGACCAGTTCGTCGTAGAGCCCGGCGGCCCGGTTGATGACGTCGACGTGCCCGTTGGTGACCGGGTCGAAGGAACCTGGGCAGACGGCACGCCTCACGGACGCCGACCGTACCGGAGCACGGCCTCGCCGTAGCGTCGCTCGCGCAGACCTTCCAGGGGTGTCGGCCACTCCCACTCCCGTTCCCGGCTGGACCGCTCGACCACGACCACGCCTCCGGGGGCCAGCCACTCCCCGGCGACCAGGGCGCTGAGCACCTCGCGGACCTCCTCGGCCGGCGTGGCGTAGGGCGGGTCGGCGAGCACGACGTCGAAGGCCTGCGGGGCCGGGCCGGTGACGACGGCGGGGACCGAGCCCGCCACCACCCGCCCGCCGGGCAGGCCGACGGCGGCGAGGTTGGCCCGCAGCACGGGGAGCACCTTCGGGCCCGACTCGACGAACACCACGGCGGCCGCGCCGCGGGAGAGCGCCTCCAGGCCCAGCGCGCCGGAGCCGGCGTACAGGTCCAGCACCGCGGCCCCGTCGAGGTCGACCAGCGTGCCGAGGGAGTTGAACAGGGCGCCGCGGGCCTTGTCCCCGGTCGGGCGGACCCCCGCCGGCGGCACCTGGAGGCGCCGGCCCCCGGCGAGCCCGGCGATCAGCCTCGTCACTCCCGCCTCACGCCTTCTCCAGCCACTCGGCGCGCTCGTCGCTGGCCAGCGCCGCGACCTCGGCGGCGAGACCGGGGTGGTCGGCCAGCCCCCGCTCCGTGGACAGCAGGGCGGTCGCCTCGGCCCGCGCCTCGGCGATGAGCTCCTCGTCCTCCAGGAGCGAGAGCAGCTTGATGCCCGACCGGCGGCCGGACTGGGCGGCGCCGAGGACGTCGCCCTCCCGCCGGGTCTCGAGGTCCAGCCGGGCCAGCTCGAAGCCGTCGGAGGTCGACGCGACCGCCGCCAGCCGCTGCCCGGTCGGCGACGCCGACGGCGCCTCGGTCACCAGCAGGCACAACCCGGCGTGCTGTCCCCGGGCCACCCGGCCGCGCAGCTGGTGCAGCTGGCTGACGCCGAACCGGTCGGCGTCCATCACCACCATGACGGTGGCGTTCGGCACGTCAACGCCGACCTCGACGACGGTGGTGGCCACGAGCACGTCGATCTCCCCCGCGGCGAAGTCGCGCATGACGCCGTCCTTCTCCTCGGGGGTCATCCGCCCGTGCAGGACGGCGAGGCGCAGCCCGGCCAGCGGGCCGGCGCGCAGGGCGTCGGCGACGTCGAGGACGGCCAGCGGGGGCCGGCGGTCGCTGCGGCCGTCCTCGTCGGGCGGTGCGCCGTCGGCGTCCTCGGGCTCCTCGTCCGCGCCGGCGACATCCCCGATACGGGGGCACACCACGTAGGCCTGCCGGCCCGCGGTGACCTCCTCGCGGAGCCGCTCCCACGCCCGGTCGAGCCAGCCGGGCTTCTCCACGACCGGGACGACGGAGCTGGCGACGCCCCCGCGACCGCTGGGCAGCTGCCGGAGGGTGGAGGTCTCCAGGTCCCCGTAGACGGTCATCGCCACGGTCCGCGGGATCGGCGTGGCGGTCATGACGAGCACGTGCGGGGGCCGGCTCCCCTTGGCCCGGAGGGCGTCGCGCTGCTCCACGCCGAAGCGGTGCTGCTCGTCGACGACGACCAGCCCGAGGTCGGCGAACTCGACGCCCTCCTGCAGCAGGGCGTGGGTGCCGACGACGATGCCGGCCCGCCCTTCGGCGACCTCGGCGCGGGCCTCGCGGCGGGCGGCGGCCTTGAGCGAGCCGGTGAGCAGGGTGACGCGGGTGCCGGCGGGGTCGCCGTCGAGCTCACCGGCGCGGCCCAGCGGCCCGAGCAGGGCGCGGATGCCGCGGGCGTGCTGGGCGGCGAGCACCTCCGTCGGTGCGAGCAGCGCGGCCTGGCCGCCGGCGTCGACGACCTGGGCCATGGCCCGGAGGGCGACCACGGTCTTGCCCGACCCGACCTCCCCCTGCAGCAGCCGGTGCATGGGCTGGTCGCGGTCCAGCTCGGCAGCCAGCTCCTCCCCCACCTCCCGCTGCCCCTCGGTCAGCGCGAACGGGAGCGCCGCGTCGACGGCGTCGAGCAGGCCGCCGGGCCGGCGGGGCCGCGCGGTGCCCGGCTCCAGGGCGGCGGCCCGGCGGCGGGCGGCCAGCGTGAGCTGGAGGGTGAGCGCCTCGTCCCACTTCAGCCGGCGCTCGGCGCGCTCGACGTCCCGGCTGGTGGTGGGGCGGTGGATGTCGAGCAGGGCCGCGGGCAGGGACAGCAACCCGTGCCGGGTGCGGATCTCCTCGGGGAGCGGGTCGGTGACCAGGTCGGCGAGGTTGGCCGCGCCGCCGAGCAGCAACTTCACCGACTTCTGGATGACCCAGCTGGAGACGTCCTTGCTCGCCGGGTAGATCGGCACGAGCTCGCGCGCCCAGTCGTCGTCGTCATCGTCGCCGCTGAGCAGGTGCATGTCGGGGTGCGTGAACTGCAGCTTGCCCTGGTAGCTGCCGACCGTGCCGGCGAACATGCCCCAGACGCCGGGCGCCAGGCGGGCGTGCTTGTGGCTGAAGAAGACCAGCTTCATGGTGCTGGCGCCGTCACCGACGGTGACGTCGGTGATCGTGCCGCGGCGCTGCCGCATGGGCCGGGTGCTCACGGTCTTCACCTGGGCGAGCACCGTCACCCGGTCGCCCGGCTGCAGGTCGTCCAGCCGGGCCATCTCCCCGCGCCGCGCGTAGCGGCGGGGGTAGTGCCGCAGCAGGTGGCGGACCGTGTGCAGGCCCAGCTGCTCGGCCATGCCGGTGGCGGTCTTGGGGCCCAGCACCCGCGCCAGCGGGGTCTCCAGGGTCACCGCCACGTCACTCGACCCCGATCTGCAGCGGGATCGAGCTCGGGCCCCCGCCGTAGCGGACCACCTCGACGGTGGGGTGCACCCTCGCGAGGTGGTGGCAGACCGCGTCGCCGAGCGCCTCGTCGGGGCCGACGACCAGGGTGGCCATCTCGCCGCCCGCCGAGAGCAGCCGGTCGAGCAGGTCGCAGGCGACGGCGGCGAGCTCCGCGCCGATCACGACGACGTCCCCCTCGGCGGAGCCGAGCACGTCCCCCGGCCGGCAGCGGCCGGCGGAGGTGAGCGCCTCCTGGTCGGCGACGGTGAGCTCGGCCCAGCGGGTGGCCGCCGCGGCCTCGGCCATGGTGATGACGTCGTCACCGAACCGCTGCTGCGGATCGGCGACCGCCACCGCGGCCAGGCCCTGCACCGGGGAGCGCGTGGGCACCACGCCGACCTCCCGCCCGGCCTCCCGCGCCCGGGTGGCCGCCCGGGCGGCGAGCGCGTGCAGGCCGGCGTCGTTCGGGAGCACCACCACCTCCTGGGCGGCGGCGGCGACGATCTCCTCGTACAGGTCGTCCTCGGTGACCCCACCGGCGTCGCAGACGACGACGCGGACGCCCTCGGCGCGGAAGAGCTCGGCCAGGCCGTCGCTGTGCACCGCCGCGACGGCCGCGCGCAGGCCGGGCACCGGCGCGGCCGGGGGCACCGGCGCCAGCGGGGTGACCGTGATGCGGTGCGGCCGGCCGGCCTCGATGCCCGCCTCGATGGCGGCACCGACGTCGGAGACGTGCACGTGGACGTTCCACTCGCGGCCGGTCGGCGTGTCCACGCCGACGACGACGAGGCTGTCGCCGAGCTCGGCGAGGCGCTCGTGCAGCCGGGCGACCGCCGTCTCGTCGGCGTCGGCGAGGAGGTACTGCACCTCGCTGCCCGGGCCGGGCGGCGGCTGGTGCGGGGCGTGCTCGACGCCGTGCTGGTGGGGCCGGCGCCCGTCGCGGCGGGCCAGCGCCGGGCGGACCGGCTGCACGCCGGTGACGGTGCGCACGAGGGCGTCCAGGACGATCGACAGCCCGGCTCCCCCGGCGTCGACGACCCCGGCCTCGCGCAGCGCGGCGAGCTGGCCGGGGGTGCCCTCCAGGGCGCGCCGGGCACCGTCGGCCGCGGCCACGACGACGTCGGCCAGCGCCGCGCGCCCCTCGTCGACGGCCGCCACGGCCGCCTCCCCGGCGGCCCGGGCGACGGTGAGGAAGGTGCCCTCCTCAGGGTCGGCGACGGCGGTATAGGCGCTCTCGGCGGCCTTGTGCAGCGCGGCGGCGAAGGCCGGAGCGTCGGCCGGTGGCTCGCCGGCGAGCTGGTCGGCCAGCCCGCGCAGCAGCTGGGCGAGGATGGTGCCGGAGTTGCCGCGGGCGGACAGGACCGCGCCACGGGCCACGACCGCCCAGCTGGACTCCCCCGGGGCCGCCGCGTCCAGCGCCGCGCGGGCACCCTCGGCGGTGTGCAGGAGGTTCGTGCCGGTGTCCCCGTCGGGCACGGGGAAGACGTTGAGGTCGTCGAGCCGCCCCCGGGAGTCGGACAGCGCCTCGACCGCGGCCCGGCACCACTGACCGACCGCGGCGTCGTCCAGCGCCGGCAGCACGCGAGGAGGTTACCCACCCGGTCCGACAGCGCCGGGCACCGCGAGGTGCGGCAGCCCCGGTGGCAGGCGGCTCCGGAGGGGGCCGCGACATGGCGCCCGGGAAGCGGTTAGACTGCTGGACGGTCTTGATGCGGGTGCTGCCTTGCCCCGCCGTCTGTGAACGATTCTTTCTGGGAGTGATCCACCGTGGCTGCCGTGTGCGATGTGTGTGGCAAGGGCCCCGGTTTCGGTATGTCGGTGTCGCACTCGCACCGCCGCACGCCGCGCCGTTGGAACCCGAACATCCAGTCCGTGCGGGCGCTGATCGCCCCCGGCAACCGTCGCCGGATCAACGCGTGCACCTCGTGCATCCGCGCCGGCAAGGTCGCCCGCGCCTGACGCCGGGCCCCCGCGGGGGCTCGTGAACCACCACCGAGGAGCCCCGGAGGTCGTCGACCTCCGGGGCTCCTCGCGTGCGCCTCAGCGCCCGATGCCGCGTCCCCGCGCCGCGGTCGCCACCAGATCCACGACGGTGCCAAGCGGGAGCTCGGTGCTGTCCACGACCAGGTGGTAGTGGCCGGCCGCGGCCGGATCGCAGCGGTAGAAGTGCCGCACGTACGCCTCCCGCGCCCGGTCGTTGGCGGCCATCTCGCGCGCCACCTCCTCGCGGGGCCGCCCCGACCGCGCGACCGCCGCGGCCAGCCGCCGGTCCCGCGGCCCGTCGAGCCGGACGTGCAGCGCGTCGGTCCGGTCCCGCAGCACCATCGCCGCGGCGCGGCCGAGCACCACCCCGCCGCCACCCGCCGCGATCTCGGCGAGCACCCGCTCGGTCTGCTCCCGGTAGGCCCGCGCGTCGGGCAGCGGCGCCCCGGGCACGACCCCGCCCACCGGGTCGGGCATCGTCCCCAGCGAGGCGACCAACCGCCAGAGCCCGCGCACGACCGTCTCGTCGTTGGCCTCGGCCTCCTCCACCGGCACCCCTAGCCGTCCGGCCACCTGGGCGGGGATCGCCCGGTCGTGGAACGGCAGGCCCAGCTGCGCGGCCACGGCAGGCCCGACCTCCGCTCCCGCGGCGCCGTAGGGCGCCGAGATGGTCACGATGCCCACGTCGCCTCCTCCCCGCTCCCGGGGAGCGGCAGGTCCTTGCCGAGGAACACGGCCTCCGGCGAGCAGGCGTAGACCCCGTACCCCTGGACGGGGTCGTAGCCCAGCTCCCGGTACAGCGCGACCGCCTCCGGCTGCTGCTGGCCCGTGTTGAGCACCACCGACCGGTGGCCGGCCCGCGCGGCGGTGGCCTCCAGCTCCGCCATGAGCACCTGCGCGAGCCCGCGGCGGCGGAACGCGGGCGCCACGTAGACCCGCTTGATCTCCACACCGCCCGGCGGGTAGACGCGCCACGCTCCGCACCCCGCCGCCGCGCCGCCCACCTCGGCCACGAGGAAGAGCCCGGCCGGCGGCAGGAACTCGGCGGGGTCGACGACGGCCTCGTCCCGGCCGCCGTACCGGCGCACGTACTCCTGCTGGACGGCCTCGACCAGCTCCTGCGCCACGGGGTCGTCGTAGGGCACCGGCCGCAGCCGGGCCACCGATCCGTCCCGCAGCACCCGCTCAGCCGAAGTGGACATGCCCCGCCCGCTCCGCTCCCAGGGCCGCCAGCACGTCCGCGGCGGCCACCCCGTCCACCCGCACCCCCGGCCGTGGCTTGCCCGGGCGCACGACGCCGATCGCCGTCCACCCCGGCGGGAGCGCCACCTTCCGCGGGAACGTGGCCACCAGCGCGTGGTCCTCCCCGCCGGTGAGCACCCACACCAGCGGGTCCACGCCCAGCGCCGACCCCACCTGCTGCAGCGGCCCCACGGGCTCCAGGCACGCCTCCGCGAGGGCGCCGCGGTCCAGGTCCATGACGACGCCGCTCGCCTCGGCCAGGTGCCCGGCGTCGGCCAGCAGCCCGTCGCTCACGTCGCACATCGCGGTGGCCCCGGCGTCGGCCGCCACCGGACCCGACACGTACGGCGGGGTCGGGCGGCGGTGCGCGTGCACGACGGCCAGCGGGCTGGTGAACCCCCGGCGCAGCACCGCGAGGCCGGCCGCCGACCACCCCAGCCGCCCGGCCAGCGCGACCACGTCGCCGGGACGGGCGCCCGAGCGCAGCACCGGCGCCCGTCCCCCGAGGTCGCCCAGCGCGGTCACCGACACGACGATGCCGGCGCTGTCGGGGGCGGACGCCACCGTGTCCCCGCCGACGACGGCGGCCCCCGAGCCCGCGCACTCCTCCGCCAGGCCGGTGGCGAGCCCCTCCAGCCAGCTGGTGGGGGTGTCCGGCGGGCAGGCCAGCCCGACCACCAGCGCCGTCGTCCGGGCGCCCATCGCGGCGACGTCGGCCAGGTTGGCCGCGGCCGCCTTGTGCCCGACGTCCTCCGCCGAGGACCAGTCCCGCCGGAAGTGCCGGCCCTCCACGAGGACGTCGGTGGTCACCACGACGCGCTGGTCGGGCGTCCGCAGCACCGCGGCGTCGTCGCCGGGGCCGACGTCGGCCGCCGGGGCGGTGCCGGACCGGGCCAGCACGCGGGAGATCACGCCGAACTCCCCGACGACCCGCACGGTGTCGGCCGGATCACCGCGCGGGACCAGGGGACGGGGTCGGCTCATCGATGCTCTCCAGTCACTGCGGTAGGTTGCCGACGAGTCCGCCAGCCGGCGGGGACGACGTCTCGGCACTGTTGCCGGAGGAAGGATCTCCCGTGGTCCACGCCTACATCCTCATCCAGACCGAAGTCGGCAAGGCCGCCCAGGTCGCCTCGACGATCAGCGGGATCAGCGGCGTCACGAAGGCCGAGGACGTCACCGGCCCGTACGACGTCATCGTGCGCGCCGAGGCGGACACCGTCGACGAGCTCGGTCGGCTGGTGGTCGCCCGGGTGCAGTCGGTCGACGGGATCACCCGGACGCTGACCTGCCCGGTCGTCAACATCTGAGCGCTCGCCCCGTGGACCCGCTGCGCCGGGCCGCCATCCTGATCACGGCGATCACGCTCCCGGTGGTGATCGCGCTCGTCGTGCTGGTCAACGTGCGCGGCGAGGAGACCGCCTCCGCACCGGAGGGCCCGGCCGAGATCGAGGGCGCCGCCCCCGTCCGCCCCGAGGACCTCCCGGTGCTCGAGGTGGACACGCCGGAGATCACGCCCGAGGCCGAGGAGTACTGCCCCGCGCTGATGGAGAACCTCCCGCTGGAGCTGGCCGGGGAGCCGTCGCGCCGGGTGCGGTCCGAGAGCCCCTTCGTCTACGCCTGGGGCGAACCGGCTGCGGTGCTCACCTGCGGCGTCCAGCGGCCGGAGGGGTGGACCGTCGGCGCGTCGGCCATCCAGATCAACGGTGTCCAGTGGCACGTCGACACCAGCGACCCCGACGCCACGGTCTGGACGGCGGTGGACCGCCCCGTCTACGTCAAGATGCGGCTGCCCGCCGGCGTCGACAGCGCACCGGTCACGGCGCTGACCGTGCCGCTGGCCGAGGCGCTCCCCTACCGGGAGCCGACACCCGGCCCCTGAGCCCGCAGGAGCGCTCACCCGGGCGGCAGCAGGTCCAGCTGCGCCTCCAGCACGGCGCCGACCTCCCGCACCGCATCGGGGACCGATCCGGCCACGGCGGTCACCGACACGCTGAAGACGCCGTGCCAGCACCACGCGAAGGCCGCCGGGTCGACCAACCCCGCCGCCGGCACGGGCGCGTCCACGGTGAGCAGCCGGCAGTTGGCGGGCAGCTCGGGTGGGTCGACGCTGAGGACGCCCCCGTACAGCTCGGCGTCGTTGCGCGCCAGGTTCTCGGCGTAGGCCCGGGCACCGGCCCGCTGCTCGAACTGGTCGACGAACACGCCGGTCATCGGGCCGGACTCCCGGCCCCAGAAGCGCTCCCACCCGTACCGGTAGCCGTAGCTCTCCAGCACCGCGAGCTCGCGCTCCGGGTCGGGCGCGTAACCGGCGACGTCCTCCAGCCGCTTGGGTCCGGCCGGTGGCTCCAGCTCCTCGTCGCGCAGGCGCGGCAGCCCCGAGGGCACCTCCCGGACGATGAGCTCCTCGAGCTCCGCCGGGGAGGACGGCCGGTCCGACGGCGGCGCGGCGGTGGCGACGCCGTCGACCGTGCGCCCGCACCCGCTCAGCAGCGCGGCGGCGACCACGACCACGGGGACGACCCCGGACCGGGTGGCGGCCGCGTTCCGCGGAGCCGGCCGCCCCGCGGTCACCGGCCCGGCCGCGCACCGCCGGCGAGCGCCCCGCTCACCAGGCGGTCCACCAGGTCGGCGAAGTCCACGCCGGTGGCCGCCCACATGCGGGCGAACATCGAGATCGGGGTGAACCCCGGCATCGTGTTGACCTCGTTGATCACCAGGCGGTCCGCGCCGTCGGGGCCGGTGCCGAGGAAGAAGTCGACCCGGGCCAGCCCGCGGCAGTCCAGGGCGAGGTAGGCGCGGCGCGCGGCGGCCTGTACCGCGGCGAGCTGCTCCGGGGTGAGGTCGGCCGGGATGTCGAACTCCGCGGCGTCGTCGAGGTACTTGGCCGCGAAGTCGTACCAGTCGACGCCCGGCCGCAGCCGGATCTCGGCGGGCAGGCTCGCCTCGGGCAGCCCCGATCCGCGGGCGGCGAGGACGCCGCACTCGATCTCCCGACCGGGGACGGCCGCCTCCACGATCACCTTCGGGTCCACCGCGGCGGCCGCCGCGACGGCCGCCGGGAACTGTGCCCAGTCGGTGACCTTGCTGATGCCGATGCTGGACCCGGCACGGGCCGGCTTTACGAAGACCGGCAGGCCGAGGCGCTCCCGCCCGGCCTCGTCGAGCACCGCCGGGTCGGCGCAGACCGCGCCGTGCTCGTCGCGCAGGACGACGTGTTCGCCCTGCGGCAGGCCGGCCGCGGCCAGGAGCTTCTTGGTGAACTCCTTGTCCATGGAGGCGGCGCTGGCGAACACCCCCGAGCCCACGTAGGGCAGCCCGGTCATCTCCAGCAGCCCCTGGACCGTGCCGTCCTCGCCGAAGGCGCCGTGCAGGACCGGGAAGACGACGTCGACCTCGGTGAGCGCCCGGCCGACCGCCGCACCGGGCTCCAGGACTGCCAGCCCGCGCGCCTCCGGGTCACCGACCAGCGAGACCGCCGTGCCGCCGGTGACCTCGGGCAGCGCGCCGTCGGTGAGGGCGAGCTGCTGGCCGGCGTCGGGGATCACCCAGCGCCCGTCCTTGGCGATGCCGACGGGGACGACCTCGTAGCGGTCCGGGTCGAGCGCGGCCATCACGCTGCCGGCGGAGATGCAGGAGATGGCGTGCTCCTCGCTGCGCCCCCCGAAGACGACGGCCACCCGCACCTTGCCCTGCTGTCCGCTCATTGCCGCGACCCTAACCGAGGCCGCGTTCCGGGCCCCGCCGCGTCGTCGGTGCACGGCTCGGCCCGCCGGGTCGAGCGTGGTGTGGCAGCCTCGTCGCCGTGCACGACGACCCAGCCCACCAGACCGCACCCGGGGCGGTGCGCACCAGCGACGGGACCGGGCACTCCCGGCGCCTGCGCCTGGCCGGCGCGGCGGTGCACCTGTACACCGCCAGCGGCTCGGTGCTCGGGCTGCTCATCGTCCTGGCCGCCTTCGACGGCGCCGTGGAGACCGCCCTGTGGCTGATCCTCGCGACGCTGTTCATCGACGGCACGGACGGGATGCTGGCCCGGCGCACCCGGGTCAAGCAGACGATCCCCTGGTTCGACGGCGCCCGGATGGACGACATCGTCGACTACCTGACGTACGTCTTCGCACCCGTCGTGCTGCTCTGGACGACCGACCGGCTGCCCGGCGGCGCCCTCGGCTGGGTCCTGGCCGCGCTACCGCTGCTCGCCTCCTGCTACCAGTTCTGCCGGACCGACGCGAAGACCGAGGACCACTACTTCCTCGGCTTCCCCAGCTACTGGAACGTGGTCGCGTTCTACGCGATCATCCTGGACGTCGGCACCACCGGTGTCGGCATCGCGCTCGCGGTCCTGACGGTGCTGGTCTTCGTGCCGGTCAAGTACGTCTACCCGTCCCGCACCAAGCTGCTCCGGGGGCTGAACCTGGGGCTGGCGACGGTCTGGCTGGTCGCCTCCGCGGTGCTGGTCGTCCAGTACCCCGACCCGCACCCGCTGGTGGTCGCGCTGAGCATGGCCTACCTCGCCTACTACTTCGGCGTCAGCATCTGGCTCACCGTCGCGGGCAACCGCCGCCGGTCGTCGTCAGCCGAGGGCGTCGAGCGCGTGGGATAGGTCGGCGACCAGGTCGGCGGGGTCCTCGATCCCGCAGGACAGCCGCACGAAGCCCGCGGGCACCGCGTCCCCGCCCCACTGCGCGCGCCGGTCGATCGTGCTGTGGACGCCGCCGAAGCTCGTCGCCGCGGCCCACAGCCGGCTCTCCGCCAGCAGCCGGGCGACCGCGGTCTCGTCGGCCAGCTCCGCGGACACCACGCCGTTCGGGCGCAGCATCTGGCGCGCGGCCAGCGCGAACGACGGGTCACCCTCGCGCCACGGCCAGCGCAGGTTCGTGACGGCCGGGTGCCCCGCCAGCAGCTCGGCGACCGCCGCTGCGTTCGCCGCCTGACGGGCCAGCCGGAGGTCCAGGGTGCTCATCGACCGGTGCCCGAGCCAGGCCTCGAACGGCCCCGGCGTGCTGCCGGTGCGGTCGCGGAAGCCCTTCACGGCCGCGTACAGCTCCTCGTCGGTCACGGTCACGTGCCCGAGCAGCACGTCGCTGTGGCCGGTGAGCGCCTTGGTGTCGCTGCCCACGGTGAGGTCGGCCCCCAGCGCCAGGGGACGCTGACCCAACGGGGTGGCGGTGGTGTTGTCGACGGCGACCAGCGCGCCCGCGGCGTGGGCGGCCGCGGCCACGGCGGCGATGTCGCAGACGTCCAGCTGCGGGTTGCTCGGCGTCTCCAGCAGCACCATCCGGGCGCCCGCGAGCCCCCCGTCGGCGGCGACGCGGCCGATCTCCGGCGTGGGCACGTACTGCACCTCGATGCCGAAGCGGGCGAGCTCCTCGGCGGCCAGCAGGCGGGTCGTGTAGTACCCGTCCGACGGCAGCACGACGCGGTCACCGCTGCGGGTGGGGGCCAGCACGGCGGCGGTCAGCGCCGCCATCCCGGTGGCGAAGGACAGGCAGCGCCCGCCGTCGAGCTCCCCGACGGCGGACTCGAAGTGCCGGAGCGTCGGGTGCTCGGTCCGCGCGTAGGCGTCGGCCCCGCCCGCACGCGGGGGCTGGTCACCGAGGTGGAAGGGGGCGGCGAACACCGGCGAGGGCCGCATCGGCTCGCCCGGCACCGCGGGCCCCTCCCCCGCGCGTACCGACCTGGTCCCGTCGCCCCATCCGCTGTCCACGTCCGCAGACTCCATCACTCCGGCTTCGCCTCGCGCGACATGATCTCGCGCACCATCCGGCCGGGCGCCTCGCCCTCGTGGCACACGCGGAGGACCGCCTCGGTGATCGGCACGTCGATGCCGTGCGCCCGCGCGAGGTCGAACACCGACCGGCAGCTCTTCACGCCCTCCGCCGTCTGCCGGGTGCTCTGCTGGACCTCCTCCACGGTCATGCCGCGGCCGAGCTTCTCGCCGAAGGTGCGGTTGCGCGACAGCGGCGAGCTGCAGGTGGCCACCAGGTCCCCCAGCCCCGCCAGCCCCGCGAAGGTGGTCAGCTCGGCGCCCAGCGCGATGCCCAGCCGGGCGGTCTCGGCCAGCCCGCGGGTGATGAGCGAGGCGCGGGTGTTGTCCCCGAAGCCGAGCCCCTCGGCGATACCGCAGGCCAGGGCGATGACGTTCTTCACCGCTCCGCCCAGCTCGCAGCCGACGACGTCGGGGTTGGTGTACGGGCGGAAGTACCGGGTGTGGCACGCCGCCTGGAGCACCGCGGCGCGGTCGGGGTCCGAGCACGCGATCACCGTGGCGGCCGGCTGCTCCTCGGCGATCTCCCGGGCCAGGTTCGGGCCCGACAACGCCGCGACGTGCGCAGCCGGGGAGCCGGTGATCTCGCAGATCACCTCGCTCATCCGCATGGTCGTGCCCAGCTCGATGCCCTTCATGAGCGAGAGCAGCGTGGCGTCCGGCGGCAGCAGCTCCCGCCAGGCCGTGAGGTTGCCGCGCAGCGACTGCGAGGGGACCGCGAGCACGACGACGTCGGCGTCGTCCAGTGCCTCGGCCGGGTCGACGGTCGCCCGCAGCCGGTCGGGCAGGCGCACACCCGGCAGGTAGTCGGGGTTCTCCCGCGTGTCGGTGATGGCATCGACGAGCTCCGGCCGCCGCGCGTGGAGCCGGACGTCGCAGCCGGCGTCGGCGAGCACCTTGGCGAACGTCGTGCCCCAGGAACCGGCGCCCAGGACCGCCGCCCGGGTCACGCGGCGCTCCCGGGCAGGTCGCCGTGCCGCTCCCGGCGGGGAGCGGGGTGGACCGCGCGCGGCGCGGGCTCCCCGCGCAGCTCGGCCAGCTGGTCGCGGACCCGGGACATCATCTGCTCCGTCGTCTCCCGCAGCAACGCGGGCTCCAGGGGGCGGCCGGCGCGCACCTCGGCCCGCGCCGCGGAGAGGTCGATCGGCTCGCCCACGAGGTAGTGGGTGGGCGTGCGGAGCCGCAGGTGCAGCTTCTTGGTGTGGTAGTCGTGCACCCGCTGCGGCCCCCACTGGGCGACCGGGACGACCACGGCGTCGGTGGTGAGCGCCAGATGGGCCGCCCCCGTGCGCGCCTGCATGGGCCACCAGTCGGGGTCCCGGGTCACCGAGCCCTCCGGGTACACCACCACGATGTTGCCCGCCCGCAGATCGGCCTCCGCCGCCGCGAGCGCGCCGCGGGCGGCGCTGGAGAACCGGGCGACGGGGATCTGCCCGGCCGCCCGCAGGATCGTGCCGGCCAGCCCCCTGAAAACCGCCTCCTTGGCCAGGAAGTGCGGGATCCGACCGCGGTCGAACACCAGGCGGGCGCAGGCCAGCGGGTCCAGCACCGACACGTGGTTGACCACCAGGAGCACCGGCCCGGTGACCGGGATGCGCTCGGCGTGGTGGTAGCGCAGCCGGAAGATGAGGGCGGACACCGGGTAGATCACCACGATGCACAGCCACAGCGGGAAGGAGATGCGCCCCCGGGTGCGCCACTTGGCAGCGCGGCGGGCACCGGGTGCGCGCACCGGTCCGCCCGCGCTCGTCCCGCGCGGGGACGTCTCGTCCGACACCGGCTCCCCTCCCTGTCCTGTGAGCCAGCCCATGATCGACCCGTGCGGCCGCCGGGGGAGCACCGGGTCCCGGCCGACGGGGTCCCGGGGCACCGTGTGCTGACATTGTCGTCGTGTCCAGGTGGTCGGTCGTGGTCCCGGCGAAGCGCCTCGCCGCCGCCAAGACCCGGCTGCGGCCGCTCACCGGCGTCCCCGGCGGCGACCACGGCGCCCTGGTCCTCGCCCTGCTGGCCGACACCGTGGCCGCGGCGCTGGCCTGCGAGCGGGTCGGGTCGGTGGTGGTCGTCACCGACGAGCCGGTGGCCGCCGACCTGGTGCGCGGGCTGGGCGCCCGCGCGGTGCCCGACGAACCGGACGGCGGCCTGAACCCCGCGCTCGAGCACGGCGCCGGGAGCGCTCCCGGGGACGCCGTCGCCGCGCTCTCCTCCGACCTGCCCGCCCTCCGCCCGGTGGAGCTGGCGGCGGCGCTGGCGGAGGCGGAGGCGGCGCCCCGCTGCTTCGTGGCCGATGCCCAGGGAACGGGCACCACCCTGCTGACCGCCGTCGGCACGCCGTTGCGCCCGCGGTTCGGCCGCGGCTCCGCCGCAGCCCACCAGGCCGGCGGCGCGGTTCGGCTCACCGGCGCCTGGCCCGGCCTGCGCCGCGACGTCGACGTCCCCGCGGACCTCCGGGCAGCGCTGGCGCTGGGGGCCGGACCACGCACGTCCGCGCTGGTGCGGGGCTCGTCCTCGCTCGCGATCGGGGTCCGTACGGCACGATGAGGGAGTGGCAACAGAGAGCGCTCCCCGGACCGATGCCCTCCCCGTCGACCGCTACCTGAACCGAGAACTGTCCTGGCTGGACTTCAACGCCCGCGTGCTGGAGCTCGCCGAGGACGACTCGCTCCCGCTGCTGGAGCGGGTCAAGTTCCTCGCCATCTTCGCCAGCAACCTCGACGAGTTCTACATGGTGCGCATCGCCGGTCTGAAGCGCCGGCAGAGCACCGGTCTCACCGTCCGCTCGCCCGACGGGCTGACCATCCGCGAGCAGCTGGAGCGGGTGACCGCCCGCACGCAGGAGCTGGTGCAGCGGCACTCCGACGTCTTCAACAAGGACGTGCTGCCCCGCCTCGAGGAGGCCGGCATCCGGATCGTCCACTGGGACGACCTGGACGAGGACGCGATGCGCCGGCTCCGGGACTACTTCCGCGACCAGGTGTTCCCGGTGCTGACCCCGCTGGCCGTCGACCCCGCGCACCCGTTCCCGTACATCAGCGGCCTGTCGCTGAACCTCGCGGTGTCGGTGCACGACCCGGACACCAACGCCCCCCGCTTCGCGCGGCTCAAGGTGCCCAACAACGTGCCGCGCTTCGTGTCGGTCACCTCGCGGGACGACACCGTCATCTTCCTGCCCCTCGAGGACCTGATCGCCGCCCACCTCCCCCAGCTCTTCCCGGGGCTCGACGTGCTCGACCACCACTTCTTCCGTGTCACCCGCAACGCCGACGTGGAGGTCGAGGAGGACCGCGACGAGGACCTGCTGCAGGCGCTGGAGCGGGAGCTCGCCCGGCGCCGGTTCGGGCCCGCGGTCCGCCTCGAGGTCGCCGAGCCGATGGACCCGCGGATCCTCGACGTGCTCGTCTCCGAGCTCGAGGTCTCCCCCACGGACGTCGTCCACGTGCCCGGGCTGCTCGATCTCGCCTCGCTCATGGCGCTCTACGACCTCGACCGGCCCGAGCTCAAGGACGAGCCGTTCGTGCCCGCCACGCACCCGCGCCTCTCCGAGGGCGAGACCCCCAAGAGCGTCTTCGCCACGCTCCGCGAGGGCGACGTGCTGGTCCACCACCCGTACCACTCGTTCGCCACGAGCGTGCAGCGGTTCATCGAGCAGGCCGCCGCCGATCCCAACGTGCTGGCGATCAAGCAGACGCTGTACCGCACCTCCGGGGACTCCCCGATCGTCAACGCGCTGATCGAGGCCGCCGAGGCCGGCAAGCAGGTCGTGGTGCTCGTGGAGATCAAGGCCCGGTTCGACGAGGAGGCCAACATCAGCTGGGCCCGCTCGCTGGAGCGGGCCGGGTGCCACGTCGTCTACGGGCTGGTGGGGCTCAAGACGCACTGCAAGACGGCGCTGGTGGTCCGCCGCGAGCACGGCGTCATCCGGCGGTACTGCCACATCGGCACGGGGAACTACAACCCGAAGACCGCCCGGATCTACGAGGACCTGGGCATCCTCACGGCCGACCCCCGGGTGGGTGCCGACCTGACCGACCTGTTCAACGTGCTCACCGGCTACTCGCGGCAGACGAACTACCGCACGCTCATGGTGGCGCCGCACAGCATCCGCAACGGGCTCATCGAGAAGATCCGCCGCGAGGCGCGGAACGCGCGCGAGGGACGCCCCTCGGGCATCCGCATCAAGGCGAACTCCATCGTCGACGAGCGCCTCATCGACGCCCTCTACGAGGCCTCGCAGGCCGGTGTGCCGGTGGAGCTGTTCGTCCGCGGGATCTGCGCGCTGCGACCGGGCGTGGCCGGGATGTCGGAGACGATCCGGGTGCGCTCGATCGTCGGCCGGTTCCTCGAGCACTCCCGGGTGATCTCCTTCCTCAACGGCGGGGACCCGGAGTGGTGGATCGGCAGCGCAGACCTCATGCACCGCAACCTCGACCGCAGGGTCGAGGTGCTGCTGCGGGTCTGCGACGAGGCGGCCCGCAGGCAGCTGGAGGAGACCCTGCGCCCGGCCATGGAGCCGGGGGTGCGGTGCTGGGAGCTGCGCAGCGACGGGCAGTGGGACCGGCTGGACGGGCGGGACTACCAGGCAGAGCTGATGCACCGGATCCATGAGCTCGCCGGCTGAGCGGCGACCGATCGCGGCCGCCGGCGGCGTCGTGTGGCGCCCGGCCGGGGACGACGGCATCGAGATCGCCGTGGTCCACCGGCCCCGCTACGACGACTGGTCGCTGCCGAAGGGAAAGCTCGACGCCGGTGAGCACGCCCTGGCCGCCGCGTGCCGCGAGGTGGTCGAGGAGACCGGGCTGCGCATCGTCGCCGGACGCCGGGGCCCGACGACCCAGTACGCGGTCGACGGCGTGCCCAAGCACGTCGACTACTGGCTGATGCGGTGCGTGGGGGGCTCCTTCGGCGCCAACGACGAGGTGGACGAGCTGCGCTGGCTCGCCCCCGACGACGCCGCCGCGCTCGTCACCCATGAGCACGACCGGCTGGTGATCGCCGACGCCGCCCGCACCGACGTGCCGCGCGAGGTGGGCCTGCTGCTGGTGCGGCACGGCCGCGCCGGCAGCAAGCAGGAGTTCGGCGGCCCGGACGAGCTGCGGCCGCTGGATGACAAGGGCCGGCGGCAGGCCGAGCAGCTGGCCGACGCCCTGACGTGGTTCGCCCCGGACGAGGTGTTCAGCACTCCGAAGGTGCGCTGCACGCAGACGGTGGAGCCGCTGGCCGAGCGGCTGGCCGTGGACGTGCGGCCGTCACCCCGGATGAGCGAGGAGTCCTTCGCCGACGACCCGCAGGCGGGGATGGCGCTCGTGGCGGAGCTGCTGGAGCGCCCCGGGGCGACGGTGCTGTGCAGCCAGGGCGGGGTGATCCCCTCGGTGCTGCAGACGCTCGGGGTGCACGGCCACGGCGTCCGCGGCCTGCTCCCGCCGGCCGCCAAGGGCAGCGTCTGGGCCCTCGGCGGCCGGCCGGGCGCGCTGGTCGCGGACTACTACCGCGACTTCGAGCCCGACCCGGACGCGCCGCTGCCTCAGCGCGCGGGCAGCGCCGCCGGGAGCCAGGCCGGGCGCGCCGCCTCGTAGGCCTCGATGTCGTCGAGGTGCCGCTCAGTGAGGCCGACGTCGTCGAGCCCCTCCAGCAGCCGCCACCGGGTGTAGTCGTCGATCTCGAAGGGCACCGCCACGTCGCCGTAGGTCACCTGCTTCGCGCGCAGGTCGACCGTCACCGGTGTCGCCGGGTCGGCCTCGATCGCGGTCCACAGCGCCTCGACCTCGGCCTGCGGCAGCACGACGGTGAGCAGCCCCGACTTGGTCGAGTTGTTGCGGAAGATGTCGGCGAACCGGGAGCTGATGACGACGCGGAACCCACCGTCGAGCAGCGCCCAGTTGGCGTGCTCGCGGGAGGAGCCGGTGCCGAAGTCGGGGCCGGCCACCAGGATCGAGGCGTCGGCGTACTCGGGCTTGTTGAGCACGAAGTCCGGCTCGTTGGTCCGCCAGGCGATGAACAGCCCGTCCTCGAAGCCGGTGCGGGTGATCCGCTTGAGGTACTCGGCCGGGATGATCTGGTCGGTGTCGACGGCGCTGCGGCGCAGCGGCGCGGCGGTGCCGGTGTGCGTGGTGAAGGCGTCCATGGCTCAGGCTCCGATCAGGTCGGCGGGGGCGGTGAGGCGGCCGGTGAGCGCCGTGGCGGCAGCGACCGACGGCGAGACCAGGTGGGTGCGCCCGCCCTTGCCCTGGCGGCCCTGGAAGTTGCGGTTGCTGGTCGAGGCCGACCGCTCGCCGGGCTTGAGCTGGTCGGGGTTCATGCCCAGGCACATCGAGCAGCCCGCCCCCCGCCACTCGGCGCCGGCCTCGACGAAGACCTTGTCCAGGCCCTCGGCCTCGGCCTGCAGCTTCACGCCGACCGAGCCGGGGACGACGAGCATGCGGGTCTCCGGATCGATCTTCTTGCCCTGCAGGAAGGCCGCGGCGGTGCGCAGGTCCTCGATCCGGCCGTTGGTGCAGGACCCGAGGAACACGGTGTCGACCTTGATCTCGCGCAGCGGGGTGCCGGGGGTCAGCCCCATGTAGGCCAGCGCCTGCTCGGCGGCCCGCCGTTCGCCGTCGTCGTCGAACTGGGCCGGGTCGGGCACCACGCCGTCGATCGGCAGACCCTGGCCGGGGTTGGTGCCCCAGGTGACGAACGGCGTGAGCGTCGAGGCGTCCAGCGTCACCTCGCGGTCGAACACCGCCCCGTCGTCGGTGCGCAGCGTGCGCCAGTGCTCGACGGCGGCGTCCCAGTGGTCGCCCTGCGGGGCGTGCGGGCGGCCGCGCAGGAAGTCGAAGGTGGTCTGGTCGGGCGCGATGAGCCCCGCCTTCGCGCCGGCCTCGATCGACATGTTGCAGATGGTCATCCGGGCCTCCATCGAGAGCGCCTCGATGGCGCCGCCGCGGTACTCGATGACGTGTCCCGCCGCACCGTTGGTGCCGATCTGGGCGATGACGGCCAGGATGATGTCCTTCGCCGACACCCCCGGAGCGAGCTCGCCGTCGACGGTGACCGACATCTGCTTTGGCCGGTACTGCGGCAGGGTCTGCGTGGCCAGCACGTGCTCGACCTCGCTGGTGCCGATGCCGAAGGCCAGGGCGCCGAACGCTCCGTGCGTGGAGGTGTGGCTGTCGCCGCAGACGATGGTCATGCCGGGCTGGGTGAGCCCCAGCTGCGGGCCGATGACGTGCACGATGCCCTGGTCGCGGTCACCCATCGGGGCCAGCCGGATACCGAACTCGGCGGCGTTCCGGCGCAGCGCGTCGACCTGCGCACGGCTGATCGGGTCGGCGATCGGCTTGAGGATGTCCAGGGTCGGGACGTTGTGGTCCTCCGTGGCCATCGTCAGGTCGGGGCGACGCACGGTGCGCCCGGCGGCGCGCAGGCCGTCGAAGGCCTGCGGGCTGGTGACCTCGTGCACCAGGTGCAGGTCGATGTAGAGCAGGTCGGGCTCCCCCGACGTGCTGCGCACGACGTGGGCGTCGTAGACCTTCTCGGCCAGGGTCTTCGGCACGGGCGCGTCCCCTTCGGGTGACTGGTCGATCCCGAGTTGACTGTCTCACTGCTCGGGATGCGAGTATTGCTGTGTGGGACAGCCTAACCCGGTCGCGGTTCTGGACAAAGCGGTGTCGATCCTGCATGCCGTCGCACAGGAACCGGCCACCCTCGCCGAGCTCGTCACGCGCACCGGCCTGCCCCGGGCCACCGCCCACCGGCTCGCCGTCGCCCTGGAGGGGCACCGCCTCGTCCGGCGCACCGACAGCGGCAGCTGGGCACCGGGTCCGGCGCTGGCGGAGCTCGGGCGGACGACCGCCGACATCGGCGAGATCGCCTCGCGCCACCTGGTCACGCTGCGGGACGCCACCGGCGAGAGCGCCCAGTTCTACGTCCGCGACGGCGCGACGCGCGTGTGCGTCGCCGCCGCCGAGCGGACCAGCGGCCTGCGCGACACCGTCCCGGTCGGCGCCCGGCTGCCCATGACCGCGGGCTCGGCGGCGCACGCCCTGCTGGCGTTCATGCCCGCCGACGAGGTGACCCGCCTGCTGCCGTCGGCCAGCTTCACCGCCCGCACCCTGCTCGACGTGCGCCGCCGCGGCTGGGCGCACAGCGTGGCCGAGCGGGAGGCCGGCGTGGCGTCGCTGTCGGCCCCCGTCCGGGACGGCAACGGGTCCGTGCTGGGTGCCGTCTCGATCTCGGGGCCGGTGGAGCGCCTGGGCCGGCGCCCCAGCCCGGAGGTCATCGGCGCCGTGCTGGACGCCTCGGCGGCCATCGCCCGCGCCGCGCGCTGAGCTCGCCGGGAACCGCCGCCCGATCAGCGCCGACGGCCGGGCGCTCGACACCGTGGCCTATTAGTACGTAGGTACGTATATTCGTCGTATGCACCGCACCGGGTCCACTCTCGTACGCACGCTCCGAGGTGCCCTCGCCGGCTTCGTCGTCGGCTTCGTCGTGGGCCTGCTGGTCCACGTCGTGGACGACGCCGCGGTCAACCCGTTCTTCTTCGGGTCGATCGGCATCGCGGTGGGCGCCGGGCTCGCCGGCGACCGGCCGCGGCAGGAGAACGACCGGCCGGTCGACGCACCATGACCGACGAGGACCGCTTCACCCGGATCGAGCAGCGCCTCGCCGCACTCGAGTCAGCCGCGGAGCGGGCCGGCCGGCCACCCGCGGCACCGGCGGAGACCGGGTCGCGGGAACGGTTCTGGGCGCTGGACGGCCTCGCCGAGGACGCGGCCGCCCTACCCGGTGGCGCCGTCGTCTACGCGGGCTCGGTCCGCCTGCCCAGCGGGGAGCAGTACGCCTGGCAGCGCACGCACGGCGCGGAGGATGCGCTCGGCGACGGCTCGGCCGACGCGGAACTCGCCGCCGAGCTGTCCGCGCTGGCCCACGCGGTCCGGCTCCGGCTGCTGCGGGAGGTGCTGGCCGGGACCCGCACGACCGCCGGGCTCGCCGCGCTCCCGGGACTGGGCACGACCGGGCAGCTGCACCACCACCTCCGCCAGCTCACCGCAGCGGGGTGGCTCCGCGCCACCGCCCGCGGGAGCTGGGCCGTGCCCGCCGAGCGGGTGGTCCCGCTGCACGTCGTCCTCGCGGCGGTGTCGTCGTGAACCCGCGCGTCCTCGCGGCCCGGTGCCGCGCCCCGCTGGCACCGGCCGGCGTCCTGCTCATCGCCGTCGGCGGGAGCGGCGTGCCCGCGGCCGCCCTCGCCGGGTTCCTGCTCATCGTCGGCTTCCTGGTGCTCGACCGGGTGCGGCCGCCCGAGCACCCGGTGACGGTGGTCGAGCCGCCGGTCGCGGGCCGGTGGCGGGCCGTCAACTCCCCCGCCTCCAGCGTGCCCTCGCACGGCACCAACGGGCTGGGCCAGACATGGGCCATCGACCTGGCGGCCGAGCCCGGCGACGGAGCGCGTCCCGCGTTCGGCTCCGGCGGTCAGTGGCGGCGGCCGACCGACTACCCGGCGTTCGGCCGGCCGGTGCGCTCCCCCGTCGACGGCCTGGTCGTGCGGGTCCACGACCGCCGTCGCGACCACCGGGCGCGCAGCGGGTGGGTGTCCCTGATCTTCCTGCTGGTCGTCGAGGGCTTCGTACGCCAGGTGGCCGGCACGCGGTGGATGCTGGGCAACCACGTCGTCGTCCGCCGGGACGACGGCACCCATGCTGTCCTGGCCCACCTGCGCCGCGGCTCGGTGCGGGTGGCCGTCGGCGACCGCGTCGCGGCCGGGCAGCAGGTCGCGGAGTGCGGCAACTCCGGCAACAGCAGCGAACCGCACCTGCACGTCCAGCTCACCGACTCCGCCCGGGTGGCCGCATCCTGCGGACGCCCGATGGCCTTCCGCGCGGCGGCGCCGGACGGCTCCGACGGGCTCCCGGGCAACGACGAGCTGCTCCAGGTCTGAGCCCGCCGCTCAGTGGCCCGGGAACGGCGAGAGCCCCCGACCGGGTGGTCGGGGGCTCTCGATCGCGTAGCCCCGAAGGGATTCGAACCCTCGCTACCGCCGTGAGAGGGCGGCGTCCTAGGCCGCTAGACGACGGGGCCGTGCGGAGAACATCTTGCCATGCCCGTTCCCGGCCCCCGCAGCGGGGGCCGGGAACGGCGAGAGCCCCCGACCGGGTGGTCGGGGGCTCTCGATCGCGTAGCCCCGAAGGGATTCGAACCCTCGCTACCGCCGTGAGAGGGCGGCGTCCTGGGCCGCTAGACGACGGGGCCGTGCTGTGTCACTGCTGTACTGCAAGAGGAACCAGGCTTCCTCGCTGGGGTACCAGGACTCGAACCTAGACTAACGGAACCAGAAACCGTCGGGCTGCCAATTACCCCATACCCCATGGGTAGCACCTCGCGGCGCCGGAGAGAACTGTACCCGACGCTGCGCGGGCGGGTGGCACCACCCCCCCGGTCGGCGGGTCAGCCGGCCGGGGCGGGCGCCGAGCCCCGCGGGAGGCGCAGGTCCAGCGCGGGCGTGTGCAGCTCCGGCCGCGCCCGCCGCCGCCACCGGGCGACGAGCAGGACGTAGCCGCCGAAGCCGACCGCGGTGAGCGTGAGCGACACCGGAACCAGCCCCGCCGGCACCACGTCCGTGGCCACGGCATCACCCAGCAGCGCCACCAGCAGGAACAGCACCACGTTGTTGACCGCGTGCAGGACGACCGCGGCCTCGAGGCCGCCGGTCAGCCAGACGACGGCGGAGGCGGCCAGGGCGAAGGCGAAGCGGTCGAGGAACGTGGCGAGGTCCGGCGGGAGGTGCGCGAGGGAGAAGAGCGCGCCGGTGACCACCGCGGCCACCACGGCACCGACGCGCGGGCTGCGGATCCAGCCGGCGATCGCCTGGCTCAGGTAGCCGCGGAACAGGTACTCCTCGGCCGCGGACTGCAGCGGTGTGGTGAGCAGGACGACAGCCAGCAACCAGCCCCACGAGGGGACCGGCCCCGTCACCTCGACCTCCTCCGCGGTGATCCCCAGGAGCACGGAGAGGCCGATCACGACCCCGATCGAGGCCAGCGCCAGCAGCGTCAGCCGGGGCAGCAGCCGCCACCGGAACCGGGCGAGCACCGACGACGACCAGCCGGGGCGCATGCCGTGCGCCACGGCCCAGGCCAGCCACACCACCGGGATGCCCACGGCCAGGGTCGCGTTGGTGACCAGCAGCGTGCCCGGGTCGGTGAGCTCGATCAGGGCCAGGTCGGGGCTGAGGCCGGTGAGGATGCCGATCACCCCGAGCAGCGCGCCGGCCACCAGGAAGACCACCCCCAGCAGGAGCAGCCCCAGCAGCGGCCGCCACCAGGCCCAGTCGCGGGTCCGCATGATGCGCAGGTACGGCTGCGGGACGTCGTGCGGCGGTGTGCCCGGCGGGAGGGCCCAGCCGGCCGGGGGAAAGGGCGCCGGGGGGAAAGGAGGCGGCGGGAACGGACCCGAGCCATACGCACCCGGCGGGAACGGACCCGGGGCATACGCACCCGGCGGGAACGGCGCGGGCGGCTGCGGCCAGGGCGGGACCGGGAACCGCCCCGGTTCCGGCCGCAGGGTCGGGGGGGGGGGGGGGGGGGGGGGGGGGGGGGGGGGGGGGCCCCCCCCCCCCCCCCCCCCGCACCCGGTGAGCCGTCGGGGGCCTACGCGGGCGGGTTCGCGGAGAGCTCGGGACGGCGGGCCGTCGGCGGCCGCCATCCGGTGGTGTCCCGGCGGAACGGCTCCGCGAGCGCCGGCTCGGCCGGCTCGACGAGGACGCCGCGGGTCGCTGCCAGGTCGGCCGGGTCGACGGTGATCGAGCGGAACACGCCGTGGTCCAGGGCCGGCGCGAGGTCCGGGCGGGCCGCGTACACCTCCGCTTCCGCCGTCCGCACGACGAAGACGCACGGGGTGCTGGCGGGGGAGCCGAGGTAGGGCTGGGAGGTCGCGCCCGCCATCGTGTGCCAGGGCAGGCCCATCGCGCGCACCAGCCGGTGCACCCGGTCGTCGAGGATGGTGACCATGCCGGGGATCCCGCAGTTGCGGGCGTACCGCCAGATGCCGTGGCACAGGGCGACGCTGACCTCGGCGCCCGCGGCGCCGGCGCGGTACCGGGGGTCCACGGCGAGGCTCGCCACGTCCCACACGGTGCCGGGCTCGAGGCCGACCGTGCCCAGGCTGTCGGCCACGGGCAGCCGCCAGGGGCCACCCGCCACGTCGACCAGGGTCTTCACCGGGCTGTCGCCGGCGGTGATCAGCCGAGCGGTGCCGAGGGCGGCGCCGCTCTCCTCGTCGATCACCGCGACGAACCGCGACCGCGCCTCGTAGTCGCCGTACTCCTGCTCCAAGAGCTCGGGCGTGTTGCCGAAGGCCTGCAGGAAGACGTCGGCCTCGACCTGGCGTGCGGCGTCCCGTTCGGCGGGGGAGTGCGCTACCAGCAGACGGAGGGCCATGTCAGAAGGACTTCGCGACGACGGTGCGGGCGGCGAAGAAGTCGGCGGTGAACGCCACGGCGACGTCGGGGTCGAACGCCTTGCACGTGTAGATGTCGACGGAGAAGAACAGCCGCGGCTGCTCCCAGGCGTAGAAGTGCGCGCCCGAGGTCTCCCAGTGGATCCAGCCGGCCCAGCCGTAGAGGTCGGAGCGGTGCGTCACCGGCTCGAGGAGCTGGACCATGTCCACCTCCCGGGAGAGGGCCGAGAGGTACGTGCGGATCTGGGCGTCGTCCACGGGCGCGGCCGGGTAGCCCTCGATCACGAGTCGCTGCCGGAGGATCTCCGGAGCGAGGTCGCGCCAGGCGACAGGGGAAGCGAGCAGGTCAGGGGCAGGGGAAGGCGGCGTCACCCGCTCATAGTCCACAAACGGCAACGCTGCGTGGCGATCGTGGTCGGCGTGTCGCCCGGTCGCGCGTCACCCCCTGGTGTCCTCCTCACCCGGCGGGGTCAGTCGGCGGTCCACCCCCGGCTCAGCTGCGGGATCAGGGCCGCGTCGACGAGCCCGGAGTCGGAGGCGGCCAGCCAGTCCAGGAAGTCCTCGACCGGCATGGGGCGCGCGAGGGCGTACCCCTGCGCGACGTCGCACCCGAGGCGGGCGAGCGTGGCACTCGTCGCCAGCGTCTCGACCCCCTCGGCCACCAGGCTCAGGCCGAGGGCGTGGGCCAGCGCGACGGTGCTCTGCACGATGGCCGCCGCCCGCGGGTCGCGGTCGACGTCGGCGGTCAGGCTGCGATCGAGCTTGAGCTCGTCGGCCGGGAGGTGCCGCAGGTAGGCCAGCGAGCTGTACCCCGTGCCGTAGTCGTCGATGGAGGTGCGCACGCCCGAGGCGCGCAGGTCGGCGAGCACCGTGCGGCCGCGCTCGGGATCGGCCATGAGGGTGTCCTCGACGAGCTCCAGCGTGAGCGCCCGCGCGGGCAGGCCGTGCCGGTGCAGCGCGGCGGCGACCTTGCCGGCCAGGTCGAGGTCGGTGACGTTCGCCGCCGACAGGTTCACCGACACCGGCACCTCACGCTCGGGCCACCAGCGGGCGGCCGCGGTGAGCGCCAGTTCGAGCACCCGGTCGGTGAGCGGTCGCAGCAACCCCGCCTGCTCGGCCGCCGGCAGCAGGTGGGCGGGGGAGAGCAGTCCCCGGGTGGGGTGGTTCCACCGGACCAGCGCCTCGGTGCCCACGATCCGGCCGTCGCGCAGATCCACCTGCGGCTGCAGGAAGACGCAGATCTCGTCCCCGTCGAGGGCGGTCCGCAGCTCCTCCATGGTGCGCAGGCGGTCGCTGCCGGCGGTGCCGGTGACGGGGTCGGGCACGTAGACGTGCACCCCCTCGCGGGCGCGCTTGGCGCTGTACATGGCGACGTCGGCGCAGTGCAGCAGCTCCTCGACGGTCGCCGCCGGGGCCGGCGTGGTGGCGACGCCGATGCTGACGCCGACGTGCAGCCGGACGTCGGCGACCGTGAACGGTGCGAGCAGCAGCTCGCGCAGCCGTTCGGCGAGCGCCCGCGCCTCGTCGGCCGCCGCGGCCGGCATCAGGACGGCGAACTCGTCGCCCCCGAGCCGGGCCAGGACGTCGCCGGCGCGCAGGGAGCCGAGCAGCCGCGGCCCGATCTGGCGGAGCAGGTCGTCGCCGGCGGAGTGGCCGAGGCTGTCGTTGATCTCCTTGAACCCGTCGAGGTCGAGCAGCAGGAGGGCGGCGGGCTGCTCTGGCGTGGCCGAGGCGACGACCCGCTGGGCCCGTTCGATGAGCGCCCGGCGGTTGGCGAGGGCGGTGAGCTCGTCGGTGCGCGACTCCAGCTTGACCTGGTTGTACCCGCGCACCTCGCGGAAGGTGACGGCGATGCGGACGACGCCGGCCAGCACGCACCCGATGGCCAGCCAGCCGGCGACGTCGGGCACGGGCTGCGACCAGGGGCTGAGCACGACGAGGCTGGCGACCAGGCAGGCGAGCGGCACGGCGAGCAGCCGCCAGCCGGTGCGGGAGCCGCCGCTGCGGAGGAGTCGGGGCGGCTCGACCGCGCCCGCGGCGGCCGCGGCGGCCAGGACGACGGAGAGGAGCCAGCCGAGCTCCAGCGGCCCGCCGTCGACGTAGGTGCCCTGCACCTTGAGGCCGAACAGGATGAGGTCCGACAGGCAGATCAGGCCCAGCGCGGCGCCGAGCAGCACGAAGGTGCGGTCGAGGCGCACGCCGAGGATGCCGCCGACGGCCATGACCATGCCGATGAGCAGGATCGTCGTGATCGGTGCCGCGAGGTCGACGGCCGCCACCGGTCTCTCGCCGGGGTCGGTCAGCAGGTAGGGGCCCAGGAGGAAGGCGACGCCGGCGGCGAGGCTGCCGAGGGCGGCCACCACCCCGTCGAGCCACATGCTCGGGTGGAAGCGCGGCACCCGGGTGCGGATCAGCACGACGACCGGCACGTACATGGCCAGGTAGGCCACCAGCATGACCGCGTGCGAGAGGGTGGACGACGGTTCGTTGCCCTCCAACCCGGCGGAGAGCACGCGCAGCACGTTGCCGAGCGCGCCGAGGGCCAGGGCGACGGCGAGCGTGCCCCAGGCGATCCGCTCCGACCGCACCCGCCGGGCCGCCATGACGCAGACGGCCGCGGCGGCGAGGTAGGGCAGGTTGTAGAGGACGACGTCGTAGGTCCGGTCCCACGCCGCGCCGGCCGGCCGCGGCCCGATGCCGGTGGCGAAGAGCGCGACCAGCCCGATGGTCAGGAGCAGCGCGCGGCCGGGGCGCCGCCGCAGGGCAGCGTCCTGGTCTGGCTGGTGCATGGCAGGGGCATCGGCCTCGGGACGGCGCGGGTTCACCCGTCCCGAGGCCCGGATCACCCGGAGGGGGGAGCCGCCGCGCTGTCGACCGGGCAGCGTCACGGACGCGACCTCGGCTGCCGATGAGATAGGTGTGGGGCAATCCGATGAGCATGCAGCGGTACTGCCGTGGACGGTGGATCACGATGCCGACCCGGCGACGATGAGCGCCACGGTCGTCCTCCGCAGTTCCGGAGCCGAGAGCTACGGCCGCCACGCCGCGCCGCCGTCCGCGTACGGACCGGCCGACGTCCACCGCTTGGCTCCCGTGCCACCTCCCCGTCTCCGTCCGGCGGAGTGGGTGGACGGCGGGGACGCGGCGGTGGAGGCCGCCGACGACGTGGCCGAGGCCGCCGCCGTCACCGGCGCCCGGTCGTCGGACGACGAGGTGCCGGCGAGGGTGACCGGCTTCCTGGCCCGCCTCCGCCTGCTCCCCCGGGCGGCATAGCGCAGGAACAGCGCCAGGTGCCCTGGCTGCAGCGGCTGCCGGCGGAGTCGCCCGATCGAGGGTGCCGATCCGTCGGCACGTGAGTGATCTACCTCACGGCACCATGTCGCACAGCCGATCGGATCACGGCTCGTGGTAGGCGCGCGGCCTTCTTCGAGCGGTGAGCCGAGGCGTGGCGGGCGAGGTCGTCGGTGGCGGGTCGTCCGGATCCGCGCACCGTCAACGAGATCGACAGGGCACAACTCGTTCGTTCGGGCCTGCATGTGTGCCGTGCCGCTGCATTTCCACCGCAGTCCACCACGCTTCTCGGTTCGGCGCAGACCGTGGGATCTCGCGGTCGAGCCGCCTCGGACCAGCCGGCACGTCCTCGCACCACTGCTCCTACCAGCCGGTTCTCCTCGGGGTGGGTGCGCCGGCCCGGACCGGACGGGAGTGCCGAAGGGGCGCTCCGCAAGGGCGGGGAGGCGAGCGAGGGGAATGGGCGATGAATGCGCGAGGGGCTCGGGGGAAATGCGACGAAAAAGGCTCGTGCGGCAGAAACTCAGAGTAACGATGCCAGGCTCGCGCGGCCCGGCGCGCGGTCGACCCGGGGGCGAACGTGCACGTCACGCGGCTGTGACCGAAAGTTGGCGATGACTCAGCGTAGTCAGTTGAGCGCACAAAGATCGCGCCGGTAAAGCCTTTCCCGACCACCCTTCCCCGTCATACGTTCTCGGCGCCTCCTCTCGTTGCCGCGGTGAGGAGGAACGTGCGGGATGAAGATCCGTGAGCCCGAGGCGCACGTGCCGGGTCGCTCGCGGCAATCGGGGGGATCCGGTGGGAACTGCAGGAATCGAGGGCGCTCGCACGCATCCTGTGGACGGCCTCGGCCCCGCCGCGGAGGCGCGCACGACGTTCGCGCCGGAGATCCCCCGGCAGTACCGCTTCGAGTCCAACGCCGCGGTGCTGGCGCCGGCCGAGACCCCGCGCACAGCGCCGGAGCCCGGCAGGGGCGCCCATCGCCGGCAGGCGCGCGTCACGGCGGTCATCCCGGCGCACAACGAGGAAGTCGGCATCGCGCAGACGATCGCGAGCCTCCGCCGGCAGACCATGCCACCCCAGCGCATCCTCGTCGCGGCCGACAACTGCACGGACGGCACGGTCGAGATCGCCCGGGCCTTGGGCGTCGACGTGCTGGAGACCCGGGGCAACACCGCCAAGAAGGCGGGCGCGCTGAACCAGGGGCTGGCGCTGGTCCTGGCGGCGCTCGAACCCGACGACGTCGTCCTGTCGATGGACGCCGACAGCCGGCTCAGCCCCGACTTCATCGAGCGCGGGATGCGCTACTTCGAGGCCTACCGGAAGCGCGGTGGCATCAGCGGCTCCTACGAGGCCGCTGACCACCCGTCGCGGATCGGGCTGCTGCAGAAGATCGAGTACGCCCAGGGGCTGCGAACGGTGCACCGCCGCGCGGGCCGGATCCACGTGCTCTCCGGGGCGGCCACCATGTTCACGGCGGAGGCGCTGCGGGCCGTGGCTGCCGCCCGCGGCTCCGCGCTGCTGCCCGGCGTGCCGGGGCAGGTCTACCACGAGGCGTCGCTCACCGAGGACTACGAGCTGACCGTCGCCCTGCAGCGGCTCGGGTACGACCCCCGGTGCGCGCCGGACTGCACGGTGGTCACCGACATCATGCCGACCTGGTCGGACTGGCGGACACAGCGGCTGCGCTGGCAGCGGGGCACGCTCGAGACGCTCATGACGTACGGCTTCGTCGAGCACACGCGCAAGGCGTGGCTGGTCCAGGTGTGGACGTACTTCCGCAGCCTCGTGCCGCTGCTCATGATCGCTGCCTGGTCCTACGCGCTGGCCCTCGAGGAGCCGTCGCTGCACCTGGTCTGGCTGGTGATCATCCCGGTCTTCGTCCTCGACCAGGTGCTGGCGTCGTGGAAGGCGGGCCGGCGGGGCCGCATCTACGCGGCGTTCCTGCTCCCGATGGTCGTCTACGACATGGCCCAGTCGATCGTGAACTGGCAGGCGCTGTCCCGCGCGCTGCACGGCGCCGAGCCCGAGTGGATCACCTGATGGACGCCGGATTCCCCGCTCTCCTGGAGCAGGTGAGCCACGACGGGTTCATGGGCGCCACCGCCGTCCTGACGGCGGTCACGGTGCTGATGCTGTCCCTGGCGGTGCGACGCATCCTCCCGAAGAACGACCGTGACGACACCCTGCCGGCGCGCGAGGAGGGACGGCGATGACCGTCACCCCCGCCGCGCCCTCTGGCACCTACCGGGCACCGCACTGGCACGACGCAGTGCTGCTGTCCCTCCCCGCACGCCTGGTCCGCCCGGTGAGCCGCCGGTGGATCGCCCGGCTCCCACTCGTCCTGACGGCCGTCGTGCTCGCGGTCCTGGCGCTGCGGCTGCGCAACGGCGCCTCGGCCGACGAGGCGCTCGCCGTCAACACCGGCCGGGACGTCATCGGGCAGTGGATCGCGGAGGCAGCGGCCGGCGTGCCCGTCGAGGCGCTGCCCGGCGCTCCCTTCCTCTACCCCGTGCTGGCCGCCGCGCTCGACAGCGTCGGCGGGCTGTTCCTCGTCCGCGCGTTCGGGCTGGCCTGTGTGGTCGCCGCGATGGTGCTGCTGTCGGGCGCGGTCGCGGCGCGCTTCCCGCACCGGGCGGGCGTCCTGACGGCGGTCGCCTTCGCGCTGAGCGCGCCGGTGGTGTTCGTCGCGGGGCTCGGGACGGCGGACGCCGTGGCGCTGGCCGGCCTGGCGGCCGCCCTCTGGGCGATCGCGGCGCGCGGCGGCGCCGCATCGGCGTTGGGAGCCGGCGCCCTGCTCGCCCTGGTGCCGGTCCTCCAGTACTCCACCGCCCTCCTCGTCCCGCTCGTCCTCGTCGCGGGTGCGGCCCTGGCCGGTGCCGGTGCGCTCCGCCGGACGGCTCTCGTCGGCGGCACGGCGATGCTCCTGACGGGCATGGTGCACCTGCTCGGAGCGGGGCCTGGCACGCGGGCGTGGACCGACATCCTCGGCAACGTGCCGCTCAGCCCGCACCCGTGGACCGGGCTGGTCGGGTGGCTCGTGCTCGACATCGGGATCCTCGTGCTGCTGGCCGGCGCCGGGGCGGTGCGGCTCGCAGGCACGGGCAGGTCGAACGCGCTGCTGGCGGCGGTGCTGCTCGCCGGGAGCGCGGTGTTCCCGGCCGCGCAGCTGTGGACGGGCTCTGCGGTGGCGTTCGACCGCAACCTGGCGTACTCGGCGCTCTTCCTGGCGCCCCTCGCCGGACTCGCGCTGACCCGGCTGTCGCGGGGCACGTGGCGGCTGGGGCCGGTGCTGCTGATCCTGCCCGTGCTGGTGCTGTTCGGCGTCTCCCGGTCGGGGGCGGTCTACGCGGCCTGGCCGGACGTGCGGCCGGTCGTCGCCGAGATCCTCGACGACCCCGCGGCGGGGTCCTACCTGGCCAGCGGCACCGCCGCGGAGGCGCTCGAGTACTACACGAACGACCGGCCCGCGGTGCAGTGGGCCGACACCTACGGGCTCTACGCCCGCGGCGAGGACGCCGTCCGGGTGGCCATCGAGGACCTCGACTACGAGGCGATCGTCCTGCACACGGCCAGCACCGGCTCGCCGGCCGAGGATGCCATGGAGGAGGTCATCCTCACGGCGCTGCACGACAACTACACCGACTACGAACTGGTGGCGACCATCCCGGCCTCGGGCGTCGCCGACGCCGACGTCTGGCTGCTCTACCGGCAGGTGGCCCGGTGAGCCGCCGGCGGCGGATGCTGCTGGTCGCACTGGCGGTCGTGCTGGGGCTGACCTTCACCGGCTACCGGGTGGTCTCGGACGTGTCGGGGAGCGAGGTGGCGTCGGCCGCACCGGCGTCGGCGGGTGAGCCGGTGGAGCTCCGCCCCCTCACCAGCGACTGCTCCGGCGGGTACGTCGTCCTCAGCTTCGACGACGGCCCGCGGCAGCACACCGGCGCACTGCTGGACCGGCTCCGCGACCTGGGCCTTCCCGCCGTCTTCTTCTGGAGCGGGCACAACATCGAGGGCCGGGGGGAGCTCGTCCGGCGAGCCGTCGCCGAGGGGCACGTCCTGGGCAACCACACCCAGTCGCACGCGAACCTCACCACCGGGGAGCTGCCCTCCGGCGAGCAGGTGGCGCCGTGGGGCGACGCGCAGATCCGCGAGGAGCTGCGTCGGGCCAACGAGCTGCTGGTGGCCGAGGGCGCCCCGGTGCCCGACCTCTACCGGCCGCCGTACGGGGCGGTGAACCAGCAGGTGGACGACGTCGCGCAGGCGCTCGGGCTGCGGCTGGTCATGTCCTTCGGCCGGGACGCGAGCGACAACCTGGTCGACTCGCACGACACCGAGGGGATCTCCGCCGAGGAGATCGCGGCCAACGTCGTCGGGCCGATGCGGGACGGCTCGATCATCACCATGCACGACGGCCTGGGGCAGGCGACGCTCAACTCGATCGAGGCCCTGCAGCCGATCGTCGACGCGATGAACGAGCGCGGGCTCTGCGCCACCACCGAGGTGCGGCCCGATGCGACCGGCCGGATGCTGGAGCCCGGGCCGACCGCGGTTCAGGTGCCGAGCTCGGCGCCGAAGGCCTCGGCGAACGGGTAGCCCTCCGCGCTCTCGATCGTCATGTCCCACACGTAGGCGCCACGCACCCGGACTCCGGCGTCGGCGAGGGCGCGGTAGGCGGCGAGGTACTCCTCGACCGGCATCTGCCCCGGGTCGCCGAGCGCGGAGCCGGCATAGGTGGTGCCGATCGTGAACCGGGACGGTTCGAGTCCGCGGTCGACCAACCGCTGCGCTGTGGCCACGATGTCGGCCCGGCGCTTCTCGGGGGTCTGGGCGAAGTCGTAGAACTGCGGCCCGTAGAGGTCGCAGACCCGGCCACGCCACGTCCGGCCGTCCACGGTGGCCTCGCCCTCGGCCAGGGCGAAGTCCTCGTACAGGCGCAGGCCCGGCTCGGCGGAGACGGTGACGGCGAAGTCGGCTCCCCGGCTCGCCTTGAGCCGGGCGCTGGCGCTGACCAGGGCCCGTAGGTCGGTGCCGGCGCCGCCCTGCTCGAGGTCCCAGTCGACGCCGACGCAGCCGTAGGTGTCGCAGATCCGCTCGATGCTGCTGACGACCTCGTCGACCTGCTCGTCGGTGCGCACGACGATCCCGCCGTCCTCCGCGCCGCCGACGGAGAGCAGGACCGCGGCGCCGCGGGCCTGCACGGCCGCGATGTCGGCGCGCATCTGCTCGGGGGTGACGCCGCTGCCCTGGTCGGGGTCGAACTCGAGCCGGCCGGTGCCGGGCTGCGCGCTCGTGGCGAAGGCGAGGAAGAAGACGGTGACGCGGTGGCTGGCAGTGGTCAGCCGGGGCGAGCCGTCGGCCCGCCAGTACTCGGCGACGACCGCCCGGGGGAGGGGATCCACCACGGACGCTCCCTCGGGCTCACCTGTCGAGCGCACTGCGGTGACCACTCCGATCGCGACGGTCAGCGCGACGACGCCGACGAGGAACGGCACCGCCTTCCGGCGGCCAGGAGAGAGCACCGGCACCCCCTCCTGCAGTCGTCCGCGCCCGGGGGTGCCCGGCAGGCGTGCGCGGGCACCCGCTGGGGCCGATCCTAGGAGCCCTGCCGGGCGACCCGGATCCTTCGGGAGGTCGCGTGCCCCCTGTGCCGCGCGGCCCGTGCCGTCACTGGCAGACGGGCACGGCGAAGTCGGTGTTGTGCAGGTACGGGCCGCCCGGCGGATCGCCGTTCATGTAGGAGTTCGCCGGCGTCCAGAGGCCGTTCCACGGCTCGGTCTCGACCAGGTACCAGAAGCCGTCGGGGCTGACGCTGGGCACGCTCGGTGCGTAGTAGCGGCAGCGCACCAGGATCCGGGTGTGCGGCGGGATGGCCGGGCCGCGTCCGGAGAGCGTGCGCGGGTCGGCGAAGGTGTTGGCGCCGATGCTGCCGGCCTCCTCCTCGACGAGCGTGCCGTCGCCGGTGCTGGGCAGCGGCACGTCCACCAGGCTGTCGGTGGAGTCCGCCGCGGCCGCCTCGGGGGCGCCGTCGCCGATCACGAGGGCGGTGAGGGCGGAGGAGAGGACCGCGACCAGCACCAGGGCGGCAGCCATCAGCGTCCAGGTGGGCTGCCGGCGCCGCTGCGGTGCCGGGTCGGCGCCCTCGGCGGCGGGCTCGGCAGCCGGCTCGGCCGGGGCCACCGGAACGGCGGAGGGCCCGCGGTAGGGCCCGCAGGACTCGACGAGTGCCGGCACCCCGGCCGCCTCCGGGTAGCTGGGCATCTCGGCCCGCGCCCACGTGTCCAGCTCGCGGACGGCGCCGGTCACCTTGGTGCGCGGGTAGCTGCCGGCCATCCAGTTGTCGAGCGTGCGCGCGCTGACCAGCCCGCCGGAGCGCTGGACGAGCTGGTCCTTCCCACCCGCCGCCGCGATCAGCCAGCCCACCTGCGCCACGAAGGGATCGAACGCCGGGGTGGTGGCCGCCGGCTCCCGCGGTTCGCCCGTCGACCCGCTCATCCGGCCACCCCCGTAGCTCCCAACCGGTTGCGGGGCAACCTAGCGCAGCGGGCGGCGATTTGGCGCAGGCCGCACGCAGATGGTGCTGCGCTCAATCTGCGGGCGGCTTGCACCGCGCCGTCGTTGCCGCGGTGGCGCGGCGCGGGGTTCAGTACGAAGTCGTCCGCATAGCGAGGGTCTGGAGCACGCCGTCCTCACCTCGGCCGGGCTGACCAGCACGGGGGTGGTCAGCCCGGCCGAGCAGACCGATGGGAGCGGCGCAGTGGCCCTGACCCCGCCGCTGCGCCCACCCGGCGGGGGACGGCCGGGTTCGTGCAGCTGCCGCCGAATGCGCAGGGCGCCCGTGGCCAGTCAGCGCAGCCGGCTGTCGATCGACTGCTGCCAGGCCAGCTCGTCGATGACGGCGCGCTTCTCGACGTCGTCGAAGCGCACGTCCTTCCACCGGCGGCGCTGCTCATCGCCGAAGGCGCCGCCGCGGTACCACTCGCCCTTGCGGGTCAGAAACCACGAGCGGCCGTGATAGTCGGGCCCCTCGAAGGCCCAGCCGGTCAGCCGGGTGAGCCCCGTGCGCTGGGTTTCGGGCTCACGCGCGTAGGGGAGCAGGTAGAGGCAGACGTCGGTGAACTGGGCGGCGGTGAGCCGGCGGAGCACGTGGACGGCGGAGCGGACCTGCTGCTCGGTGCGTGCCTCGTCGCGGGCGTAGAGCAGCCAGACGGCGTCCTCGTCGGCGAGCTCGAGCAACGTGGTGCGCTGCCGCAGGCGCTCGGCCTCCGCGGCGGCGGCCTCGGCCTCGCGGCGCTTCTCCTCGGCGACGGCGGCCGCGCGGGCACGCAGGCGGGCGTTGGCGAGGTCGCGGTCGCACACCCGCCAGCCCTGCCACAGGTCGGAGTGGTCGGCGCAGACGGCGCGGGTGCACTCGGTGCACTCGCCCATGGCGGGTTCGCCACAGCGGCAGGTGGCGGCGGCGTCGTCGTCGCGGGTCTGGAGGTAGACGGTGCCGCAGCGCCGGGGCGCGGCCGGCGCCGCTACGGGGTCCGTACCGGAGGGGGCACCGACGAGCTGGTCGACGCGGACGTCGGCGTCGCACCGCCAGTAGCCGGGGAGGATCTGCGCGCGCGTGGCCGTCGCCCCACAGGAGGGACAGGGCATGCCGCGAAGGGTAGGAGCGGGTGCCAATCCCGACCGGCGCATCCGGGCCGTGTCGGGCCCGCCCGGTCTCCGCTGTCACAGCTGTCCCGGCCGTTCGCCCACCGGCCCGTGCCGCCCGTCGGCTCGGGGGCGGCGGGCCTCTGCGGTGGCTTCCCGCTCACAAGTGCGCCGTTGCCCCGCTGGTTGTGGCAGGTTGCCTTTAACGCACGCCGGCCGTCGGCTCAGCCGCCGCGGCTTCGGGCCCCATCTCCTTTGAGGAGTGGATCCGCGAGGGTGGCGGCAACCATGGCAACCGTGGTCGCGGCGGTGCCGGGCACGGCCCAACGCAGGCGCCGGAAGCGCTGGCTAGTGGGCGGTGCGATGTCGGCTTCGGTGACGGTGCGCTGACGGTGGCGATCAGCCAGTCCGCCTGAATGACCAATGAAGCCGCGGGCGTCGCGGCCTGCTCATCCCGCTCGTCGTGCAACCCCGTGCTCGACGCGCTGGTGGGCAGCGGAGCGGACGCTGATGCCCTGATCGGACCGCGGCGCCGCGTTGCACCCGCGGTTGCCGTCCGCCGTGGTACAGACAGCAGTCGCGCGCCTCGCCCCAACCGAAGCGGAGGCATACCCGCCTAGGGGGACACGGAAACCGCGTACCGGGATGGTCCCCGCTATCGAGAGACCGCTAGCGATCACTACTGGATCAGGTAGCTGGTTCGGCGTAGACAGTTGGCCGGGGAGAGCGAGGCATCAGTGAACAGACGCAGCTTTTGACCTCGTCCCCCGTTGTGGTTGGCACACGGGCCCAACGTAGCGCGTCGTCGTTCACTCTGAAACTATGCCGACGGCTAGCCCACTGACCGGGCATGGCGACGCCGGCTTGCGGGAACGGGGAGCAATGGACGGGGACAACGGCGCGATGCAGAAAGCCATGGAGGCTCTGCGTGCTGATCTTCGCGCGAACAAGGGGCACCCGAAGGAACAGTTTGTTCTGGTGTCCCTCCGACTCAGCCAGTGGGCGCGCGCGCGCAGCCGACGACTCGGCACGGTGGCTACTCTAGTTCACCGGCTTATCACCGAGGTTATTTACGGCATCGAGCTTCGTCCGGAGACCTCAATCGGAGGCGGACTGCGCCTGTTTCACGGATACGCCACAGTCGTGCACACGGGAGCCGTTCTTGGATCGGGCGTCTCTATTCATCAGTCGGTAACAATCGGTCTCCGTCACGCTGGCGGCCAGGCTCCCGTTCTCGGAGATAACGTCAACGTGGGCGCAAGCGCTCTGATACTCGGTGGCGTCCACATCGGAGACGGGGCAACCATTGGAGCGGGTGCCGTCGTTCTGAACGACGTTCCCGCTGGCCGAGTAGCGGTAGGAAACCCCGCTCGAATCCTCCCTTCCGCCTAACGTGCGGGGAACAGTCGTCGCGAGACTGAATACCGCCACCGCCAAAATCCTTAGCGGCACGGTATTTGGCCAGTTGGCGCTCGTGGCTGTCACGCCATTTTTGACGCGCATCTATGACCCCGCAGTCATCGGTCAGTTCCAGATTGCGTTCGCAGTCGCAGTCATCACCCAATATGCCTGCACACTCGGAGTCGAATTCAGGGTTCCTCAGCAATCCGATCCCAACGTGGCGAGTGGCCAGTTGAAGCGGGCGACGCTGTCGGTGGTGGCTCTAACTTTGCTGGCCCTAGCCACCGGCATCGCTTTCCTGGCAAGCGGATTACCCTCCATCGGGCTAGGAATCGTAAGCGTATCCATCATCAACGCCGCATACTGCTGGGCTGCATTAGACAATGCGCGACTTGCTCGACTGAACGAACCATCCGTCTTGGCGGCGAGGAGTGCGACTTACGGCATCTCGGCGGCGGCCCTTCAAGTTGTTCTCGGCCTCGCTTGGCCCACCGTAACGAGCCTAGTAGCCGCGATCCTGATTGGCCGGATGCTCGCCCATCTTATCCGGCCCGCGAAACGGGGCGCCCGCTTGCCTCGTCGAGGGTCCTCAATGCCCGTCGTGGGCGTTAAGGAAATCATCAGTTGGCCCGCGGCGGTGGTCCTCTCAAACGTCGCTGCTCAATCCCCGCTCATTGTCGTCGGCGGCCTGGCCGGGGCGGAGGAGGCCGCCCAATTGGCATTGGCGCAGCGCACTGCGGGGGCGCTGGCCACGGTTCTGGGAGCAGGGCTAGCTCAGAGCTTCGTGGTCCGTCTCTCGAGTATGCTGCTCAGTCACGCATCGACGGTCCCGGCCTACGTTAAGCGGCTGCAACTCAGGTTGATCGCTGTGGGCGGAATCTTGGCCATCCTCGTGGCAGTCTCCGCGCCGGTCGTAATGCCAGTGGTATTCGGCGCCCAATGGGGCGAGGCTGGCATTCTGACCTCGATCTTGGCCATCCCCTATGGGCTTCAGTTGGTTGTCAGAGCAACCTTACCGATCTTCCCCGCGATGGGGTTTTCCGCCAGACTCGCTGGACTGCAGTTGGTTAGGGTGCTCTCGGCCGCAATCGCGATGCTGGTCACATGGGCCATGACTGGCAGCGTCCGGGGGACGGTCGCAGGATTTGCCGGTGTTTCTTGCCTCGCCCTCATCTGGTCCGTTATCGCCACACAGCAAGTGGCCAATAAAGCCGTATCCGCCCGACATGTCCACGAGGACGGTGTGGCTTCGCTGTGACTAGTGGGATCGGCAAGACTTACCTGTTGTTGTGCTCAATAGTGCTGGGGGCCGTGATCGGCACGTTCAACCGATCACTTTTGTCGCCAAACTTTTTCAAGGACTCCGCAAGACTGGAGCTCTTCATCGAGGGAGGGCGCTTAGCCAGTAAGGACGGCTCCTATCGAGGTACGGCACAGCTGTATCGATTGCTCGGGTTGACTGGGTCGGAGGCGTTCGCCGGCGCATGCGGGTTCGCTCTCTTTGTCACCCTGACAGTGCTGGTTGCATACCAGGTCGGATACGCTGCCGGCGGGGTGGTAGACGTGGTTCTGTACTGCCTCCTGCCGATAGTAGCTGGCGTCTTCTTGTTCATGTACACGAAGGAACTATTCGTTGTTGCACTGTTTGTCGCCCTGGTCAGTCTACCGAAGAATATCGCGGCGGAAGCACTATTCGTTGCACTAATGATCGGGTATGCAGCCGCCGTCCGACCTTACTGGTTCATCGTGGCCGCGCTCTATATCGGGTTTCGCGCGCTTTCCAGGTGGCCCCGCTGGGTGCCGCTGGGAGTACCGATCGCATGTGCCGCACTGGTTGCAATCTTTAACGTGGTGCTGGACGTGCCAGTGAACCACTACAGGACAAGCGTACTGGAGGACATATCCGTATTCCCGGCTTCGGCAATCTCGGACCCGGTGTCTGGTGACGGTCTGGTGGCGCAGTTCGTTAACTCACTGCACGCTGTGGTCGTACTCCAGTTCCCGTATCCGCTAATCGCCGGTGGTAGCGTGACCCACCTGGGTGCTGGGTTCGTCATCGCGGCGACGTGGGCTCTGTTCTGGTGGCGCAGTCAGTACTGGCGAGGTGACTGCTGTGCGAGCACCTCCTGTGTGAGGGTGGCCAGGTATGCGGCGATATCGTTGGCCTATCTGGTGACATTAAGCCTCTTTGAGCCAGACTTTGGTTCCTATCTCCGGCATTTGCTCCCCGCGCTGCCGATCGTGCTTGGCTTCGCCCGGCTTGTTGGAGGACAACGTGGCACGTCGAATCTTGCATGTAACCGAGGCGGCAGCAGCTGGGACGCTGACGGCCATAGTGGAGTTGTCGCGGGCTCTAGCAGCAGCCGGGGATGAGGTCCGGATTCTGTACGTCCGTGGTGATGGAACGCCCGCTCGCGATGAGTTGCAAGCCGCAGTCGGGGCCCGGGTAGAACTAGCTGAGATGGTCGCGGTTCGGCGGGGACCTGGGCTCATTCTAGCGTTGCGAAGGGCCGTGACTGAGGAGACGAGGGCGTGGCAGCCCACTATTGTGCATTTGCACTCAACGTGGGCTGGTATTGCGGGACGACTGCCGTCAAGTGCAGCGCAACGTCTTCGTACCGTCTACAGCCCACACGGGTTCAGCTTCCTGCGAAAGGACTTGCGCTGGCCAGTTCGGGCATTCTTCTGGCTCGTAGAGGCGTTACTTGCCCGTAGGTGTGCTGGTCTCGTTCTCGTCTCTGAGGCCGAAGCTGCGGTCGCTCAAAGTCTACTGGCCCGCGACCGGCTCGCTGTTCTCCTCAACCGTGTGGTGGTTGGCCCGGCACCTGTCCGTACCGAATCAGAGAAGCCGAAGGTCGTGACCGTTGGCCGGATCTCGGCACAGAAGGCTCCTTGGCGGTTCGGTAATCTGGCTCGGCTCATGGGTGACTTGGCCGAGTTCGAATGGATTGGGGACGGTGAGCCAAGGGAGCGCGAACGGTGGCTGGGAGGTTCGCCCGTCCGAGTGTCGGGCTGGGTGGCTCGTGAGGAAGTGATCCGCCGACTCAAGGGTGCCGACGTATTCGTGTTGGCTTCGCAGTGGGAGGGCCTGCCGATGGCACTCCTCGAATCGCAGGCATACGGCGTGCCTTCGGTTGTCTCCGATATCCCACCGAACGCAGAGGTGGTGAGTCACGGAAGCACGGGATTCGTCTGCGCCGGATTCGATCAACTACAGGCATCCGTCCGGCAGCTTGTAACGGACAGCCAGCTACGCGACCAAATGGGCAGCAGAGCGCGAAAGCGCATCGCAGAACGGTACAGTCCGGATTCGTTGGCGGAGGATGCGCATCTCGCGTACGACCGGCTCGTAACAGAAAATGGGGAAGCTCTGTGACCACGGTGGGACTACTCAATGCGTACAGTCGCGGTAATCGGGGTGACGGACTCCTAGTCGACTTGGCGGTTGACATGCTCCAGGAGGCGTACGGGTCGGCCGTCAAGTTGGTAGTCGTGGGCCAAGACCCCAAGTCATTCGCAAAGACGCCGGGCCTCAATGCTGCGATCTACCCTCACCGTTGGGAGGGTGCCTCGCTGCCCGTTCGTGCGGTCGGGGGTTTGTTGACGCTTGTAGCTGGGAGGGCCACCTGCTCCACCCCGTTGCGGAACCTTCTGGATGAGGTGGACGTCCTGGTGTCTGTTGGGGGGGCCTATCTACGAGGTTCTACGCCAGGCGAGTTGGCCAAGACTACGTTGATGCAACTGAGCCAGACCAGGCTGGCAGCCGCAGCGAACAAGCCATGGGTTGCCCTTCCTCAGAGTGTTGGCCCATACCCTCGGAGGGTGTGGCCGGCCGTGCGCGGGCTCTTGTCGCGAGCTGACGCCGTATTCGTGCGTGACGACCGGTCGTTGGAGGACCTGGGTGGTCTGGCCAATGTGCACCGTGTGCCGGATAGTGCTGTTCTAGGTCTCGCGAATGCGTCACCACCGTCAGGCCGCTCCCGTACAGGAGATGGTGTCGGACTGGTCTTGAGACGCCTGTCGAAGCCCGGAGCTTACGAAGACGGCGTCAGGCGACTGCTCAGCTTGCGCAGCGATTGGGTATCGGTGCTTCAATCCGATTACTCCGGAAACGACGACCGTTCATTTGTTCTGCAAATGACGGGTCAAACTGTCCCTCAGTCTCTGCCGGAGGCAATTGGTGACAACGGTGTGCGCTTGGTCGTCTCCGTCCGTCTGCACGGCGCTTTGGAGGCGATCATGTCTGGAGTCCCGGCAATCCACCTCGGGTATGAGCGCAAGAGTGTCTCGGCGTTTCAAGATCTAGGCCTCAAGGATTTTGTGTTCAACGCGCGGAACTTCGCCCCAGATGCAGTCATGGAAGCTGTTGAGCAGATTATCCAAGACCCAGGAGACTACTGGGCCAGGGTCGAGCGTGTGAGGCCGGTCATCCAGCAGGCTCGCGCAACCGTTATAGACGCTTTGCGTAAGGCTCATTCTCGCCCGCTGGGGTGACGGCTGGCTTGTGCTGGCTTCCCACGGCCAGCATCATTAGACAGCCCTTTTACCTCGCTGCCACTTGATCAGTCCGTAATGTTCGCCGCCGTGCTTGGGGATATCGTTGGAACTCCGTCGTATGCTAGCCGCGCTCAAGAGGGCTTGGTTCATCCCGCTCGTCGCAGCGGCCGTGTTTGCTGCCGGCGCATGGGGAGTGACTGCCTCGCTCGATCCCCAGTACACGGCGGAAACCCAGTTCTTCGTCTCCACCTTGAGTGACGACGCGTCGTCGGCGGAGGCGCTCCAAGGGAGCCAGTTCTCGCAACAGCGCGTTGCCTCCTACGCCCGTCTACTGACCGGACGAGAGCTGGCTGAGCGTGTCATAGAGAGCATAGGCTTGGACATCGCACCATCGGAGTTGACGTCCCGCATAACTGCGACGGCGGTCACGGACACCGTGCTTCTCGACGTGGCGGTGACTGATGAGTCCCCCGCTCGTGCCCGGCGGATAGCCGATCGCCTTGGTGTTGAGTTCACAGCCTTCGTGACCGAACTGGAAACTCCCGAGGGGTCGGTACAGTCGCCAGTCAAGGTAACCGTAACGAGTCAGCCGGAGTTGCCGGACGAGCCTAGCTCTCCTGACCTCGCGACGAATGTCTTGCTAGCAGCCATATTCGGGTTGCTGGCCGGTGGAGCTGTGGTGGTCATTCGGGCGGAGGTAGACCGGACGGTCAGGGACTCGGAGGAGGCGATTAACGCCAGTGGCGCACCTGTCATCGGCGCGATCGTCCGCAGCGAGGATTTGGCTGCTCGGCACGTCATCGACCGGCGCGCGCGCACGCGGGTCGTGGAGGACTACCGACAGCTTCGCACGAACCTGCAGTTCCTCAATGTGGACAATCCACCCCGGGTGATCATGGTATCTAGCGCGATGCCTGCCGAGGGCAAGACGACGGCTGCGATCAATTTGGCGCTCGCCCTCGCGGAGGCGGGGCGTCAGGTGACCCTCGTTGACGGGGATCTTCGGCGTCCGCGTGTGTCTGGGTATCTTGGACTGGTTGGCGACGCTGGACTGACGAACGTGCTGGCGGGCGCCGCCGATGTTGTGGACGTACTGCAGCCTTACGGTGACAGTGGGATGAGCGTGCTGGGCTCTGGCCCCACTCCGCCAAACCCCAGTGAGTTGCTCGCGTCGAAGCACATGGTCGCGCTGCTCGAAACGCTACGGGCGCAGTCGGAGTTCGTGCTAATCGATGCGCCTCCGATCCTCCCGGTCGCTGATGCGACGAGTCTTGCAGTGATAGTGGACGGAGTCCTGATCTCGGTCAGGTATGGGCACACTCGGAGGGAGCAGCTACACCAGGCAGCCACGACGCTTGAGCAAGTCGGGGCCCGCACCCTTGGGGTGATCTTGAACATTGTGCCGCCGAAGGCCGACGCTGCCTCCGCGTACGGGTACGGATATGCGTATGAAGAGAGCCCCAAGCACGCGCGTTGAACCGGTGGCCGCGGCTGGGGCCCTCCGCGGCGTGGGTGCCGCATGGGAGGGCGTGGGCGTGGGCGTACGCACGGATGGGCTACATGCCGGAATGTGTCGGCGCTGACCTTCCGCGCAGCGAGACTCTTCGGTACGTTACCTCTGCCGGTTGAACAGTGAAGTTCCTGGCGCACACGGGGGTCAGACGCCGGGGCAGTCGCATGCCCGGGTTGAGCGCACGGGGGTTTGCTTGTCCATGCTCGATGTTCGTGACGAGGTGGTTCGTCACATTCCGCAGCAGCGCGGGCGCAGAACGTCATGGCCCGCAGCCCGGCTGCGCGGCGAAGGCACCGAGGCTCGCCGTGCCTGGCGGGCGCAGTACGTCCGCCGGCTCGTCATCCTCGATGTCGTCGCCGCGGTCGTGGCGGCCGTCGTTGCCCAGGTCATCGAGGTCGGCCCCGCCAGCGGGACGTTCGCTACGGCGGGCAGCCCTCTCTGGACCGTCGTCCTTGTCCCGGTTCTCTGGGCCGGCGCAATGCTGGTCGCCCGGGCCTACGAGGAGCGGTTTCTCTGGATCGGCGCCGAGGAGTTCCGCCGCGTCTTCTTCGCGGCCGTCCTGATCGTCGGCACCCTCGCCACCATCTCGTGGGCGTTCCGCCTCGAGGTCGCCCGCGGCTTCGCGATCGTGGCGCTGCCTCTTGTCACCGCCCTCACGCTGGGCCACAGGCTGGTTCAGCGTCGGCGGCTGCACCGGGAGCGTGCAGGCGGCAAGTTCCAGCAGACCGCCATTGTCGTCGGCCACCGGGGCGGCGTGGCGGCCCTGCACGAACAGTTCAACCGCCAGACCGAGCACGGCTACCGCGTCATCGGGTGCTGCGTGCCCAACGGGCACGCGTCAACGTCCACCTTCGACGGTCTCCCGGTGCTCGGTGGCCTCGACGACGTCGTTGACGTGGTCCGGCGGTACGAGGTCGACACCGTCGCCGTCCTGCCCTCCCGCGAGCTCGACGGGCCGGCCCTTCGGCAGCTCGGGTGGGACCTGGAGAGCACGCAGGCCGAGCTCCTTCTCGCCCCTGCCGTCACCGAAGTCGCCGGGCCCCGCGTGCGCATCCGGCCCGTCGCTGGCCTGCCTCTCATGCACGTGGAGCGCCCGGAGTTCACCGGTCACCGGAGAATCGTCAAGAACGTTTTCGACCGCTCCGCGGCCCTCGTCGGCATCCTGCTCATCTCGCCAGTGCTCGTCGCTCTCGCGCTTGCCGTCAAGCTCACCAGCCGGGGGCCGGTCCTCTACAAGCACGAGCGGATCGGCCTGGGCGGCCAGCCCTTCGAGGTCTACAAGTTCCGCAGCATGGTGCCGGACGCCGACAAGCTGGTGGATGCCCTGTTCGAGGAGAGCAACGAGGGCAACGACGTCCAGTTCAAGATGAAGCGGGACCCCCGCGTCACGCCCGTGGGCGCCATCATGCGGCGCTACTCGCTGGACGAGTTGCCCCAGCTGTTCAATGTCCTGAACGGCAGCATGAGTCTCGTCGGCCCCCGGCCGCACGTCACCCGGGAGGTCGAGCAGTACGGCTACGACATGGCCCGCCGACTGCTGGTCAAGCCGGGCATCACCGGGCTCTGGCAGGTCAGTGGCCGTTCGGACCTGTCGTGGGACGATTCGGTGCGCATCGACGTGCGGTACGTGGAGAACTGGACTCTGTCCTTCGACCTGATGATCCTGTGGAAGACCTTCGGCGCCGTCGTGCGGGGCTCCGGGGCCTACTGACGGCCTCGCCGCCGGGCGGCGAGCGATCATCGCCCAGTACGTCCGCAGCTGCGACTCAGCCCCTCGGCCTGGCCGAGGGGCTGAGTCGTTTCCCGGCCTAAGGGCTGGGTTCGGCGCCGGTTCTGTCGTTGGCGACGCGCACGCCTCCGCGGGGGTGCCCAGCAGCCCCTGGCGGGCCAGCAGGCAAGCTGTTTTCGCGACCGGGGCCGACCAAGCCCCGTGCGCTGCCCTGAGGTGGCAGCACCGCTAGCGCGGGACCTCGGGCAGTGCCTCGTCGGCGAACTCGTCGGCGTTCTGGCCGAGGGAGTCGCTGCGCAGGTACTCCCACATGCGGCCGGCGGTCACGTCGTCGAGGTAGACGACGCTGGCCTCCCCCTCCATGCCGAGGCCCATCACCGGCGCGGTGAAGAACTCGATGTCGCCCGGAGTCACGTTGCGCATCGAGTAGGCGAGGCTCACCAGGTCGGCGTTGCTCAGGGTGTCGTCGACGCTCACCGCGCTCGTGATGGCGAGCATCGCCGCGTCGAGCTTTGGCGGGCTTGTGAAGGTCTCGGAGCTGAACAGCTTGTCGAACATGGCCCGCAGGTACTGCTGCTGCCGCTTCACCCGGTCGAAGTCCCCGCCGGGCAGGCCGTAGCGCTGTGCGAGGTACCAGCGGGCCTGGTCGCCGTCGAGGTGGTTGACGCCCTCGGTGAAGGTGTACGGGCCGTTTGTCGTCGTCTCGGCGACCACCACGTCCACGCCGCCGAGGTCGTCGGTCACCTGGATCAAGCCCTCGAAGTCGATGGCGACGTAGTGGTCGATGCGCACCTGGGTGAGCTGCTCGACGGTTTGCACCAGCAGCGAGGGGCCACCGAAGGCGTAGCTCGCGTTGATCTTGTTCATGCCGTGGCCGGGGATCTCCACCCATGAGTCGCGGGGGATGGAGATCAGCTGGGCGTGCTGCCGGTCGGCGGAAAGACGGGCGAGCATGATCGCGTCCGAGCGGCCGCCGGGGTCGACGCCCTGCTCGCCTTCGCTACGGGTGTCGGAACCCACCAGCAGGAAGGTGACCGGCTCCTCGCCGGCGCTCTGCTCCGGGGTGGCCGGCGCGGGACGTGCGTCCTCCTCGATGTCGGCGAAGACGTCGGAGACGCGGTCGATGTTGCCGGCCCAGCGGTCGGCGAGGAACCAGAAGCCGCCTCCGACCAGCAGCACCAACGTGAGCGCCAGGATCCCGAGGCTGATCAGCACCCGCCGTAGCCCGCGGCGACGGGGGCGTCCCTCTGCCGTCTCGTCCGCGTGATCGTCGGCGGTCACGAGGGGGAGGGGGGAGGTGTCACCCGTGCGCCCGCTGTCGCGCACGCCGCTGTCATCGCTCTGCATCGCCTGCCCCCCGTCGCCGTCGAACCCGGCCGAGGGTACGGCGACATAGGAGGGGGCAGCGCCGGCCCTGCCTCGCGGGGGTGAGGCTCAGGCCAGACCGCGCTCGCGATCGGTCGGCGCGCGCTCGGGGGCGGGGATGCAGTGCCCGATGGCCGGGTGGCCGGATGGGCGTGCCCTGCGTGGAGCCCCCTGCGTCGCGGCCCCGCCCGGGGTCGGCCACGCCTCGTCGGTGGCCGGCTCGGCACGCAGAGTCGCGGCTACGGCGACCTCGTCGTCGGCCAGGCGGACCCCGCGCCCGATCACCAGGGCGACGGCGACGCCCGCCGCCACCCACACTGCGATGAGGATCAGCACCCAGCTCATGGGCTCTTCCTTGGTGTCGCCGGCTCGTCGCCGGATACGCGGGAAACTACCCTGCTCCGTGACCGTGATCACTTACCCCGACGGTACGCCTGCATACCGGCCGGGCGGATCACAGCTGCGCATCACCAGCATCCCCCCACTTTGGTGGATGTGCCGGGCGGAGTGCGCCCAGCGCTCCTGCGTCGCGCTACCGCTTCTGGACGTGGCCTCCGCCGCCGGTGCTCACCGGCAGCGTGCCGCCGCGCAGTCGCCGCTCCAGCGGCTTCTCGACGACGGTGAACAGCACGTAGGCGCTGGCGATGGATCCGACCAGGGCCAGCACCGAGGCGCCGAGGGCGCCCGGCACGGTGGTGGGCTCGAGCACGTAGTCCACCGCCCGGATCACGAGCTGGTGGGTGAGGTAGAAGGCGAACGACCACTCGCCGAGCTTCACCAGCACCGGGTGGCGGAACACCGACCGGCGCCCGTCGAGGTCAGCCTGCGCGGCCGTCGCGATGGTGAGCGCGAACGGGATGAACGGGATCGCCACCCAGATCAGGTAGGCGGGCGCGAACGCCGCGACGACGTAGGCGACGGCGACCAGCGCGAGCGAGCCGCCGAGCCCGATGCGGCGGACGCGGGCGCCCTCCTTGATCCACAGCGCGATCAGGATGCCGAGGCAGAACTCCCACAGCCGCTGCACCGGGAAGATGAAGATCGCCCAGTCGGCCACCGTCTCGCCGTGGGTGAGCGGCGCCAGCACGATCGGGGGCACGATCACCAGCACGCAGAGCACCCCGGCGACCCACCACCGCGCCCGCTGCGACAGGCGCATCGCCTGCACGATCAGCAGCGGGAACAGCGCGTAGAAGAACATCTCGCAGGAGATCGACCACGTGACGCCGTTCCCGGCCCAGTAGTAGTCGGAGTCCGGGATCCACGCGTGCAGGCCGAGGAACTGCGGCGCCATGTGCAGCAGCAGCGTCCCGGTTTCCTCCGGGCGGGCCAGCGCGTTCAGCGGGATGAACGCGATCACCGCCACCCAGTACGCGGGTGCGATCCGGGCGAACCGCCGGCGGTAGAACGGGCCGGCCCGGTCACCGGGGCGGTGCGTCCAGGTGAGAACGAACCCGCTGAGGATGAAGAAGAAGCTCACCCCGGCCGCGCCCGGCTCCAGGTACGGGTAGACCGTGTCGGCCACCGGCGTGAACTCGAACGTCGCGATGAGGTGCGAGCCGAAGACCAGCAGCGCCGCGACGAACCGCAGGCCGGTCAGCGAGTCCAGCCGCGCGGTCGGCTTCGGCGGAAGGGGGCCGGACGACGACGCCCGCGGACGCGCCGGCAGCGCCGCCGCGCGGCGCGACTGCCGCTCACCCGCCCCCTGGCCCGCCGGCCGCGTGGCGGCGCTGCGCGACGTCGTGCCGGGGCGTGGTGTCGACACCGCTAACCCACCCGAGGTGCGCCGGGCACCTCGGGCTGCTCGTCCACGACACGCCGGGGGAAGATCATCGCTACCGACAATAAGGGCTGCTCGGCGTCCCCGCTGCGCATCGGGGAACACGGGACGTGAACACCTCGTTTCCACGTGCGTGGCGGTGACCCTGCGGTCACGAGCTCTCGATGAGTAGCCTCGGGCGGCCCGCCCGTGGTTGCCCGGTGCGGGCTCGTGCCGGGGGAGCAGGCCGTCGTCCGGGGCGCTGCGCCGCCCACCGCGCTGAGACCAGGACCAAGAGGGAACCGCAGTGACTCGAGGACGACGACGGCTCCCGCTCGCCCTGGCGGTGGCGGCGTCGCTGGTCCTGAGCGCCTGCGGCTCGGGCGACTCCGACGACGGCCAGGAGGAATCCCCGCACGCCACTGCGCAGCCGACGTCGACCCCGATCGAGAGCACCGCCATCCCGCGGGCCGAGCTCGATCCGGTCCCGACGACGGGGGACCGGTTCACCACCTCCCGGTCGAGGTCCTCCGCCACCTCGGGATCGACGTCGTCGGACCAGCCGGCGGAGCCCGAGCAGGTGTGGAGCTACGCCGACGGCGACCTCTCCGACTGGAGCGAGGTGCAGGCTGCCCGGCCCGAGCAGGTGCGGGTCGTCGACGAGCCGGTCCGCCCCGGGTACGAGTACTCCGCCGCCTTCTCCGCCCGCCCGGGCGACTTCACCTTCGGGGTCAACACCACCATCCGCGGGGAGGTGCGCTCGACCATCGAGGAGGCCGGTGCTCCCCGGGAGGGCGACGTGCAGTGGTACTCGTGGTCGACGTACTTCCCCGAGGACTTCCTGTGGGACGGCGGCGGCGAGTTCCTGATCTACACCCAGTGGCACCAGACGGCGAACGAGGGGTCGCCCAACGTCGACCTCTGGGTCACCCCGGGGCCGCAGCCCGAGATCCGGCTCTCCGTGCGCGGCGGGCTGCAGGGCCGCGAGTCCGCGCAGTACGTCGCCACCTACGACCTCGGCCCGCTGGAGCGGGGCGAGTGGCTGGACCACACCGTCCGCATCGAGTGGTCCACCGACCCGGAGAAGGGCGGCGTGCAGGTGTGGATCAACGACGAGCGGCTGGTCAACGCCGTCGCGGCGACCCTGTTCGAGGGGCAGAGCGTCTACTTCAAGCAGGGCATCTACGCGGCGAGCAACACCCGGCGCGAGCACACCCTCTACTTCTCCGACGCCCGCTGGGGCGAGTCGCGGAAGAGCGTCGCGCTCGACGCGGCGGCGGCCGACTGACGGCTACTGCGCCGTGGACGCCGGCGAGCCCAGCGGGTTCTTGCCGGTCGGGGCGTCCTCCAGGACCTCGACGGCCTCGTCGCCGGCCGTGCCCTCCTCCGGCGGCGGGGTCCTCGGCACGACCCGGACGGCGACCAGCCAGCTCACCAGCGACATCGTCGCGGCGGCGATCACCAGCCCCGCCATCAGGCCCGTGCGGCCCCAGACGGCGGTCAGCGCGACGGGCAGGAGCACCGCGATCGGCGCCACCGCGATCCGCACCTTCAGTGCGGCCCCGGTGTTGCGCGAACCGCGCATCGCCAGCAGCGCCCCGTGCGTGATGCCGAACAGCACCATCTGCACGCTCACCGCGGCCACCAGCCAGCCCGAGCCCCACGACTCGCCGAACAGCGCCTGCCCGACGCCCTGCGGCAGCAGCACGAGCACCGTGCCGTACACCACGGCGACCCCGGCCAGCGCCAGCGAGGCGAACCGGCCGATGCGCAGTGCCCGGTTCCGGTCGGACTCCACCGCGCTCGCCACCATCGGCAGGCAGATGACGCTCGCCGCGGCCACGGTGATGTTGAGCGGGCCGTTGGCCACCTGCGCGGCCTTCAGCGAACCGAGCAGCGCGGTGCTCGCCACCAGCGGCAGCACGAAGATCGTCAGCTGGCCGGAGCCCGAGGAGAGCGCGAAGTCGCCGAGCAGCGGGCCGGACACCGGCCACATCGCCCGCAGCCGCGCCCGCAGGTGCAGGGGCTCGCGGCGCAGCCGGAAGGCGACCAGGCCGATCACGTCGGCCAGCAGTGCGCCGAGGATCCACAGGCCCAGGACGACGGCGGTGCCCGAGATGACGTCGGTCAGGGCCAGCACGGTGGCGACGATCATCACGACCAGCCAGACGCCGTCCAGCAGCACCGCCCGGCCCGGCCGCTGCTCGAAGAAGCCGACGTAGCGGAGCGCGTCCTGCACCAGCAGGGCGGGCAGCCCCAGGAAGAACACCACCCAGGCGACGTCCAGGGGGGTGGCCAGCAGGAGCAGGCCGACCGGGATGCCGATGGCCCCGACCGCCGCCGCCGACGCCACGGCGACCAGGTGCACCGGCGCGCCCTTGAGCACGTTCCGCTGGGTGATGAGCAGCGGGTCGAGGACCGCGGCGCGGGTTCCGCCCAGCAGCAGCCAGTAGATGCTGTAGATGATCGCGAACTCGCCGAAGACGCTCGCGCTCACGCCGGAGGCGATCGCCACCGACAGCAGCATGTTGCTGGCGCTGGAGATCGCCTGGTCGGCGACGGTGAGCCCTCGGCTGACCAGCTTCCCCCCGCGCAGGGCGCGGCCCAGCCGTCGGATCACCATCGGGCGGCGCGGAGGGTCAGCGGCACGGCAGACGAGATCGGCGGGTCGGGGTCAGCCGGCGCGGCGGCCGAGCGCCCGGTAGGTCCAGCCCGCGGCGGTCCACTCGCTGCGGCTCAGCGCGTTGCGGCCGTCGAGCACCCGCTTCTGCGACACCACCCGGCCGAACGCCACCGGGTCCAGCTCGCGGTACTGCTTCCACTCGGTGAGCACCAGCACGGCGTCGGCGCCCTCGGCCGCCTCCTCCGGCGTGGCCGCGTAGTCCAGCTGCGGCCACTGCCGGCGGCTGTTCTCGATGGCGGCCGGGTCGGTCACCCGGACGACGGCGCCCTGCAGCTGCAGCTGGGCGGCGACGTTCAGCGCCGGGGAGTCGCGGATGTCGTCGCTGTCGGGCTTGAACGCCGCACCCAGGACGGCGACCTTCTTGCCCAGCAGCGAACCGTCGCAGACCTCGCGGGCCAGCTCCACCATGCGGATGCGCCGGCGCATGTTGATGTTGTCGACCTCGCGCAGGAACGTCAGCGCCTGGTCGGCGCCCAGCTCCCCGGCGCGGGCCATGAAGGCGCGGATGTCCTTGGGCAGGCAGCCGCCGCCGAAGCCGAGGCCGGCGTTGAGGAACTTGCGGCCGATCCGGTCGTCGTAGCCGATCGCGTCGGCGAGCAGCTTCACGTCGGCGCCGGTCGCCTCGCACAGCTCGGCCATGGCGTTGATGAAGGAGATCTTGGTGGCCAGGAACGAGTTGGCGGCGGTCTTCACCATCTCGGCGGTGGCGTAGTCGCTCTCCACCTTGGGCGTGCCCCGCGCGACGATCGTGGCGTACACCTCGTCCAGCAGCTTCCGGGCCGTCTCGGCGTCGGGCCCGGCCGGCAGGCCGTAGACCAGCCGGTCGGGGTGCAGCGTGTCCTGGACGGCGAAGCCCTCGCGCAGGAACTCGGGGTTCCACGCCAGCAGGGCGCCGGGCACCTTCTCGTCGATCAGCTCGGCCAGCCGGGCCGCCGTCCCCACCGGCACTGTGGACTTGCCGACGACGAGCTCGCCGGGGGAGAGGACCTCGAGCAGCGACTCGACGGCGCCCTGCACGTAGCGCATGTCGGCGGCGTACTCGCCGCGCTTCTGCGGGGTGCCGACGCAGACGAAGTGGACGGCGGAGCCGGCCGCATCGGCCATGTCGGTGGTGAAGCGCAGCCGCCCGGTGGCCAGGGTGCGCTCGAGCAGCTCCTCGAAGCCCGGCTCGAAGAAGGGCGCCTGGGCCTTGGCCAGCGAGTCGATCTTCGCCTGGTCCACGTCGATGCCGACGACGTCGTGACCCAGCTCGGCCATCGAGGCGGCGTGCACCGCGCCCAGGTATCCGCAGCCGATGACCGAGATCTTCACGCAGTGCTCCTGTAGTCCGAGTGGGGGAGTGGTCGGGCAGGTCTGGCCCCGGCGTTCCCCGTCCGTCCGTTGCAGGCCTCCGCCATGTTCGACCACGCACCACCCGGAACGCCAGCCGGACGGCGACGGGGAGGGGCAGAATCCACCGTGCAGGTGGCGGTGACCCCGCGGCCGTGTGACGGCAGCCATACCCAGGCGTCGCCCGGCCGGGGGGTCGCGGCGGCGTGGCATTGTCGGAGCACCGGTACGCGTGGAACGCTCGCGTCGGACCAGCGGGGACCGTATCGCCCGGAGCGAGCGGCCCGTGGCGTGGAAGGGGTCGGGGTGGGTGACGCGCTGACCAGGACCGTGCCCCGCTCGCTGCTCGTCTGCGTGCTCGCCGTCGTCGGGCTCACCGTGGCGGCGTCCTACCAGCCGGTCCCGGTGCTCCTGCTGGTGGTCGGCGTCCCGGTGCTCGTGTGGGGCTGCCAGCACCCCAAGCGCTTCGTCGCGGCCGCCGTCCTGATCAGCCTGTTCAACAAGTCGGCCGCCCAGGTGAGCGGCATCGCCCAGGTGGACTACCTCGACGAGGCGGCGATCGGGGCCACGCTGCTCGTCTGCGTCGGGCCCCGGCTGCTCCGCGGAGAGCCGCTCCGGACCTTCCCGGGGCTGGGCTGGTTCGCCCTCTACGGGGTACTGGGGGTGGTCAGCGGGCTGGTCGCGAACGTGCCGCTCGTCGTCCTGGCCTCGGGCGCGGCGCTGGCCGGCAAGGGCATCCTGCTCGCGCTGGCCGTGGCGCAGCTGCGCTGGTCCAGCGCGGACGTGCGCCGCCTGGCCAAGGGCGGCGTCGCCGTCCTGCTGGTCATCATCGCCTGCTGCCTGGTCAACCTCGCCATCCCGCAGACCTGGCAGAGCACGGTCGGCAACATCGACCAGCTCAGCTACCGCGCGGCCATCCCGTCGCTGATCGGGCCGTTCGTCGAGCCGGGCACGCTCGGCATCATGGCCGCCCTGGGGTTCCTCGGGGTCGTCGCCTGGAACACCAGCATGGGCGCGACCCGCTTCACCTGGCTGCTGTCGGCCGGCATGGCCCTGGTCGCCGTCCTCTCCTTCCGGCGCAAGACCTGGCTGGGGATGATGGGCAGCTTCCTGTGGCTGAGCTCCCGGGCCGGCCGCGCCGGCGTCTTCCCGGCGGCGCTCACCGTCGTCGCCGGCATCGTCATCGTCTTCTGGTCGACGCTGCTGAACGCGCTGCAGGGCATCGTCGCGACCTACGTGGACCAGTCCGAGGGCACCGCGGCGCGCACGCTGATGACCCGCGACTCCTTCTTCGTCGCCCAGGACTACTTCCCGCTGGGCGCCGGCTTCGGCCGGTTCGGCTCGGACACGGCCTCGGAGTTCTACAGCCCGCTCTACCTCGAGCGCGGCTACCAGTACGTCTGGGGGCTGTCCGAGCGCACCGGCAACGCGATGTTCCTCACCGACACCATGTGGCCGGCGGTGCTGGGGGAGTCCGGGTTCCTCGGGATGCTGGCGTTCCTCGCCGCGCTCGTCGCCGTGTGGCGGACCGCGAGCCGGCTGTCGCGCGACGCCGAGCCGGTGGCGCGGTTCCTCGGGCTGACCGGGATCGCCTGGCTGGTCCAGTACCTGCTCGAGTCCACGGGCAACCCGGTGTTCGTCTCCCCGCCCTCCTACATCCCCCTGTTCGTCCTGATCGGCCTGCTGGGATCGTTCGGTGCACGGTCCGCCGAGGAGGACGGGGCCGCCGGCGAGCGGCCGGGCGGAGCGCATCCGGACCGGCGGCGTGCCGAACCGGCGCGCGCGGACGTGGCGAACGTCACCTAGCCCGTCCCCATCCGCTGCCGGCAGCCACCCCAACCGGCGAATCGGCGCGCGCGGGAAAGGCTCCGTCCCCGCGCCCCATTACGCTGCGGGAGTGCCACCACGACGGGATCGAACCGAACCGGCAGGTGAGAGGGTGGAGCTGTCCGCGGCGCTCAGCGGCAAGCGCGCCCTCCTGGTCGCCTCGACCGGTGGTCACCTCGCGCAGATCGTCCGGTGGGCCGAGCGCTTCGCCCTCCGGCCGGACTCGGTCTTCGCCACGTTCGAGTCCGAGCAGAGCCGGTCGCTGCTCGGCGGGCGTCGCGTGGTCGCCCTCGACTACGTGCCTCCGCGAGGCCTGGCACCGGCGGTCCGCGCTGCCGTCCGGCTGCACCGGGAGACCCGCCGGGAGCCCTTCGACGTCGTCCTGAGCACCGGTGCCGCGGTCGGTCTCTCCGCCTACGCGATCGCGCAGCTGCGGCGCCTCCCGTTCGTCTACATCGAGAGCGTGTCCCGCTTCGACGGGCCCTCGGCCACCGGCCGCATCCTCGAGCGGCTGCCACGGGTCCAGCGCTACTGCCAGCACGCCACGTGGGCCGACCGCCCCGGCTGGCAGCTGGGCCCCTCGCTCCTCGACGACTACACCGCCGTCCCCGCTCCCGACGGCCCCGCCCCCAGCGGCGGGGGACGCCGCGTCTTCGTCAGCCTCGGCACCATCAAGCCGTTCCGCTTCGACGCGCTGGTCGACGCGGTGCGGGACGGGTTGCGGCCCGGCGACACCGTCACCTGGCAGCTGGGCGCCACGACGCGCGACGACCTGCCGGGGGACGTGAACCAGGAGATGCGCGCCGAGGACTTCGACCGCCTGGTGGCCGAGAGCGACGTCTTCGTGACCCACGCCGGCGTGGGCACCCTGATGCGCGCCCTCGAGCTCGGTGTCCGGCCCGTCGTCGTCCCGCGGCTGGCCGAGCGCGGCGAGCACGTCGACGACCACCAGCTGCAGGTGGCCCGTGAGCTCGCCGGGCGCGGGCTGGTCCTGCTGCGGGCGCCCGGGGAGCTGACCGCCGCGGACCTCGACCCCTCCGGCGTGGTGATCCGCCGAGCCGGGGACACGTCGGCGTGAGCCGCCCCCCGCGGCCCGCGCTGCGCGTCACGCAGATCGGCAACGCGTCGCAGGGGCGCGGCGGTGTCTCCTCCGTTGTGCGCACGATGAACACCTGGAGCGGGGACGACCTCGTCGTGCGCGAGTGGCCCTCCTACTGGCACGGCGACCGGCGGCGGACCCTCGCCACGTTCGCCCGGACGGCGTTGAAGGTCCTGCTCAGCCGGGCGGAGCCCACCGACGTCTGGCACTTCCACCTGACCCAGCACGGCTCCTTCCTCCGCGAGGGGCTGCTGCTCGGCATCGCCCGCCGGCGCGGGATCTGCTGCACCGCACTGGTGCACGGCTCGCAGTTCGTCGCGTTCGCCGAGGGCAACCGCCGGCTGGCCCGGCTGGTGCTGCGCTGGCCCGCGATGGTGTTCGTGCTCACCGATCCGGCGGCCGAGGTCGTGCGCTCCCTCGGCATCGACGCCGTCCGGGTGGCCAACTCCGTGCCCATCGAGGAGAGCCCGGTCGCCGACGGCCGCTCGGGGTTCGTCTTCGCCGGCGAGGTCGGGCAGCGCAAGGGCGCCGACGTCCTCCTCGACGCGTGGTCGGAGGCGCGGCTGGACGGCCAGCAGCTGATCCTCTTCGGCGACCTCGCGCCCCAGTTCCGACTGCCCGCCCCGCTCCCCGACGGCGTGGTGTTCGAAGGGCCCGTCGCGCCGGAGCAGGTGCGCGCCCGGCTGCGGACGGCGCTCGCGCTCGTGCTGCCCAGCCGGGCGGAGGCCATGCCGATGATCATCCTCGAGTCGATGAGCCTGGCGACGCCGGTCATCGCCAGCGACGTCGGCCAGATCGCCGAGGTGGTCGACGACACGGGGATGGTCGTGCCCCCGGCCGACTCCGAGGCGCTCGGCGCGGCGCTGCGCCGGATGGCCGATTCCCCGGAGCTCGCCCTGTCGCTGGGGCGCCGCGCCTGGGAGCGGGTGCGGGCCCGGCACTCGAACGACGTCGTGCGGCGCAAGTTCGTCGAACACTGGCGCAAGTGCGTCGGCCATGGCCCGTCCGGGTGAACCCTCCCCCCGGATCCCCCGCACGATATCTAGCCTGGACGGCCCAGCAACTGCTTGAGTCGGCAGAACCGGGAACGTGCGGGCCCGCGCGACGTCCGCGACCGCCTGGAGCTCACGCCCGTGAGCGTCGATCACCGGAGACGAGGAAGTAGTGGAACTCAGAGACACCATCGCGGCCTTCCGCGCCGGGTGGTTCCTGCCCGTGATCGGGGTGCTGGTGGGCGGCGCGGTCGGGGCCGGTACCGCCCTGGCGATGACGCCGACCTACACGTCGGGGACCCAGCTGTGGGTGACCTCGACGGACGCGACCACCACCACCGCCGCCTTCCAGGGCAGCCAGTTCTCCCAGAACCGGGTGGCCTCGTACGTCCAGCTCCTCACCAGCGAGCGGCTGGCCGACGGCGTCGTCGACCGGCTCGACCTGGACCTGGCCGCGCCGGCCGTGCAGGGGAAGATCGAGGCCTCGGTCGTGCCCGACACGACCGTCCTCGACATCGTGGTCACCGACACCTCGGCCGAGCGGGCGCGCGACCTGGCGGCCGCCGTCGCCGCCGAGTTCACCGACCTGGTGGAGGAGGTCGAGGCGACCACCACGACGCCGACCGACCCCGAGGTCGAGCCGGTGACGAGCATCCCGGTGAAGGTGACCGTCCTCGACACGCCCGAGGTCGCGCAGGAGCCCGCCTCCCCGAACCTCGTCGCCAACACCGCCGTCGGCGTGCTGGTCGGCCTGCTGGTCGGCCTGGCGCTGGCCTACGCACGGGTGCGGATGGACCGCTCCGTGCGCGACGGGACGGTCGCCGCCGCGGCGGCCGGCGCCCCGGTGATCGGGACCATCGCCCGCGATCCCCACCTCGCCTCCCAGCACGTGCTCGAGCGGCACAGCAGGTCGGGCAACGCCGAGGCGTTCCGGCAGCTGCGCACCAACCTGCAGTTCCTCGACGTCGACGAGCCGCCGCGCGTGATCATGGTGTCGAGCGCGGCCGCCGCGGAGGGGAAGACCACCCTCGCCATCAACCTGGCCGTCACCCTGGCCGAGGGCGGCCACCGGGTGGCGCTGGTCGAGTCCGACCTGCGGCACCCCCGCGTGGTCAAGTACCTCGGGCTGGTCGACGGCGCCGGGCTGACCAGCGTCCTGGCCGGTACCGCCGACCTCGACGACGTCCTCCAGCCCTACGGCAACGGCCGGATGTCCGTCCTCGGCGCCGGCTCCATCCCGCCCAATCCCAGCGAGCTGCTGGCCTCCAGCCAGCTGCGCAACGTGGTCGACCGGCTGCGGGCCACCCACGACTTCGTCGTCTTCGACACCCCGCCGCTGCTGCCGGTCGCCGACGGCAGCGCCGTCGCGGCGGCCATGGACGGCGTGCTGCTGTCGGTCCGCCAGGGCAAGACCCGGCGGGACGAGGTGGAGCGGGCCGCGGCGCTCCTCGACCGGGTCGGCGCACGGATGCTGGGGGTCATCCTCAACCTCGCCCCGGCGTCGGCGCTGCCGCACGCGTACGGCTACGCGGGGGAGGGCCCCACGGAGTCCGACGAGCCGAAGCCCGGGCCCGTCGTCGCCGAGCAGGAGCCCCCTGCGGCGTCGGGCGTCGTGCCGGGGGACGACGGCCAGGCCGAGCCGGCGGGAGCGACGCGGGTCGAGATCCCATCCGCGGCCGCCGAGCCTGCCGGTGCCGAGCGGTCGGACTACCCGAGCCGGCACTGAGCGGGGTCGCCGCCACCCGGGTGGAACGCGGCTGTGACCGGGGTCGCTGACCGTCTGTGACGGAGGATCTCCGTTACGTACTGTTATGTCGTGGCCGAGACATTTCGGCCCTGAGCCGTTAACGTCGTGTCCGGCGGCTCGACCGGCCGGTGCAATGGTGCCCGGCTGCCCATGCGTGCTCACTCTCCGTACAGGTGGGCGAGGCGGTGTGTTGGCGGGTTCGCCACCACGACGACCAGACGCACCCAGGGGGCTCGGTATCTCGATGCAGGTTGCTCACGAACAGACGACTCGTGAGGTGCTGCCCGCGAAGGTGCGGACCCGCTTCTACGGCCTCCGCCGCCTGCGCGGCGAAGGCACCGAGGCCCGACGGGCGTGGCGCTCGGCCTACGTCCGCAGCATCGTCCTCGGGGATGCGGTCTGCGCCGTGCTCGCGGCCACGATCGGCTACTTCGTCCGGTTCGGCACCGAAGTCGACGGCGCGGCCCAGTACTCGCTGTGGGCCGCCCTGCTCATGCCCTTCCTGTGGCTGGCCGCCATGCACGTCGGCCGCAGCTACGAGGAGCGCTTCCTCTGGGTCGGCGCCGAGGAGTTCCGCCGGGTCCTGCACTCCGCTGCGGTCCTGCTGGCCGTCGTGGCCGTGGTCTCCTGGGGGCTGGACCTGCGCGTCGCCCGCGGCTTCGTCGTCGTCGCCCTCCCGCTGGCCACCGTGCTCACCCTGCTGTACCGCTACGTGCGCCGGCAGGCGCTGCACCGGGCCCGCACCGGTGGGGCGTTCCAGCAGACCACCGTCATCGTCGGGCACCGCAACGCCGTGGCCTCGCTGCACGCCGAGCTCGACCGCGCCGCCTACCACGGCTACCAGGTCATCGGGTGCTGCCTGCCCGACGGCAAGGCGGCCGACGTGCCCACCGACTTCGACGGCCTGCCCGTCCTCGGCGGCCTCGACGAGGTGCTCGACGTGGTGAAGCGGTACGAGGTCGACACCGTCGCCGTCATGCCCAGCCCGGAGCTGGACGGCTCGTCGCTGCGCCGGCTCGGCTGGGAGCTGGAGAAGACCGAGGCCGAGCTGCTGCTCGCCCCGGCCGTCACCGAGGTCGTCGGGCCGCGGGTGGCCATCCGCCCCGTGTGCGGGCTCCCGCTGCTGCACGTCGAGCGGCCCGAGCTCCGCGGGGTGCGCCGGCTGGCCAAGACGGTGGTCGACACCTCCCTCGCCGCCGTCGCGCTGCTCCTGACGCTCCCGCTGTTCCTCGTCATCGCGCTGGCCCTGAAGACGACCAGCCGCGGCCCGGTGTTCTTCAAGCAGACCCGCGTCGGCCGCGACGGGCAGACGTTCTCCATGCTCAAGTTCCGCAGCATGGTGCAGGGCGCCGACCGGATGGTCGAGGTGCTCGAGTCCGACAACGACGGCAACGGCGTCCTCTACAAGCGGAAGGCCGACCCGCGCGTGACGCGGGTCGGGCGGGTGCTGCGCCGGTACTCCCTCGACGAGCTGCCGCAGCTGATCAACGTGCTGCGCGGCGACATGAGCCTGGTCGGCCCGCGCCCGCCGCTGCCCAGCGAGACCGAGCGCTACGGCTTCGACATGCGCCGCCGCTTCCTGGTCAAGCCGGGCATCACCGGGCTGTGGCAGATCAGCGGCCGCTCGGACCTCTCCTGGGACGACTCCGTGCGCATCGACGTGCGCTACGTGGAGAACTGGTCGCTGAGCTTCGACATGATGATCCTGTGGAAGACCCTCGGAGCCGTCCTCCGCGGCCGCGGCGCCTACTGACGCCCGGCCGGGCGGCCCCGGGTCAGCCGGCGGCCGCCTGCCACAAGGCGCGGATGTCGGCGTACATGGAGCGGGCGTCGAATCCCGCCTGCCACGTCGCGTAGGCCGCCTGCGCCATCGCGTCGCGCAGCTCCTCACCACCCAGGAGGAGCCGCAGGTGCTCGGTCAGGGCGTCGACGTCGCCGGGCGGGACGAGGTAGCCGTTGGCGCCCGAGGTGACCAGCTCGGCCATGGCGCCGACCGGGGTCGTGACGGCTGGGATGCCCCGGCTCATGGCCTCGATGACCACCATCGGCAGGCCCTCGGCGTGGCTCGGCAGGGCCAGCAGGTAGGCCTCTCGCAGGAGCTCCTGCGCCTGCGCGCGGGGGAGCGACCCCGCGTAGGTGATGCGGCCGGGGCGGGCCCGGACCGCCTCCTCCACCAGTGCGACGACGCGGGGCTCGGCCGGGGGACCGGCGAGCACCAGCTCCGCGTCGGGGACGTCGTCGAGCCGCTCGAACGCGCGCAGCAGCTCGGGCACGCCCTTGCCCTCGTCCATCCGGCCGAGCAGGAGCACCCGCTTGGTGCGACCGGCGGGCCACGGCACGACCGGCGGTGCGCCGTCCGCCACGCCGTTGTGCACGACGTGCACCCGCGCGGCGGGGACGCCCAGCTCCTCGCAGACCAGCCGGGCCCACGGCTTTCCCAGGACCACCACGAACGCCGCGCGCTGGAAGAACCGCTCGACCCGGCGCTTCGCGGCCGGCGAGAGCGTCGCGAGGAAGTCCCGGTACCCGGCGCCGTGCAGGTGGATGCCGTAGGGCAGGCCGCGCACCGCGCAGGCACGGGCGATCGCCAGCTTGCGCCAGGTGCTGCCGCGGCTGGCCACGTGCAGGTGGACGACGTCGGCGCGCGCCGTGCCGGCCGTCAGCAGGCTGTGGGCGAACGCCACGGCCCGCTGCGGGACGGGGCCGATCCCGCCGGAGTCCACCACCCGCAGCTGCACGGGGGTGGCGCTGAGCCGGTTCTGGGTCTCCAGCTCGGCGACGACCGAGGCCATGCCGCCGGGCTGCCCGCCGGTCGGGCCGACGCTCAGGACCCGGAGCGCGCCGTCGGCGTCGTCGTGGTGGCCGGGGCCCGTCGTTCCGTTCCGCATCGTGCCCGGCTCACCGGCCCGAGACGTCGTCGAGGGCGGGCAGCGTCCACTGCTCCCCGAGCCAGGCGTCGAAGCTGTGCGGCTCGAACGGCAGCACACCCCCGCCCGGGTAGGGGGTGAACTCGCTGAACCAGATGGTGCCGTCGACGTTGTAGAGGTCGACCCGCATGAAGTCGAAGTCGCGGCCGAGCACCTCCGCCGCGTGGTTCAGCTCGGCCAGGTTCTCCGGCGGCGGGCCGGGCTCGCCGCTGCCCAGGGCGGTCGCCACGTGCAGCGGTTCCCAGTCGGCCGTGTAGAAGGTGCGTGAGTGCTGCTTGGTGAACCGGCCCGTATCGACCGACACCGCGGCGATCTTGCCGTCGAAGACCAGGTACTTGTAGTCGTCGGGCGGCGTCACGCCGTCGCCGATGGCCTCCTCGATGACGTACAGGGGGCGCGCCTCGCTGTACGCCCACTCGCCGAGCAGGACGCTCTGGTCGTCGCGCAGCCAGGTCCTCGTCTCCGCGATCGTCCGGGCGTCGACCGTCTCCTTCTCGCTGCCGAAGCGCACCAGGCCGCTGCGGTGGTTGGGCTTGAGCACCCAGGGCCGGTCGAACATCCGGCCGGCCACCTCGGTGAGGTCCGTGCCCGACCAGAAGGTCTCCGGCACCGAGATGCCGGCCTCCTCCTGCACCTGGGCCGCGTGGTCCTTCATCGCCAGCTTGTCGCAGGTCCAGGCCAGCAACGGGCGCCGGTCGTGGAGGATGCGCCAGTTGATCTTCTCGCCGAACGTCTGCGGATCGCGGAGCCGCGGCAGCCGCCCGTGCCCGGCCAGGTACAGGTATCGCCGCCGGAGAGGAAGGGGCATCAGGCCGGCGACCCTGCGGTGAGCCGGCTGGAAAACGTGTCGGAGGCTCTCGTTCAAGCCGCTCCGGGGCATGCTGACCCCTTCTGGTGTGAGACGTGGGCACGCCGGCTGTGTCGGTTCCCGGCGCGCCGTCCGGCGTCCGCTGTCGCGGGCGAGCCTAGTACCCGGCGTTCCGGATCGACCTCCCGCGCAGCGCAACCACCCCATCGGAGGTGTCCGGGAACGGCCCGCACCGCCCACACTGGGTGCCGTGCCCGACCAGCATCCGCCCGCGAACCCCGTCACCGTCCTGCTGGTGTGCACCGGGAACATCTGCCGGTCGGCCCTGGGGCAGGGGCTGGGGCGGGCCTACCTGCACGAACTCCTCGGGCCGGCGGTGTCCGACGTCCGGCTGGTCAGCGCGGGCACGCGTGCGGTCGCCGGCTCGCGGATGCACCCGCACAGCGCGCTGGTCCTGTCCGGGCTGGGCGGGGACCCCGAGGGGTTCGTGGCCCGTCAGCTGGAGCCCGGGATGGTCGCCGACGCCGACCTGGTCCTCACCCTGACCCGCGACCACCGCCGCGACGTGCTGGGGCTCGTGCCCCGGGCCCTGGCGCGCACCTTCACCCTGCGGGAGGCCGCGGCGCTGCTCGACGCGCTCGACGACCGGCAGCCCGCGGGAGGCGGCTTCGCCGACCGGGTCCGCGCGCTGGTCGCCGCCCTGGCCGCGGCGCGCCCCGGGCGCAGCGGCGGGGAGGACGACGACATCGCCGATCCGATCGGCCGGCCCCTGCAGGGTCACGAGGAGATGGGGCAGGCGGTGGCCGAGGCGCTGCTGCCGGTGCTGGCCACGCTGGCCGCGCTGCACCCGTCCCTGCACGACGCGGCCGTGCCCGATCCCCGGGGGGGCGCCGCGCACGTCGACCGTGGCGGTGCCCATGCGGCCGAGGGCCGGCCGTCCGGCGAGGAGGGCCCGACCGCGGGTGGCTCCGCACCGGCGGCGGATCGGCCCGGGCGTCCCGCGCGGCGTTCGTTCGGCGTCCTGGGCTTCCGCCGGGGCGCCGGCTCCGGTTCCTAGCGCGGGGTGATCGGGGAGGTCGTCCACTCCGCGGGCACGAAGTCCGGCACCGGCGGGGTGCCCGGAGTCTGCCGGCGGTCGGCCACGCGGACCGCCCGGCCGATGACGAGCGCCAGGAGGCCGGCCAGCGTCATCCAGGCGGTCGCGAGGACCAGCAGCCATGTCATGGGACCTTCCTAGGCGGACCGCTGCGAGCGGACCGGGTCCGACGCGGGCAGAACCTGCCGAAAAATAGTCTGGCCGCATGTGCGGGTGTCCGCGCAGGTCGGGCCGCGAGTCGCTTAGCAGAACCGGGGGCGGCTCGGCGCGAAGCCCGAGAAATTCACTCGATCGGGCTTGGCGTTACGTAATCGTGACGCTACCTTCTGTCGCGTGTCACGAACCGCTTACCGACAGTGGCGAAACCACCAGCCCCGCCGCAGGCGTCTCTCCCGACGTCGGCTGGCGCAGCTCTCCCTCGCCCTGGTCGGCATCCTCCCGCTCAGCTACCCACTCGTGCAGAACCAGGGGGCCGACGTCGTCGCGAGCCAGTCCCCGCAGCCCGCGGAGACCCGGGACTCCCGCCCCGCCGCGCAGCCCCCCGTCGGTGCCCCGCCGGCCGTCGACACCCCCGCCCCCGCCGGCACCCAGGCGCAGGCTCCGGTCCCGAACGAGCAGCCGGCCCCGGTCGCCGATTCCCGGACCGGCACGCGCCCCACCGGCCCGACGACCACGGCTCCCACCGCCCCTGCCCCGGCTCCCGCGCCCACGCAGCCCGCGACCACCCCCGCGAAGCCCGTCGCCGCTCCCGCGAGCGGCGCCCTCAGCTGGGCCCCGCCGGCCGGCTGGCAGAACTACCCGGTCACCAACGTCACCCCGAGCAACTCGGTCACGACCATCGGGGCCCGGGGCGGCGACGTCCTGGTCAAGCTGCCCGCCGACCGCCCGGCCGGGCCGATCACCATCGCCAACTGCCGCAACGCCGTCATCATGGGCGGGCAGATCACCGTCGCGCCCACCGCCCGCTTCGGCAACGACGACCAGCGCGCCATCTACGTGCACAAGTGCACCGGCACCGTGCACATCGAGGGCGTCCTCATCAACGGCAACGTCCCGGGCTCCCAGGCCGACGGCATCGCCGTGAACGCCCCCGAGGCCACCGTGCAGATCCAGAACGTCCGCATGGAGGCCCTGCGCGGCACCTACTCGGTGAACCACGCCGACGTCTTCCAGCCGTGGGGCGGGGTGCGCGAGTACCGGATCGACCGGCTCAGCGGCACGACCAACTACCAGGGCATCCAGGTGCGCCAGGACCTCGGCGCCATCGGCAAGGGCACCATCCGGAACACCAACGTCGGCAGCTCCGAGGTGAACCCGATCGAGCGGGGCGGGCAGTTCATCCGCATCGACTGCAACACCTACCCGCTGGCCCTCGAGAACGTCTACCTCGACCCGCGCTCCGGCCGGGACATGGGCTACAGCGTGTGGCCGCAGACCGATGACCGCAGCTGCCCCGCGAAGATCAGCAACGGCGTCGTCTCGTGGCCGTCGATCGGGAACCTGACCGGCACCCTCACGCAGGGCAAGCCCGCGTCGGGTGACTTCGTCCCGGCCGGCTCCGTCGGCATCGGGTACGTCAGCCCCGGTTACCGCTGACCCGACCGTGAGGGGCGGGTGCCGCGCGAGACGCGCGGCGCCCGCCCCTTCGGCGTCTCAGTACGCACCGCGACCGGTGAGGACCGCCCCCACCGTCCGCCACAGGATCATCAGGTCCAGCATCAGGGACCAGTTCTCCACGTAGTGGATGTCCAGCCGCACCGAGTCGGTCCAGGACAGGTCGGACCTGCCGCTCACCTGCCACAGCCCGGTCAGGCCGGGCTTGACCACCAGCCGGCGGTGCATCTCCACCCCGTACCGCTCGACCTCCGAGGGCAGCGGCGGGCGGGGGCCGACCATCGACATCTCCCCGCGGAGGATGTTGATCAGCTGGGGCAGCTCGTCGACCGAGTACCGCCGCAGGACCCGGCCCACCCGCGTCACCCGCGGGTCGCGCCGCATCTTGAACAGCACGCCGTTGCCGTCGCTCACCGGGGCCAGGCGGGTGACCAGGCGGTCGGCCCCGACGTGCATGCTCCGGAACTTCAGCATCGGGAACCGGTGCCCGTCCCGGCCCACCCGCACCTGGCGGTAGAACACCGGCCCCGGGCTGTCGAGCTTGACGGCCAGGCCGGCGACGACGAGGACCGGGGCCAGCAGCAGCAGGAGCAGGACGGCGCAGAACCGGTCGAAGGACTCCTTCACCAGCCGGTGGAGGCCGCGCAGCTCGGGCCGCTCCATCTGCAGCAGCGAGAGCCCGCACACCAGGCGCACCCGGATGCGCGGACCGGCGACCTCGGAGACGGCCGGCGCGAGCAGCAGGTCGGCCTGCGTCTTCTCCAGCTCCCAGCCCAGCCGGCGCAGCGCCGCACCGTCCAGCTCGGGGCACGGCAGGACGGCCACGGTGTCCACCTCGTACCGCTCGACGACGTCGACCACCTCGTCGAGGCCGCCGAGCACCGGCAGACCGACGGAGCCGCCGCGGGCCCCGGAGCGCGCAGGCAGGCAGCAGCCGATGACGGAGTAGCCCTGGTCGACCTCCCGGTGCAGCTGCTCCCGGAGCGCGGCCACGCCGTTGCGGTGGCCGACGAGCAGCGTCGTCTGCTGGAAGCGGCCGCGGGCCCGCTGTCGGCGCAGCCACGACCGGTGTGCCTGGCGGTGGGCGAGGGTGAGCGCGGTGGCCAGCGGCAGGGCGACGACGATGAAACCGCGGGCGACCTCCAGCTTCAGCGCCCAGGAGACGGTGCCCACCAGGGCGAGCAGCAGCGCGGCGGCGAAGAAGACGCGGCGGAACTCCTCCGGCCCCTCCCACAGGTAGCGGCTCTCGTAGCTGCGGGCGACCACCATGGCGAACAGCCAGACGCCGGGCAGGGCGACGGCGATGGCCAGGGACGCGCTGGTGGCACCGACGTCCGGCGGGTGGAAGCGGGCGAGCAGACCGCTGCCGGCGGCGACGGACGCGCAGACGGCGTCCCACACGACCAGGCGGCGGACGTAGGGGCCGCGCCAGGCGCGGCGGGCGGCGGTGCCCGCCCCGCGCAGCCGGTCGGCCCGCGTCAGCCGCGGAGGCGGCGCGGCACGGTGGTGGGTGAAGTGTTCGGACGGGATGGCTTCACTGCTCATCGGGTGAGTTCCCTGCGGTTCGAACGGCGATCCGGCGCCCGGTGGGGAGAGAGGCACACCGGGGGCGGGACGCGCGTGCGGAGTCGTGGACTGTTCGACGAGCCGATCGACGGACCGGCGGGGCGGGCGAAGAGGGGAGCGTGCGCCCGTCAGTCGGGGCTGGCGCCCGGCTCCTCGACGCGGCCGAGGAGGGCGGCGTCGTTCCCGCGACCGGTCCGGATCGAGCCGGCGAGAGATGCGGGGAAGCCCGCGTCGAGCACCGCGAGCACGCAGTCCGCGTGGTCGGTGTGGCCGGCGCCGAACCCACCGCTGCCGGACGCGGTGGCGGACGCAGGGCCGCCCGGGCCGCTCGCGGGCACCGGTGCGACCGGCGCCGCCGGAGGGCCGTGCTGGCCCGGCGGGCGCACCGGTGCCGGTGGCGGGGCCGCGGGCGGCGGGCCGGGGGGCTGCGGGGTCGCGGTGAGGGTCGGTGTGACCGGCTGGGTGGTGCCGGCCCCGCGCGCGGACGGGGACGCGGAGGCCGCCGCCCCCGTCGTGGTCGTCTCCGCGGCGGCGGGGAGGCACGGCGGCGCGGTGGCGTCCGGCGTCGGCGCGCTCTGCGGCAGCGCCGTCGGCGGCTTGGTCGCCGAGGTGGCCGGAAGCGGGGCGTTCGCGGGCTGAGTGTCGGCGAGCTCCGTGCCTGCCTTGGTGGGCTCGGTGGGCTCGGTGCCGCCGGACTCGCTCTCGGTCGGTTCGCCCTCGGTGGGCCCGGCGGGCTCCTCGTCGCTGGGTTCGCCCTCGGTGGGGTCGCCCTCGGTGGGGCCGGCGGGCTCCTCGTCGGTCGGCTCGCCGTCGACGGGTTCGCTGTCCGGCGGCGACTGATCGGCGGGTGCGGGGTCGGCGGGTGCGGGGTCGATGGGTGCGGGGTCGACGGGTGCCGGGTCGACGGGTGCCGGGTCGGCCGCAGGCGGGGTGACGTCCGGTTCCGCGGGTGGCGGCGTCGGCGCCACGGGCGGGGGGACGTCGCCGTCGGTCGGGGTGGTCGGTGTCGGCCCGGGCACGGCCGGGGTGGCGGGAGTAGCCGGGGGCCCGGCCGGCGGGGGGTCCGCGGGGACGTCGGGTGAGGGGTCCGCCGGTACGTCGGGCGGGGGGTCCGCCGGCACGTCGGGCGGGGGGTCCGCCGGCACGTCGGGCGGGGGGTCTGCGGGGACGTCGGGCGAGGGGTCCGTCGGGACGTCGGGTGGGGGGTCCGCGGGGACGTCGGGGGGCGGTTCCTCGGGACCGGGCGGCGCGGCCACGGAGGTGTCGCCCTCCGTGTGGCCGGCGGAGTCGGCCCGCGCCGCGTCGGCGGAGACGGCGAGCAGCAGCCAGGCGCCCAGGGACAGCAGGGCGGCCATCAGCAGGCGGCGCGGCCACGCCCCGCGCCCGGGGAGGCCGGCGTGCGGCGCGACGAGGGCGTGCGGTCCCGACAGCGCTCCCGCCGCCCGGCCGATGGACACGCGCCTCCTCCTGTTCCTCGCCTCGTGAGACACCTTCGGCCCAACTCCCGGCGAGGGGAACCGGGATCGGGTGGCGTGCGGCTTAACAGCGGCGGCGCGCGGCCCGGCCTCACTGTCGGTTACATGACCGATCGGTATCGCGGCCATGTGGTCGAGGTCCGGCGCGAGCGGGCGCCCCCCTCGATCGGGGTCGCCGAGGCCGGGAACCGGCGATGAGCACCCCCTGGGGCGACTACCGTCATGCCCTGCACGACGGCCCGCCGCGGCGCGGGCACCGGGCGGGGTCCTCGTCCGGTCGCGATCCACGGCGGAGGTTCAGCAGGCGATGCGCATGCTCGTCACCGGGGGTGCCGGCTTCATCGGCGCCAACTTCGTGCACCAGACGCTGCGCGAGCACCCCGAGTACGAGGTCACCGTGCTCGACGCGCTGACCTACGCGGGGAACGAGGCGTCCCTGGCGCCCGTCCGCGACGACATCGAGTTCGTCCACGGCTCGGTCGCCGACGCGGACCTGGTCGACCGGCTGGTGGCCCGCTGCGACGTCGTCGTCCATTTCGCGGCCGAGAGCCACAACGACAACTCGCTGCGCGACCCCTCGCCGTTCCTGCAGACCAACGTCGTCGGCACGTTCACGCTGCTCGAGGCGGTGCGCCGGCACGGCGTCCGCTACCACCACATCTCCACCGACGAGGTCTACGGCGACCTGGAGCTGGACGACCCGGCGAAGTTCACGCCGGAGACGCCGTACAACCCGTCCAGCCCCTACTCGTCGACCAAGGCGGGCTCGGACCTGCTGGTGCGGGCCTGGGTGCGCTCCTTCGGCATCCACGCCACCATCTCCAACTGCTCCAACAACTACGGGCCCTACCAGCACGTCGAGAAGTTCATCCCGCGGCAGATCACCAACGTGCTCGCCGGGCTGCGCCCCAAGCTCTACGGCGCGGGCGAGAACGTGCGCGACTGGATCCACGTCGACGACCACAACTCCGCCGTCCACGCGGTGCTCGACCGGGGACGCTCCGGCGAGACCTACCTGATCGGCGCGGACGGGGAGAAGAACAACCGCGAGGTGCTGGGGCTGATCCTCGAGCTGCTCGGCCGGCCGGCCGACGCCTTCGACTCGGTTCCCGACCGGGCCGGCCACGACCTGCGCTACGCCATCGACGCCACGAAGCTGCGCACCGAGCTCGGGTGGACGCCGCGCTACACCGACTTCCGCGACGGCCTGGCAGCCACCATCGACTGGTACCGGGAGAACACGGTCTGGTGGCGCCCGCTCAAGGACGGCGTCGAGGCGCAGTACGCGGCCCAGGGGCAGTGAACGCCGTCATCCTCGGCGCCGGCGGGCAGCTCGGCTGCGCGCTGCGACGCGAGTTCCCCGACGCCGAGGCGCTGGACCGGGCCGCGCTCGACGTCACCGACGCCGCCGCCGTGCGGGCCTTCGACTGGACCGGCGTCGACGTCGTGCTCAACGCCGCCGCCTGGACCGCCGTCGACGCCGCGGAGGACCCGGCGAACCTGGCCGCGGTGCGCGCGGTCAACGTCGATGCCGTCGCGCACCTCGCGCACGCCGCCGACCGGGCCGGCGCGGCGCTGGTCCACCTCTCCAGCGAGTACGTCTTCGACGGCACCCATCCCGGCCCGATCCCCGAGGACCTCCCGCCCACGCCGCTGTCGGTCTACGGCCGCAGCAAGGCCGACGGCGACGCCTGCGCCGCCGCCGTCGAGCGGCACTGGCTGGTGCGCACCACCTGGGTGGTGGGGGAGGGCGGCAACTTCGTGCGCACCATGGCCGGCCTCGCCGACCGCGGGATCAGCCCCTCGGTCGTCGACGACCAGATCGGCCGGCCCACCACCGCCGCCGACCTCGCCGCCGGCATCCGCCACCTGGTCGGCACGGGGGCGCCGTACGGCACCTACAACCTCACCGGCGAGGGCGAGCCCGTGTCCTGGGCCGACGTCGCCGCGCTGGTCTTCACCGCCCGCGGCCGCTCCGCCGACGACGTGCAGCGCGTGAGCACCGCCGAGTACTTCGCCGGGCGCACCGGCGTCGCGCCGAGACCGCTGAACTCCGTGCTGGACCTGGCGAAGATCCGTGCCGCCGGCTTCCGGCCACGCGACTGGCGCGCGGCGCTGGCCGGCTACCTGCTGGTCCTCGGGAGCATGAGTGAGGGGGGCGAGCTCGGCAGCGGTCGTTCCTGACCGTTCGGCTGACCTCCTCCCTGGCATTGCGGCCCCGGGGTGCCGCTGCCGACGAGCGGCCGTGATAACCCGGCATGGTGCATCGGAGCACCGGACCGGTGAGGGCCGTCTCCCCTGTCACAGTGGCCACAGGCGACACGCTCGCCTCAACGCCCTCACTCAATGGAGTCGAACCTTTACGCTCTTTCCATGCGACGACTGGCCCTCGAGCGTCCACCCACCTGGGGCACCCTGACGCTGGTCCTGCTGGTGCTGGGCAACGTCGCGCTGTTCACCTTCATGGGCATGCATCCGGCTCCGGCGGACACCTATGTGAGCCAGGCGTCGGTCGGAGCGGACTCGCCGGTCCCGGCGGAGTCGCCCGTGGCTCACGCAGAGACGGAGTCGAGCGAGCCCGCGGTTCTGGCCGTCTACGGCGACGGGTACGCCTCCGGGAACGAGATGGGTGGTCAGGGGGCGACCGGTTGGCCGGCGCTCGTCGCGCAGCGGACCGGGACCCAACTGGCCCTCCACGCCGTGCCGCAGGCCGGCTATGCCTCCATCGGCATCACCGGCCAGGACTATGCGGGCCTGCTGGCGGCCGACCCGGTACCGGATGCCGACATCACGCTGCTCTTCGGCAGTCGCAACGACGCCGACGAAGACTTGGCGCAGGTGCAGGCGCAGGTCGTCGCAACCATGGCGGCTGCCGCGCAGAACGCGCCGCAGGCAACCCTGGTCGTCATCGGGCCGGTCTGGGACGACGGCGACGTGCCGGCGAGCGTTCTCGCGGTGCGGAACGTCGTGCAGACCGCGGCGCAGAGCGCTGGCGCCTCCTTCGTGGACCCCCTCACCGCCGGCTGGTTCAGCACCGGCAGCGGGCTCATCTCGTCCGACGGCATCTCGCCTACGGACGCCGGTCACGCCTACCTCGCGGAGCAGATCGCCCCGGTGGTCACCGCCGCCCTGGAATAGCCCATACGTCACCCCGACCGGAGGCCCGCAGCCACAGATCACCCTCAGCCGGTGGAGCTGTGGCCTTTGTGCCTCCCGGCTGCGGCGGGACCGGCCGCGCCATCTCGCCGATGCGGTACCCGTTGAACCGCCCCGGGATTGATGGAGACACTGAAGCCACGGAAGGGTGGAGCAGTGCCGGCGCCGAAGAAGTACCCCGACGGGCTGCGTGAGCGGGCCGTGCGGATGGTGTTCGAGATCCGCGAGCAGTCCGGACAGCGCAAGGGCGCGCTGGCCCAACGCCCAGCAGCTCGGTATCGATCCCGAGACGCTGCGCAACTGGGTGAACCAGGCCGAGATCGACGGGCGGCGTGCGGCCGGGGACCTCGACCGATGACCGGCAGCGGATCGCCGAGCGCGAGAACCGAGAGCTGGGCCGGGGGAACGAGATCTAGAAGTCGGCGTCGGCTTTCTTTGCGGCGGAGCTCGACCGCCCACATCGGCGCTGACCGCCTACATCGACCAGCACAAGGAGCGGTTCGGGGTCGAGCCGATCTGCCGGGCGCTGACTGCCGCCGGCGCGAAGATCGCCCCGAGCACCTACTACGCGCGCCATGCCCGTCCGCCCTCGGCCCGGGCCGTCGCCGACCAGCAGCTGAAGGCAGAGTTCACCTGGGTGCACGAGGCCAACCTGGGCGTCTACGGCGTCCGCAAGGTCTGGCGGGCGCTCGACCGCGAAGGCGTTCCGGTGGGCCGCTGCCGGATCGAGCGGCTGATGCGCGAACTCGGGCTGGCCGGCGCGGTGCGGGGCAAGGTCAAGGGCACCACGATGCCCGCCGACGTGGCTGCCCGCCCCGGTGATCTGGTCGACCGGAACTTCACCGCGCCGGCGCCGAACCGGCTGTGGGTAGCCGACCTCACCTCACCTACGTGGTCTCCTGGTCGGGGTTCGTCTACGTCGCCTTTGTCATGGACGTCTACTCGCGCCGGATCGTCGGCTGGCGCGCCTCCACCTCGCTGCGGGCGGACCTGGCGCTCGACGCTCTCGAGCAGGGCCTGTGGCCCCGGGCCCGCGACCCCCGGGACGTGACCGGCCGCCTGGTCCATCACTCCGACCGCGGCGTGCAGGGCTTGATTCCGCCCAGTACCTGGCGATCCGCTACACCGAACGCCTCGACGCCGCGGGCGCCGTCCGCTCGGTGGGCAGCAAGGTCGACTCCTACGCCAACGCCGCAGTCGAGTCCCTCATCGGCCTCTGCAAGACGGAACTGATCCGCCGCCGCGGCCCCGGCGGGGCGGCCTCGACGACGTCGAGTTGGCCACCCTCGAGTACGTCGACTGGTTCAACCACCGACGTCTACACGGCGCTTGCGGGAACATCCCGCCGGTCGAGTACGAACACAACCACTACCGCTCGATCGCCGGCCTCACCGAGGACCAACCGGCAGAACCCAGCCTCCACTGAACCCGGGGCGGTTCGGTCAGTACAGCTTGAACGGGGAAGCGGTCGCCACCGCGCGCGCCGGGATGGGAGGCCGCGCGGGGACTGGAGGAAGGTTCCTCGCCGTGCCCACCTGGGTGTCGGAGAGGTCGACCGGCGTTTCGACGCTCGTTCCGCAGAGCGCTCGCAGCAATGGGATGACCGCGCCGAAGATCTGGTCGCCGACCTCCTGGTGCACCGCGGAGGCGTGGCCCATCGGGTCGAGCACGTCGTCGGACTCCCGCTCCGCGAGGCGGCGCGTCGCTCGCTGCGCACCCAGGGCGGCGACCAGTGCCTTCGCCCGCTCGTCGAGGGAGCTGACGGGAGGGAGCGCTCGCAGGTCGACACCTCCCAGCAGTTCCGCCGCCTCGCGCAGGGTGTAGGTGCGGAACATGGCCCGCGGGGCGAGCTTGAGCGCCGAGCGCCGGTGTCGACGAGTCATCGTCAGCGTGAGATCGGCGGCGTCGATGAGGTCGCCGGTCAGCTGCTGGGCGGTGAAGCCGGCCGGGTCCCCGCCCAGCCCGGATAGCACGCGCGCCGAGGAGAGCTCCATGCCGCTTCCGACGACCGCGTGGGTCCCGGCGCTCGACGTCCCGACCGCAGCGGCCGAGGCGCCGAGCGCGTCGTCGAGGAAGGCCCGGGTGAGCCGCTCCCCCATGGGAGAGCGGCAGATGTTCCCGGTACAGACGAAGAGGATGCGCACGAAGGGATTCAACCTTCGCGGACCGGTTCGACTGCCTCTCCGTAGCTCACGGGGTCGCTCGTGTCGGTCGGTTGGCAACTCCTCCGTCACACAAGTGACACGCCGCCCCAAAGCCCACACGTTGAGCGACTTATCGACATCGGAGGGTTATGTTTCAACCATCGTCGCGGTACGCCGCCGTCCTCCCTGAGTGTGCTTGGCCGTTGGCGAGATGAAGAGCGGGGGGTCCGTGGACCTGAAAGATGTCGTGCAGGCATTGCGAGCCGGATGGTGGCTCGTCGCCGCCACGGTTCTCCTGGGTATCGCCGGGGGAGGTGCGCTGACCTGGTCGGCCACGCCGCTGTACGGGTCGACGACGAAGCTCTTCGTGTCGACGTCCACGACGACGGACACCTCGTCGGCCTACCAGGGCAACCTGTTCTCCCAGCAGCGCGTGGCGTCCTACGCCGAGCTGCTGAGCGGGGTCCAGCTCGCGGCCCAGGTGGTCGAGGAGCTCCGGCTGGACATGACGCCGGAGGAGTTGGCGGCCAAAGTGTCGGCGACCGCCGTGCCCGAGACCGTCATCCTCACCGTCACGGTCACCGACACCTCCGCCCAGCGCGCGCAGGACGTCGCCGCATCCCTCGGCCGACAGTTCTCCGAGCAGATCACCCAGCTCGAGACGCCGGCCGGTGCCACCGCCTCGACGGTCAAGGTCGCCGTCGTCCAGCCGGCCGCGCTGAACGAGGCGCCCGTCAGCCCCGACGCTGCCCGCAACGTCGCGCTCGGCGTGGTGCTCGGGCTCCTCGCGGGAGTGGCCCTGGCGCTGCTGCGCAGCCGCATGGACAACACCGTGAAGACGAGCGAGGACATCTCGCACCTGACGGGTGTCGGCGTGATCGGGACCGTCATGGAGGACCCGCGCGTCGGTGAGGACCACGTGGTGACCGACCAGGACCGGCACTCCATCGCCGCCGAGGCCTACCGCTCGATCCGCACGAATCTCCAGTTCCTCAACGTCGACCACCCACCCCGGGTCATCGTCATCTCCAGCGCGATCCCCGGCGAGGGCAAGTCCACGCTCGCGGTCAACCTCGCCACGGTGCTCGCCCAGGCCGGCAGCCGGGTCATGCTCATCGAGGCCGACCTGCGCCGCCCCCGCGTCACCCGCTACATGGGGCTCATCAGCGGGGCCGGCCTCACCAACGTGCTCGGCGGTACCGCCATGCTGCACGAGGTGGCCCAGCCGTGGGGCGACGGCCGCCTCAACGTGCTCGCCGCCGGGCCCATGCCGCCGAACCCGAGCGAGATGCTCGGTTCGCGGCACATGAAGATGCTGCTGGACGAGCTCCGCGAGCGGTACGACTACGTCCTGATCGACGCGCCGCCGCTGCTGGCGGTCACCGACGCGGCCGTGCTCACCGCCATCTCCGACGGATGCGTGCTCTCCACCCGTTACGGGAAGACGCGGCTCGAGGAGCTCGAGGAGGCAGCCGCAGCCCTGGAGCGGATCGACGCCACGTTGCTCGGCGTCATCCTCAACCGGGTTCCGCAGTCCGCCGGCGCCGCCCGCGGCTACGGCTATGCCTACAGCTACGAGGCCGACCCGGGCCGGGACACGACCGGCGTCGTCCGATCGATGACCAGCGCCCGGTCCGGGCGTGGCCGAGCCCCTGAGCCGGTCGACGACACGGGGCCCGTGGCCGTTGTGCGGTCCCGGCGCTGAACGGGCTGGACTCCCGATGACGGTGGTGCGGCGCGTCGGCCGCGAGGAGCAGGAGCCGGCCATGGCCCCAGTGGCTTCGACGAATGACGGTGTGTTGACCGGAGGAGGTCCGATGGAGCGACGGTCGGCGTGGCGCTGGCGCCTCCGGCGATGGGGTCTGCTGTCCGCCGACGTGCTGCTCATCGGCGGCGGACTGGCGCTGGCCACCGTGGCGCGCTACGACGGCGAGATCAGCCGGATCGACGAGGCGGGTCTGGCGATGGCCGCCGGCATCGCCGTCATGGTCTACCTCGTCGTCTCCATGGCGCTGCGCCTGCACCAGGGACGCCACCCGGTGGGGAGCGCCGACGAGGTCACGGCGATGGCGCTGGCCGTCACCGCTGCATGCCTCACCGTGATGTCGTTCGACATCGCCGATGGCGCGGCGCACCTCGTGCCGCGATCGGTGCCGCTCGTGGCCGTACCCGTGGCCTTCGTGTTCATGCTGTCGGTCCGCCTGGCCGTGCGGCGCCTGCGCGAGCTGTCCGTCCGCCCGCAGCAGGGCCGGCCGACGCTCATCTTCGGGGCGGGCGACGCGGGTCACCAGTTGGTCCGCTCCATGCTCGGCCGGCCGGAGAGCCCGTTCATCCCCGTCGGCGTCCTGGACGACGACCCGAAGAAGCGCTACGCCCGCATCGGCGGCATCCGGATGCTCGGCGGTCGGAACGACATCGCCGAGGTCGCACGGGCCACGGGCGCCGAGGCGCTGGTCATCGCCCTCCCCTCGGCGGAGTCGGCACTCGTCCGTGAGCTCTCCCGGTTGGCCATCGCCGCCGGCCTGACGGTCAAGGTGCTTCCGCGGTTGTCCGACCTGGACAACACGAGCGTCGGCATCCGCGACGTGCGGGACATCGACATCGCCGACCTGCTCGGCCGGCGGCAGATCGACACCAACATCGACGCGATCGCCGGCTACCTGGCCGGCAAGCGGGTGCTCGTCACGGGCGCCGGTGGCTCGATCGGCTCTGAGCTGTGCCGACAGATCTCCAAGTACGCGCCCGCCGAGTTGATCATGCTCGACCGTGACGAGTCCGCCCTGCACGCCGTCCAGCTGGGGATCCACGGCGAGGCCCGTCTCGACCTGCCCGAGGTCGTCCTGGCCGACATCCGGGACTCCGAGACGCTGCTGGGCATCTTCCAGGCCCGCCGTCCCGACGTCGTGTTCCACGCCGCGGCCCTCAAGCACGTCACGATGCTCGAGCAGTACCCCGACGAGGGCTGGAAGACCAACGTGCTGGGCACCCGCAACGTGCTCGAGGCAGCCACCGCGGTCGGCGTCAGCCACTTCATCAACGTCTCCACCGACAAGGCCGCCGATCCGGTGAACGTGCTGGGGCGGACCAAGCGGATGGCCGAGCAGCTCACCGCCACCTACGCCCAGCGCAATGCCGGCGCCTTCCTCTCGGTCCGGTTCGGCAACGTGCTGGGCAGCCGTGGATCGGTGCTGACCACGTTCGCCGCCCAGATCGCCCGCGGTGGCCCGGTCACGGTCACCGACCCTGAGGTGACGCGCTTCTTCATGACCATCCCCGAGGCCGTCCAGCTCGTCATCCAGGCCGGCGCGATCGGCCACGACGGGGAGGCGCTGGTGCTCGACATGGGGGAGCCGGTGCGCATCGCAGAGGTCGCCCGTCAGCTGGTCGCGCTCTCCGGTCGGGACATCCCGATCGTCTTCACCGGGCTGCGCTCGGGGGAGAAGCTGCACGAGGAACTGTTCGGTGCCGGCGAGGCGGCGTCCCGGGACGCCCACCCCCTGATCAGCCACGTCCCGGTGGGACCCCTCGAGGAGTGGATGCTCAGGCGGATCGGCCGTCGCGGGAGCGACATCTGGGCCGTGCCGGCGTCGCGTGAGAGCGCGGAGTGGCTCGACCAGGCGGTGGCCCGGTGACCCTGACCCCTGAGCGGACGCGCGGCCGGATCCTCCTGTCGTCGCCGGACGTGGGGCTCCGGGAGGAGGAGCTGGTCGTCGAGGCCGTGCGCTCGGGGTGGATCGCCCCGCTGGGCCCGATGGTCGACGCGTTCGAGGAGGGCATGGCCGCGCGCTGTGGCCGCGCTCATGCCGTCGCGCTGTCCTCGGGGACCGCCGCGCTGCACCTGGCCCTCCTGGAGCTGGGCGCAGGGCCGGGAACTGTGGTCGTCGTGCCGACCATGACCTTCGCCGCCACCGCCAATGCGGTGGTGTACACCGGCGCCGAACCGGTGTTCGTCGACTGCCTGCCCAGCACCGGGAACCTGGACCCCGCACTGCTGGAGGCGTGCCTCGGCCGCCTCCGGTCAGAGGGCGTACCGGTGGCGGCCGTGGTGCCCGTGGACCTGCTCGGCCGGTGTGCCGACTACACGAGCCTGTCGGCGATCTGCGAGCGCTTCGGTGTCCCCGTGCTCTCCGACGCGGCGGAGGCCGTCGGTTCGTCGCACGCGGGGCGTCCCGCCGGGTCGTTCGGCCGGCTGGCCGCGCTGTCCTTCAACGGCAACAAGATCATGACCACCAGTGGCGGTGGCATGCTGCTCACCGACGACGCGCGGTGCGCAGAGCGTGTCCGGTACCTGAGCACCCAGGCCCGTCAGCCGGTCGCCCACTACGAGCACACCGAGGTCGGTTACAACTACCGGCTCAGCAACCTGCTGGCTGCGGTCGGTGTGGCCCAGCTCGAGCGGCTGGACGGGATGATCGCCCGGCGGCGGGCCGTGCGGGCACGATATGTCGAGCGGTTCCGCGGCATCCCCGGTGTGGACGTCTTCCAGCGCGACAGGTCCGAGGCCGACAACTGCTGGCTCTCGGCCGTGGTCGTCGACCCCGACGTGGCCGGGTGGTCGGCCCAGGAGCTGGCGTCCTGGCTCGCGGCGGCCGACATCGAGTCACGGCCCCTGTGGAAGCCCATGCATCTCCAGCCGGTCTTCGCCCGATCCCGGAGCTTCGCGTCCGGTGCGGCCGAAGAGTTGTTCCACCGCGGTCTGACGCTTCCGAGTGGTTCCGCCATGTCGGTCGCCGACCTGGACGTCGTCGACGGGGAGCTGGAGAGGTTCCTGGCCTCCCGGGCCTGATCCTCGGGCTCCTCGTCGGGCTCAGGACTCCAGCGGAGCCCGGTAGGCCGGGAAGTAGTCGGGTGGGGCCGGCCTGCCGCCGGCGTGCTCCCTCCACTGGTCCACGAGCCCGGCATAGGTCGAGTCGTCGTTGACGATGCGTGCCGTGCAGAACATCCGCACCCCCGTCGGGTCGAACGACCGCTTGTACGAGAAGATCCCGTCCCCTCGGCGGGCGCCCCCACCGAGCACGAACGTGTCCCTGCCGCTGTCCCGCCCGTACTCGATGACGTGGTGCTTCAAGAGGTCGTTGGGTGCCATGGGGAACGCCTCGGCCAGCGTTCCGCCCAGGAACGAGTACAGGTGACGGTCGCTCTGGAGGACGAGTTCGGTGCTCACCACCCGTCCCTGCGCGTCGCGCACGTAGAAGACCGTGAAGCATCCGGGCATCTCGGCGGCCAGGGTCGCGAAGAACTGGCGATCGAAGCGGTACCACTCGGCGGCGTTTCGCCTGCTCATGGTGGCGTGATAGACGCTCAGGAAGCTGTCGAGTCCGGCGAAGTCGTCGTGGCGCTCGACCGTGCACCCGGCGCGCACGGCCTTCTTCACGTTCTTCCGCACCTTGTGCTCGTACCCGCGCCAGATGTCCTCCGCCGCCCGGCGCAGGTCCACCCGCACGTTCTCGGCAGTTTCGACGATCTCCACGCCGGCATGGGGCGAGCCGGGCGGGCACGGGGCGTCGAGGGACAGCCGGAGGAAGGTTGAAGCCAGGCCCTCCTCCTCTCCCCACCGGTGCAGGGCCTCCAGTGTCGGGACGGCGGCGTCCGGCGACAGTCCGAACGGGCCCCCGTAGCCATAGGGGGAGGTCGCGTCGAGCGGTCGCGTGGGCGATCCGGTGGCCCACGGGAGCTGGGTGGCCGGGCGGATGATCAGCGGCACGAGCACGGGCCGCTGGTCGCCTCCGATCGCGAGCAGCACCGTTCGCTCCTCGGGGGCGGCGAACAACGCGGCGTACGCCGGATGGGCGAACGGCTCACGGCCGCTCCCCGCCCACAGGGCGTGCCACTCCGCCTGCTCGGTCTGGCCGTCGAGCACCCGCAGCATCAGCTGAGGCCCGGCTCGCTCAGGAGGTTCTCCAGCGTGGCGACCAGGTGGTGCATCTGGCCGGGTTCGACGTCCTGGTGCACCGGGAGGTTCAGCACATGGCTCGCCGACCAGCTGGACGCGGGGAACTCCTCCCGCAGCTGCGGGATCAGGGTGTGGTACAGGCTGACCACGCCGAGACCCGCGGCATTCAGCCGTCCGTAGAGCTCGTCACGCGTGCCGGTGAGGACGTACAACGGCAGCGTCTGGGGAACGTCCGTCTCGGCGAGAACCGGCCAGATCAGCTCGAGGGGCGCCCCTCGGTCCCTTGCCTCCTCCAGCAGGCCGGTGCCCAGGAGGAAGTTCGAACGTCGGGCCCGTGAGACCTCGGCCCAGTCGTAGGACAGGATCTCCGTGGCCAGCCCCGGATCGGTGCTGCGCCGTCCCTCGACATCGGTGCCCGCCCGGTACACCGCCATTCCGCCGGCCGGCAGCGGGAACATCTTGTGGAGCGAGTAGATCGACAGATCTCCCCGGGAACCCGCGACGCCGCCGACCGCGGCGGTGAAGAAGGCGTGCGCGTTGTCCTCGACCAGAGGGATCCCGTGCTGGTCGGCCAGGGCACGCACCCGGTCGAGCGCAGGGTCGGTGCGGCCGTAGTAGTGGATCAGGACGATCGCCGAATGCGGGCGCTCCTCCAGGCAGCGGGCCAGGTCGTCGACATCGGCGGTCAGGTCGCGGTTCACCTTGTAGAAGGTGGCGGACAGGTCCCGTTGACCCACCGGGTCGAACACCCCGCTGCCCTCGTTGGGCGACCACCCGATGAACGCGGGCAGGAGGACCGGCGCCGCCGCGTCGCGCCGTCCGTGGTCCAGGAAGTCGCCGAAGGCCTCGCGCGCCGATCCGTAGAAGAAGGCCGGCCGGCGGAAGCGGTCGCGATCCGCGGCGCCCTTGGTGATCGTCATCGACAACGTTCCTCCAGGTGATGGGCGGCGGTCAGGGCAGGGAACCTGTCGGAACCGGCGCCCGCAGACGCCACGAGTCGACCACGCGCGCGCAGTCCGTCCGGTCTTCGGGTGCCGAAGGGCTGATGAGCAGCGCGCGCTCGAGCGTCGGCAGCAGTGCCCGCACCTCCGACAGCAGGCGCTGGTCCCGGAAGGCGATCTCATCCGGCACGCGCACGACCGATCGGCCCGGTACCCCGAGGGTCAGGCGCCGACCCGACCACTCGGCGTCGATCATGCAGAACCCGTACCGGTGCAGTGCGGCCACCGAGAGGTGCCAGTCGTGCACCCGCAGCCGACCGCTCGTCCCGGGAGCAGCGGCCGGCAGGTCCCGACTCCACCACGTCGTCCGGCTGACCTCCTCGAAACCCAGCCGCCGGTAGAGCCCGCGGGCGGGCTCGTTGTGCGCGAAGACGTCGAGGACGAGCTCTCGGACGTGCGGACTGGCGTGCAGGTGCTCCTGGAGCATTCGCTGCGCCAGGCCCTGCCCCCTCGCCTCCGGGGCCACGCAGATGTAAGACAGCAGATCGGAGTTCGCACCCACGGCACGGAACTCGGCGAACGCCGTCAGCTGGCCGCCGGGCGAGCGGGCGCCGTACAGGTGGCGATCGGCGAAGCCGCGCGGATGGTCCACGACGGTGGCGAGGTACTGACCGACCTCGGGCTGGCAGTAGGGCACGTAGGGGTGGAGGCGTGCCTCGAAGGATTCCCGGAGCAACGCTGCGGCCGCGTCTGCGCTGTCCGACCCGAGCTCGGCCGGGTGGTGTGCCGGGTGCGCGGTCACGAGCCGGTGCGCATCCGTCGCTCGTCGTCCAGGTTGAGCATGGCCGACCCCGGGTCGATGACGACGCCCTCGCGGCGCAGGACGCCCAGCGCCGTGCGGGCGAGGATCCGCAGGTCCAGCATCAGCGACCAGTTGTCCACGTACCAGACGTCATGCGCCAGGCGCTCGTCCCAGGGCATGTCGTTGCGGCCGTTGATCTGCGCCCACCCGGTGATCCCTGGCCGCACATCGAAGCGGCGCCGTTCCTCCGGCGTGAACCAGGCCGTGTACCGGTGCAGCAGCGGACGCGGCCCCACCAGGCTCATGTCGCCCCGGAGGACGTTCCACAGCTCGGGCAGCTCGTCCACGCTCGTCCCGCGCAGGAAGGCCCCCAGCTTCGTCTGCCGTTGCGCGTCGGGCAGTGGTTCCCCGGCGCTGTCGCGCGCGTCGGAGAGGGTGCGGAGCTTGTACATGCGGAAGCTGCGGCCGTCGAGTCCGGGACGGTCCTGGCGGTAGATGACGGGCGAGCCCAACGACGCCCGCACCGCGACGGCGGCGACCGCGAGGACGGGAGAGAGGAGCGCCAGCGCACCGGCGGAGACGCACACGTCCAGGACCCGCTTGGTCGCGCTGGTCCGGGCCCCACCAACCCGTCCGGCGCGCCGCACCACCACGTTCTGCACCTGCCCTTTCGACCGTGTCGCACCGTTCGTCACACCGGCACCAGTGGCCCTCTGCAGCCGCTCCTGGCTGGAGGTCCGCAGCTACTCTACGGGCGGGGCATGTCCGCCGGCCCGGCGCCGCGTCGCGGACGCGAGAGCGCGCGGCACCCGGCACATCGAGAGGCGGTTCAGCGTGCGAGCGGTCGTGTGTACGCAGTGGTTCCCGCCCGAGAAGGCCGGCCTGATCGCCGACATCGCCGACGGGCTGCACGCCGGGGGCCACGAAGTCACGGTCCTCACCGGCTTCCCCAACTATCCGACGGGGAAGGTCTACGACGGCTGGCGCCAGCGGCCCTGGCAGAACTTCGAGTGGCACGGGTACCGCGTGAAGCGGGTCGTGCAGTTCCCCAGTCATGACGCGTCGCCGGCCCGCCGGGCCGCGAGCTATCTCAGCTTCGGGCTCGCTGCCGCGGTCTTCGGCTGGCGCGACCTGCGGTCCGCCGACGTGGTGTACGTCTACCACCCCCCGCTCACCACGGTGATCGGGCCATGGCTGAGCAAGATCTCCGGCGGGGCGCCCTACGTCCTGCACGTGCAGGACCTGTGGCCGGATTCGGTCGTGGCAGCCGACATGCTCGCCCCGCGCTCCGCGGGTGTCGTCGCGCGGGTGCTCGACCGGGTGTGCCGCGTCCTCTACCGCGGCGCGGCCGCCGTGGTGTGCATCGCCCCCACGATGGCGCAGATGCTCCGCGACCGTGGGACGGCGGAGGACCGGCTGGACGTGGTCCCCAACTGGGCGGACGAGACGGTGTTCTCCCCGACGCCGCGTGACGAGTCAGTCGCGGAGGCGCTCGGTCTCGCGGGGCGGACCTCCGTCATGTTCGCGGGCAACCTCGGCCCCGTGCAGGGCCTGGAGACGGCGGTCCGTGCGGCCGCGCGGGTCCAGGACCTCCCCGACTTCCGGCTCGTGCTCGTGGGCGACGGGGTCGCCCGCCCGGATCTGGAACGCCTGGTCGACGAGCTCGGCGCCACGAACGTGATGTTCCTCGGTTCCCGCCCGCTGCACGAGATGAACGCCATCACCGCCGCGGCGGACGTCCAGCTGGTGAGCCTGCTGGACCGGCCGTTCCTGCGGGGCACCATCCCCAGCAAGCTGGGCAGCGTCATGGCCAGCGGGCTGCCGGTGATCTGCGCGGCGGGCGGGGACGCCCGCCGGCTCGTGGAGAACGCCGGCGCCGGGTGGACCTGCGAGAGCGAGGACGTCGACGGTCTCGAGCGCGCGTTCCGCAGTGTGCACGCCGCGTCGCAGCAGGAACGGCGTGAACGGGGTAGCGCCGGGCGGGCCTACTACGAAGCGACCATGGCGGCGTCGATCGGCGTCGGCCGGATCGAGCAGATACTCCAGGGAGCGGCTCGCCGATGACTTCGGACGGGCGGCCTCGCGTCGCCCACGAGTCGGTACGCCAGCTGCAGCAGAAAGGTAGACGATGACGGACAACGCGATCGCCGGATCCACCATCCTGATCACCGGCGGCACCGGGTCCTTCGGTTCCACGATGGCCAGATCGCTCCTCGCCGAGGGAGTGGCCCAGATCAGGATCCTCAGCCGCGACGAGGCCAAGCAGGACGAGCTCCGGCGCCGGCTGAACGACGAGCGGATGCGCTTCTACGTCGGTGACGTCCGGGATCCGGCGAGCGTCGGCGACGCCGTCCGCGGCGTCGACAAGGTGTTCCACGCCGCCGCGCTCAAGCAGGTGCCGTCGTGCGAGTTCTTCCCCTCGCAGGCCGTGCTCACCAATGTCACCGGCAGCCACAACGTCATCGAAGCGTCGCACCGCTACGGCGTCCGGTCGGTCGTCATGCTGAGCACCGACAAGGCGGTCTACCCCATCAACGCCATGGGCATGACCAAGGCGCTCATGGAGAAGACCGCTCAGGCCTTCGCCCGCAACAACCCCGAGTCCGACACCGTCGTCTCCGTCGTGCGGTACGGCAACGTGCTCCAGTCTCGTGGATCGGTCGTCCCGCTGTTCCTCGAGCAGCTGGGCAGTGGCCGACCGATGACGCTGACCGACCCCGCGATGACCCGGTTCCTGATGTCCCTGGAGCAGTCGGTCGACCTCGTCCGGTACGCGCTGGTGTCGGCCCAACCGGGCGACCTCTTCGTGCGCAAGGCCCCCGCGGCCACGGTCCGTTGCCTGGCAGAGGGCGTGGCGATGCTCGCGGGCCGGGAAGCGACCACCACCGTGATCGGCACCCGGCACGGCGAAAAGGTGTTCGAGACCCTCCTCTCGCGCGAGGAGGTGCTGCGCGCCGAGGACCACGGTGACTACTACCGGGTCCCGCTCGATGCGCGCTCGCTGAACTACGGGCTGTACTTCGACGAGGGCGACCGGACCGAGGCGTCGATCGAGGACTACACCTCGCACAACACGCGTCAGCTCACGGTCACGGGCGTCGCAGACCTGCTCCGAGGGGTGCCGGAGGTCATGGCCGGGGTGGAGCGGCTCGCCGCATGAGGGTGGCGATCACGGGCGCCGACGGGTTCCTGGCCTGGCACCTGCGCTGCGCACTCGCCGCCCACGCCGAGCACGAGGTGGTGCCGCTGGGCAGGCCCGAGATGGGGGACCCGCGACATCTGCACGAACTCCTCGCCACGTGTGACGCGGTCGTCCACCTGGCCGGCGTGAACCGGGACACCGAGGAACGGGTGGCCGCCGGCAACCGAGATCTGGCGCAGGCGCTGGCGGACGCGTTGCCGGGGACCCCCGTCCGCCAGGTCGTGTACGGCAACTCCATCCACGCCGGTGCGCCGACCGCCTTCGGGACCAGCAAGGCGTTCGCCTCGGAGGAGCTGGGTCGGGCGGCCGCGGCGGTGGGCGCGACGTTCAGCGACGTCGTCCTGCCCAATCTCTTCGGCGAGGGCGGGCGCCCGCACTACAACTCCGTCGTCGCAACGTTCTGCTCCGAGCTCGTGGCCGGCCGGACGCCCGAGGTCCGCGACGACAAGGTGATCCCGCTGCTGCACGCGCAGGACGCCGCCGACGCGCTGATCGACTGCCTGGTCGCCGACAGCTCCACGGTGGTGCGCCCGCAGGGTCAGGACATGCTCGTGTCCGACCTGCTCGCCACGCTGGAGGACATCTCCGATTACGCCCGCACCGGCCACTTCCCGGATCTGTCCTCGCCGATGAAGGTCGCGCTGTTCACGACCTTCCAGTCCTACTGCTTCCCGTCGAGGTTCCCCTTCGCCAGCGCGGTGCACAGCGACGACCGGGGGGTGCTGTTCGAGACCACGAGGGCCCGGAGGACCGACTCCCTCTCCTTCATCTCCACGACGGTTCCCGGTGCAGTCCGCGGGCAGCACTACCACCGGCGGAAGGTCGAAAGGTTCTTCGTCATCGAGGGGGACGTGGAGATCCGTCTCCGGCGAATGGTGACGGGGGAGCAGGTGCAGTTCCATGTGTCCGGGCGGCAGCCGCAGGCCGTCGACATGCCCACCATGTGGGCGCATTCGCTGAGGAACGTCGGTACCGGGCCGGCCGTGACGGCGTTCTGGTCCAACGAGCTGCTCGATCCCGAGAACCCGGACACCTACCGGTTCCCCGTCTACGAGACCTGAGCGCATCCGCGCAACACGATGAAGGGCAGCATGACCAAGATCCTGACCGTCGTCGGCACCCGTCCGGAGATCATCCGGCTCTCCCGGGTGATCAGCCGGCTGGACGCGACCACCGAGCACGTCCTCGTCCACACCGGCCAGAACTACGACTACGAGCTCAACGGCATCTTCTTCGACGAGCTCGGCGTGCGCAGGCCGGACCACTTCCTCGGCGTCGACACGAGCAGCCTCGGGCACGTGCTCGGTGAGACCCTCATCAAGGTCGAGGAGGTGCTCCGGGAGGAGCGCCCGGACGGCGTCCTGGTCCTGGGGGACACCAACAGCTGCATCGCCGCGCTCATGGCCAAGCGGATGCGCATCCCCACGTACCACATGGAGGCGGGGAACCGCTCCTTCGACGAGAACGTGCCCGAGGAGACGAACCGCCGGCTGATCGACCACGTGGCCGACTTCAACCTCGTCTACACCGAGCACGCCCGGCGGAACCTGCTCGCGGAGGGCATCCCCGCTCGGCGCATCCAGCTCACCGGGTCCCCGATGCGAGAGGTCCTCCTGCACCACGCCGAGGAATTCCGGGGGAGCGACGTGCTGGAGCGACTCGGCCTCACGCCGCAGGGATACCTGCTCGTCAGCGCCCACCGCGAAGAGAACGTCGACGCCCCCGAACGCCTCGGCCTGCTGCTCGACTGCGTTGAGGCGGCCCGGCAGCAGTGGCGGGTGCCGGTGCTGTTCTCCACCCACCCGCGCACCCGGAAGCGGCTCGAGGCCCTCGGTCGCACCGTGCCCGACGTGATCTTCCACGCCCCGCTCGGGTTCATCGACTACGTGCGGCTCCAGCAGGACTCCCTCTGCGTCCTGTCGGACAGTGGGACGATCAGCGAGGAGTCGTCGATCCTGGGATTCCCGGCCGTGACGCTTCGCAACTCGATCGAACGGCCCGAGGCCCTGGACACCGGTTCGATCATGATGACCGGGCTCGACCCCACGGGCGTCGTCGAAGCCGTGACGACGACCCTTGCCATGTTCGGCGAGGCGCGCGCTGCCACGCCTGCGGAGTACCAGATCTCGGACACGTCGGCGAGGGTGGTCAGGTTCGTGCTGAGCACGGTGCGTCGCCACAGGGAGTGGGCGGGCATCCGGTGAGACGGGCTGTCGCAGCGCGGGTCGCCGGGCGCGGGCTCAGCGCCCCCCCGCGCCTCGGCCGCCGGCGGGGCTGAGCCGTGCGGGTGCCGCGCCGGACGCTGGAGGGCATCGCCGATCAGGTGGTCTCCAGTGCCAGCAACTTCGTCTTCGTCGTGCTCGTCGCTCGGTCGGCCAGTGCTGCCGATTTCGGCGCGTTCAGCGTGGGATACGCGGGGATCGTCCTCCTCCTGGCCTTCGGCCGGGCGGCTCTGGGGACGCCGCTGCTGATCGGTGCTGCCGACGACGGACGGCGTGGGCGGCTCGGGGACGCGCTGGTGCTGGGCTGCGGCCTGGGGTTGATCGGCGGTCTCCTCGTGGCGGCGTCGGTGCTCGTGGCCGGCAGCGCGCCGGCGATCGCGGTGGTCCTGGGTGTCGGTGCCCCGGTCGCGGTGTTGCAGGACGTCTGCCGGCATGGCGCGATCGCCGCCGGCCGGCCGAGGGTCGCGCTGGGGATCGACACACTCTGGCTCCTGGCGGTCGGCGCCGCGCTCCTCGCCGACGTGCAGGAGGTCCACCGGACGGATGTGCTCTCCGCCGTGTCGGTGTGGGTCATCGGCGGAGTCGCCGGAGCGCTGGTCGCCGTGGCCTGGCTGAAGCCGACCGTCGTCCCGGCCGGGGTGGCCAACCGCTTGCGGGGATCACTGCGGCTGCGCTCCGACCTGACCATCGCCGTAGTGCTGCCGCAGGTGGCGATGCTGGTCGTCCTCGCCGTGGTCGCCGTCGGACTGAGCAGTCCTGACGTCGCCGCGCTGCGCGGTGCGGGCACCCTGATGGGGCCGGTCAACCTGCTCTTCGCCGCCATGACGTTCGCCGTGCTCCCGGAGATCGCCCGGATGGGGCGGAGCGTGCCGGTGCTGCGCATTGCGGGATGCATGTACGCCGGCCTCGCTCTCGTCGTCCTGACGTGGGCGACGATCCTGCTGCTGCTTCCCGACGGCGCGGGGCGCGCCCTGCTCGGCGAATCGTGGACCGGAGCGCGGGACGTGCTGCCGTTCATCTCGGCGGAGGCCCTGTTCGGAGCCGCATCGATCGCGGCGGGCACGGTTCTCCAGGCGCGTGGGGCGGCCCGCCTCCATGCTCGGGCTCGGACGCTCTACGCGGCGGGCGTGCTGTGCCTCGGTGTTCCGCTGGCGTTCGTGGTGAGCGACGTCCGGTTCATGGCGGCGGCCTTCGTCGGCTGCGCTGCTGCGGCGGCAGCTCTCAGCTGGACCTTCCTCGTCCTCGGCCGACACGCGACACCCGACTCCGAGCCGGCGCCGGAGGCCGTGGCAGCGTCGGCTGCTGTCCTCGCCCCGCCCGGTTCGACCACCGGGACGTCGACCGCAGAGGGACGCTGACCACATCCGCCACTCCACGCTCCGGGAGTATCACGAAGCGTTATGGAGTCAGGCACTATGTAGCAGTGGTGGCTGTGGTCGGGGGCCGTGCGTGTCGTCGCCGGACGTGGACGGCGGGCCGCGCCGGCGTCGGAGACCGCCGCGCCGTGACGGGCGGGCAAGCCCGCCATGACCCCTCGGAGCAGTCGTGACCGCGAACGTGCAGGACCCGGTGAAGGCTCCCCTCCGCCTCGCAGTCGCCGATGAGCCAAGCGGGAAGGTGCTGCGCGCAGCCCGGGCCCGGCGCTCGAACCGACGCGCCGCGGTGGTCGTCGTGGTGACGATCCTGGGCGCCCTGGGCCCCTACGTCTGGAAGGGCGTCAGGTCCGAGCAGGTCGGTGTGTACGGACTCCTGCTGCTCGTCGGAGTCGTCGCGGCTCCGACGCTACGGCGGCACAGCCTCCGCGGGCCCACGCCGTGGCGGCTGCTCGGCACGTGGTCGGCCTACGTCGGGGTGGCCGCCGCCGCATCGCTCGGCGTGCTCTGGTCACCTGCCCCGTGGAAGCAGGGGGACCTGCTGGCCGGTCTGGACAACGTGCTGTCCCCGTTCGCCGTGATGCTCCTGGTCTGGCTCACCGTCGACCCGTCGAGGGCCCAGCACCTCCTCCTGCTCGCCGCCAAGCTCATCGCCGTGGCGATGGCCGGCAACGGCATGCTCGCCCTGGTCATGACCCAGGTCGATCTGTCCGGCCTGCTGCGGCCGTTCTGGTCGGCGTCCACCGGGATGACCACCGCCGAGTACGCGGCGGGACTCGGACGGGTCAGCGGGGTCTTCAACCATCCCGCGGAGGGCGGCGCGGTGTACGGCCTGGCCGGCGTCTGCGCCTGGTACGCGTGGCAGCACCGGCCGGCGCGGATGTACCTGGTCTTGCTGCCCATCGTCCTCGGCGGGCTGGTCACGGTGAGCAAGATCTTCGTTCTCGGCGCGCTGCCGATCATCCTGTGGCTGGTCTGGCGTTCCCGGGACAGCTCCTCCCGCCTCGGGCTCGTCTTCGTGGTCGGTGCCGGGCTCTCCGGCATCGTGGCGTCGGGGTTGGCCCTGAACTGGACAGGCCTGACGTACCTGAGGGGCATCCTCAGCCCCGGGAATGCGGACGCGCTCTCGTTCTTCACCGCCGGCAGGGTTGGTGAGGGATCGACGCTGCTGAGCGTCATCCGCGAGGTGACGCGCATCAACCCCTTCTTCGGCGTCGGCGCGGAGGGCCTCGCCGTCCCGTACGACAACGGCTGGGTCGAGGCCTACGTGCTGGCCGGGCTGATCGGTGTGCTCGCGTACACGTTCGCGCTCGTGTGGATGTGGCACGCCGGCCGTCGCGACCCCGACCCGCATCGGCGGGTCCTCATGCTCGCCGTCGCCGTGCTGGCCGCAGGCGGGAGCATGGGCCTTCCCGTGCTGACCGCCAACCGTGTGGCAACGCTCTTCTGGCTGATCGCGGCCCTGGCCATCGCTGCGTCCTGGGCCGCCCGCGAGACGACCGAGAACGACTTCCCGCGTCCCTCGCAGCCGGCCGACGTGACGGCGTCGCTGTCGGCACGCGGCGACGTCACCCGGCGCCGCCCGTTCGGCGGCCGCGGCCGCGAGCGCGCCTCGGCCGTGCGGCCCGGCCGTGCTCCGGGAGCACGCGTCCGGCAGTGAGGCGCTGCTAGGCGGTACCCGTCCGCTTCAGGTAGGCGGCCCGGAAGTCGTCGAAGAGGTGACGACCCCCCGCCGCTGCGGCGCGCCAGGACTCGAACGCGTGTCCCGCTCGCTCCCGTGCTTCCTGCCGGTGCCCGGCATCTGCGGCGAGGATCTCGGTGAGCACCATGGACAGGGACGCGACCGTCAGGTCGTCGAGGACGTACCCGCCGCCGTTGCGGAGCACGTCGGACCAGGGGGTCTCGTCCGAGGTGACGACCGGGCACGAGCTCGACAGGCTCTCGGCGATCACGTGCCCGAAGTTCTCGCCCAGCGTGGGGAAGACGAACGCGTCGTAGTCGGCGAAGGTCGCGCGGACGGCGTCCGGCCGCACGGCACCCCGGTACGTCACCGAGACCTCCGGCGGCAGCTCCGCCATGAGCTCCTGGCACCGCCGCCAATACGCGTCATCGTCCACGGGCCCGTAGATGTCGAAGCTGACCGGGCCCGGGACGTGCGCCAGTGCCGCGAGGGTGTGAGCGAGGTTCTTCTTGGGGGAGATGCGGCCGACGTAGACCAGCCGTGGGGTCTCGTTCGGTGGCCCGGGTGGCAGGGCCCGGGCCGGGAGGCCCGACTGGTTCCCGTTGGCCACCACCGTCGCGTGAGGGAAGCGGTCGGTGATGTGCGCCGTCTCCAGTGCGGACGTGCTCTGCCAGAACACATCGGGCCTGCCGAGCGCGAGCCGCCACAACCGCAGGAAGGCCAGCTTCTTCGCGGACTTCTGGGCGAGGGCCCCGGGGGACAGCTCCCCTCGCGGGGCGACGAGGACCGCCCGTGTCCTGATGAGCCGGAGGTGGACCGCGAGCACGGGGAGCAGCGAGAAGGTCGGCGAGAAGAGGCTGTTCAGGTAGACCACGTCGAACCGCTGCCGCCGGAGGTCGCGCCAGAGCCGGATCCATTGCCTGCTGCTGCGCCTGTCGAGATAGAAGACCCGTGCTCGGCCCCGTTCCACCCAGCGGCCCGACAAGCCGGGATACGGGGCGTCGTCCCCGAGGTCCCGGTCGCTGGTGACGAGGAGGAGGCGGACGTCGTCGGGCAGCGTGTCGACGATGTGGGCCATCGACCGGATCGGTCCACCGGCTCGGAAGCCCGGCTCGAACGCCCCGCAGGACGCCAGCACGGAGAACGACGCCGGCTGGTCCTCGTCTGCACGCTCCACCACAGCTGCGATGCCTTCCGTCGCACACCGGCACCGCCCGGCCCGGGGTCTCCCGTCGGCCGGGTGGCGGCCCGGCCAGTCCATCCAACCATCCTCCACGGCTCCGGCAGGACCCCTGGCACCTCCTCCCGGTGACGTCCGGGGCGTCCGGGACGGCTCGGATTGCGCGCCATGCGCATCAGACGTACCACCTGTCCCCGATTGACCCGGAACTCCCAGCAGCGGGGACGAATCGGCCTAGCCTCGTGAAGCAGGTCGGCGACGGAGACGGGATTTCAATGCGTTCGAGTGCAGACGTCCAAGCCTCGGGGATGTCGGGGTACGACACCGACGTTCACGGGCCGCCGGCCCGGAGCCGTCGTCGGAAGAAGGTGTTCCTGGCGCTGGCCGCCAGCGTGGTCGTGCTGCTGCTCGTCATGGCGGGAGGCGTCTGGTACCTCGCCAGCCGCTACGCCGGAGGGCTCGAGCGCCTGGACGGCGTGTTCGCCGGCCTCGACGACACCCAGCGCCCGGCTGCGGCCGAGAGCGCGGCCCTGACCTTCCTGGTCGTCGGCTCCGACACGCGGGCCGACGTGCCGGAGGGCGAGCGCCCCGATGGTCGTTCCGACGTCATGATGCTGGTCCGCTTCGCCGCCGACCGTCAGCAGGCCCAGGTCATCTCCCTCCCGCGCGATTCATGGGTCGCGATTCCTGGCTACGGCATGTCGAAGCTCAATGCGGCCTACGCCTACGGGGGGCCGACGCTGCTGGTGCAGACCGTCGAGAACATGACCGGCGTCCGTATCGATCACTACGCGGCCATGGATTTCCAGGGATTCGTGCAGATGACCGACTCGCTGGGCGGGGTCGACGTGCAGGTCGCCGAGACGACCAGCAACGGCCCCTACACCTACCAGGCCGGGCTCAACCGCCTCGATGGCGAGGAGGCGCTCTTCTACGTGCGCCAGCGCTACGGCCTGCCGGGCGGCGACTTCGACCGGGTCAAGCGCCAGCAGCAGTACCTGCGGTCGGTCTTCGGCGCCCTCTCCCGGCAGAACGTGTTCACCGACATGGGGGCTCTCGACGGCTTCATGGTCGCGTTGACCGACGCCATGGCGGTGGACGAAGGCCTGTCGAACACAGATCTGCTCGGCATGGCCTACGAGCTGCGGTCGCTGCGTCCGGATGCCGTGACGTTCCTGACCGCGCCCGTCGCCGGTACGGGTCGCGAGGGCGCGCAGAGCGTGGTCTACCTCGAGCCGACCCGGGCGGAGCAGATGTGGGGCTACCTGCGCACTGACTCGCTGGGTCAGCACGCGGCAGAGTTCGCCGTCGACGCGCTACCCGCGGTACCGAACTAGATCCGCGGCGGCACCGGGGGGATCCGCGGCATCCGTACCGTCTCCTCGGTCAGCGGCGCGCGGTCCTCCAGCAGTGGGGCGAGGAACTCGAGCGCGTCGGCGATCTGGTCGACGGCCTCCGCGTGCACCCGTGACGAACCCTCGATGGGATCGGGCACGTCGAACTCCGCGCCACGGGAGCGGGCGAACCGGGCGCGTGCCTCGCGCAGCGCCTGGGTGAGCTCGCTGCCATGCCGGTGCGCGGAGCCGGGGGCCCAACTCGGTCCCAGCGCCTGCGCGAGAGCTGCCGCTTCCATGACCGTGAACACCTTCTGGAGGCCGCGAGGGCTGATCGCCACCACCTCGTCCCGATGGTCCCCGGTCATGGTCAGCACGAGATCGGCCCAGTCGACATCGGCCTCCGACAGGCGCCGGGAGGCGAAGCCGTCCGCCCGGACGCCGTGGCGCGCAAGAGCGCGCTCGGTCCGCGGGTGCATGGCCCGGCCGGGGCGCGCCTGGGTTCCGGCGCTGCGCACCTCCACCCGCTGACCGCCGTCCGGGCTCCAGGCGCGCAGCAGTCGTTCGGCAGCCGCGGAGCGGCAGATGTTGCCGGTGCAGACGAACAGCACCTTCGCGGTCGGCTGCTGCGGATACGTGGACACCGGGGCCCAGCCTATGCCGCTCGGCAGTTGGTGGAGGCGTGTGCGGTCGTGTGCGCACGATGGGCCCACGAGCGAGGACATCGGCGGAAGGGCGACCGGCCCTCGGACCGCGGTGGGCCGCCGGCGGCGGCTTCGTCCTCTGCCTGGTCATCTCGTCGCCCGGACCACCCGGGAACAGCGCACCGGCCCCGGTGGACGGTGCCGCGTCGGCCGCGAGGCGATACGCATGGGAGGCCCGCGTGCGCACGAGGCGAGTGTGGTCACGGATGACTCTGAGTGCCCGCACTGTGACCGTCATGTGACATAGCCTTCGGCGGTCATCGATGGTGTGGGGGCGGGCGTGACCGGTACGGCATACACGCGGGTCGGTTTCCGCCCCGACATCGAAGGTCTGCGCGCCCTGGCGGTCGGTCTCGTCGTCCTCTACCACGCAGGCCTGCCGTGGCTGCCCGGTGGCTATGTCGGGGTGGACGTCTTCTTCGTCATCTCCGGTTACCTCATGACCGCTCTCGTCCTGCGGGAACTGGACGCGACCGGCACGGTGAGGCTTCGCGCCTTCTACGCCCGACGGATCCGCCGGCTGCTCCCGGCGGCAGTGCTGGTCCTGGTGTCCACGCTCGCTCTGGCCAAGCTCCTGCTGCCGCCCCTTGCGCTGCCGACCATCGCGAAGGCCGGGGCGGCGACCGCGCTCTACGTGTCCAACGTGTGGTTCGCCTACACCGGGACCGACTATCTCGCCAGCGAGGCGCCCTCTCCTCTGCAGCACTACTGGTCCCTGGCGGTGGAGGAGCAGTTCTACCTGGTGTGGCCGGTCCTGCTCGTGCTGGCCTTCCGCCTCTTCCGCGGCAGCCGGGCGCGCATCGGCGTCGGGCTGGTGCTGCTCGTGGTGGCGTCCTTCCTGCTGTGCCTCGTCACCACGTCGGTGAGCCAGCCCTGGGCCTTCTTCAGCCTTCCCACGCGGGCGTGGGAGCTGGGGGTAGGTGGTCTGGTCGCACTGGCAGCAGGGCGGCTGGCACTGCTGCCGGTGGCCCTGGCTCGTGCGCTGACATGGGCGGGACTGCTGGTCGCAGCAGCCTCGGCGCTGCTCTACACGGACGCGACCACCTTCCCCGGCTGGGCTGCCACCGTCCCCGTCATGGCCACGGCCGCGCTGCTGGCCGGGGGACTCCGGCAGGCGCCCGGCTCGGCCGACGTGGTCTTGGCGCGCCGGCCCATGCAGGTGGTCGGCAGGCTCTCGTACTCCCTCTACCTCTGGCACTGGCCGGTCCTCGTCCTCCCCGCGGCCCGGTACGGCGAGTTGTCGCCTGCGACCCGAGCCGCCCTGGTGCTCCTGGCCGTTGCCCTGGCCTGGCTGATGTACCGATTCGTGGAGGACCCGGTGCGGCGATCGGGTCGGCTGGCCGGTCGTCCGGGCCGGAGCTACGCCCTGAGCGTCGCTGTGACGGCCGTGGCGCTCGCGGCTGCCCTCGGGGCAGGCGTGCTGCCGAAGCTGGCGACCGACCAGCGCGTCCCGGAACTGACCACCGCGGCGGTCGCTCGAGCGGTGGCATCTCCGGCTGTGGTCCCGGCGAACGTGAGCCCGGCCCTGGCCTCGGTGTCGGACGACCTGCCTCCCACCTACCGCGACGGCTGCCACGCGGACTTCGAGGTCGTGACCCCAGGGCCCTGCCAGTTCGGCGACGGATCAGCGAGCCGCACCGTCATGCTGCTGGGGGACTCGCACGCCGCCCAGTGGTTCCCTGCCCTCGACCGGCTTGCCGCCGACGACGGCTGGCGGTTCATCAGCCTGACCAAGAGCGCCTGCCCCAGCATCGACGTCCTGGTGCCCAACGACAGCCTCGGGCGCCCGTACACGGAGTGCCAGGCGTGGAACGACGCGGTCGTCAGCCGCGTGCACGCGGAACAGCCCGACGTCGTGGTGCTGTCCAACTTCGCCGCCAAGTACATCGAGCTCCAGGCCCAGGCCTCCCCTGCTCCCTGGACGCAGGCGCTGCAGGGGTTCATCGAGCGCCTCCCCGAACGCACGCAGGTGGTGATCCTCGGTGACACCCCTGCCTGGGAGCAGTCGCCCGTCGACTGCCTCAGTGCGCACATCACGGGGCCGGGTGCGTGCTCCCGGGCCGTCGGCGAGCTCATCGACGAGGAGATCCAGGCCGGCGAGGCCGCCCTGGCCGGAGGGCGCGTGACGTTCGCACCGACTTTCGAATGGGTATGCGACGGCACGTGCCCCGCGCTGGGTGGCAACGTCGTCGTGTACCGGGACCAGCACCACCTCACGGCCACGATGGCCGCCCTGCTGGTGGACCGTATCCGCTCCGTCGTGCCCGGGGCCGACGGTTCCGACCGCGGCGCCGCGGAATCGGGGCCCCGGCCCAGTACGCGAGCCAGCGGCGAGGTCGGCGCCTCATAGGCGCGGGTGAGCTCACTCAGGCAGCACAACTCACCCAGCTGACCCGAGCGCCCCAGGTGCCACGCCACGTGGGCCGCAGGGGTCAAGGTCTGCCACCCGCCTGCCGATGATCGCCGTGTGTCGTGGGCGTGGATCATCGGCGGACTGGTCGTCTGGATGGCGATCGCCGCCGTGCTCGGCGTCCTCATCGGCCGGACGATCCGGCACGCGGACGAGCGCGCGGCCGCCTCCTGGGTCGAGCCGGCTCACGCACCGCAGCCCGCCGCCGCGCGCACCCGCCGCCGTGCCGTCCCGCTGCCCCCGGTGGGCGTCGGGCTGGCCGCCGCCGCGGTGGCGCTCATGGCCACCGGCTTCCTGCTGCGCCTGACCGGGGCCACCGGCACCGCTGCCCGCGCCCTCTCCATGGACGCGCCCTTCTCCCTGCCCCGTCTCTTCGTGGCGGGGCTGTTCGCCGTCGCCGCCCTCGCCGCCGTCGCCGGCGCCGCCCGCAACCCGGGCCGCCGCACCTGGTGGCTGGCCGTCGGGCTGGTCGCGGCCGGCATCGCCTCGGTCAAGGCCGGGGGCACCGTGCACGCCGACGCGATGACCGCCCTGGACGCCGCCGTCGGCCGGCCCGCCGCCATCACCCTCAGCGCCCTCGTCGCCCTGGCCGTCGTCGGGGCGCTGTTCTTCCTCAGCCGCACCGAGCGCCGTGACCGGCGCCGCGTCCTCGGCAGCCTGGCCGGCTACGGCGTCGCCGCGGTCGGGCTCTCCGCCCTCTCCGTCGTCGCCCCCGACTCGCTCCGGGCCACCGCCACCTTCGTCGAGGAGTCCGGCGAGGCGCTGGCCGGGGTGGCGTTCCTGGTCGCCGTCCTCATCGGTGTCGCGCCGCGGCTGGTGCTCCCGGCCGACTGGGCGCTGCGCCGGACGGACGACGCCCACTCCCTGGAGCTCGTGCAGCCGCTGGAGGAGCCCCTCCGCTGAGCCGGGCGCCCGCGCCTCAGAGCGAGGGGCGGACCTGCCCGCAGCGGCAGGCGTAGAGCGACGAGCCGCTGAAGGCGTCCTCGCTGCGCCAGCGGAACCAGTGCACGTGCCGCGCGGAGGGGCGCTTCGGCTCGGGCGCCGGGGCGGGCCGTGTGCCGTTCGGCGCGTGGACCTGCTGGGTGGACACGGGCTGGGCCACCTCCGAGCACCTCCATCCGGATCTGCCGCGCGTTCGCGCGGGCGCCGAGACTGTCCGGGCACCGGTGTACCCACGTTCCCGGGCGGGCGGGCGTCCGCCCGGTGAACGGTGCGCGACAAGACCGACCACCCGCGTGGTCGTCACGATACGCATAGGTTCCCTAGCGGGCCGTGGTCACCGATCAGCCAGCGGTCCAGGCCAGCAGGTCCTCGGCGGACCTGGTGTTGATCACCCGCTCCACAGGGACGCCGCACTCGACCGCCCGCTCGCAGCCGTTGTACTGCCAGTCCAGCTGGCCGGGGGCGTGCGCGTCGGTGTCCACGGCGAACTCGCAGCCCAGCTCCACCGCCAGGCTCAGCAGCCGCCGCGGTGGGTCCAGCCGCTCGGGGCGGGAGTTGATCTCCACCGCGGTGCCGTGCTCGATGCAGGCGGAGAACACCGCCTCGGCGTCGAACTGGCTCTCCGGCCGCGGCTTCTGCGTCCCGTCGCGTTGCCTCCGGCCGATGACCAGCCGACCGGTGCAGTGACCGAGGACGTCGGTGTGCGGGTTGGCGACGGCGGCGAGCATCCGCTCGGTCATCGCCGAGCGCTCGGCCCGCAGGTCGGAGTGCACGCTCGCGACGACGACGTCCAGGCGGCCCAGCAGCTCCTCGCTCTGGTCCAGCGAGCCGTCGACGTTGATGTCGCACTCGATGCCGGTGAGGATCCGGAAGGGCGCGAGCTCCTCGTTCAGCGCGGCGACGACGTCGAGCTGCTGCTCCAGGCGTTCGGGGGAGAGCCCGTTGGCCACCGTGAGCCGGGGGGAGTGGTCGGTCAGCGCCAGGTACTCGTGGCCCAGCGCGATCGCGGCCTCGGCCATCTCGCGGATCGGGCTGCCACCGTCGGACCAGTCGGAGTGGGCGTGCAGGTCGCCTTTGAGCGCGGCGCGGAAGGCGGCGACGTCCTCGGCCGCCGGCAGCTCCCCGGCGTAGGTCTCCTCCAGCGCGGCCAGGTACTCGGGCACCTCGCCCCGGTGGGCCTGGGCGACCGCCGTCGCCGTCTTCGGGCCGATGCCCTTGAGGTCCTTCAGCGTGTTGGTGCGGATGCGGCGGTCCAGCTCGGCCTCGTCCAGGCCGTCGACCACCGCCGCGGCGGTGCGGTACGCACCCACGCGGTAGCTGGCCTCGCGGGCGCGCTCCAGGAGGAAGGCGATCCTCCGGAGCGCGGCCGCGGGCGGGAGCGGAGCGCTCAGCGAAGCGCCTTGAGGGCGCCCTTGCCGGTCTTCTTGCCGGCCTTGCGGGAGGCCTTCTTCTGCGCCTTGACGGCGCGCTTGGAGGCCTTCTCGTAGTTCTTCTCGGTCGCGTCGGCAGCCCGCTTCGCCGCCCGCCTGGCGCGGTAGCCCACCGACGGCTTGCCCTCGGTGTCGACGGCGGCCAGCAGCAGCCCGCCGAACAGGCCGGTGTTCTTGAGGAAGTTCGAGAGCTGCCCGAACTTCTCCTTCGGGTCGTCGTGCTCCCAGAACCGGTGCCCGGCCAGCGTCGTCGGGACGACCGACGCCGACAGCGCGATGGCGGTCAGCCGCGGGAACTTGTTCAGGGCAAACAGCGAACCGGCGGCCACCTTGATGGCGGCGTCGACCTTGACCCACTGCTCGACGTCACGGGGCAGCTCCACCGGGAGCTGCTTGTCGGCGGTCTCGGCGATCTTCTCCACCACGGGGGTGGCGCCCGGCACGCGGTCCTGCGGCTGGCGCAGCGTGCTGATCCCCCCGTAGATGAAGGGCGCGGCGAGCAGGGGCCGGGCGATCCGGCGAACGAGCATGGTGACCTCTTTCCTCGATGCCACTGGGCAGTCGCAGCGTGCACTGCCCGGAAGATCCATCCGGCAATCACGCGGCGCAACTCGGGCGTCCCGTCTCCACCTGCCGCGACGTGCCCGGCTACCCCTCGGCCCGGGTCGACCGGGCGTCACCGCAGCGGATCAGTCCCGCGTCCTCCGCCGCATGGCGGCGTCGATCGCGACGCCGACGGCCAGGCCGATGCCCGCGCCGACGCCCGGGTTCTCGAACAGCGACAGCCCGAGCCCCGCGCCCAGGGCCAGCCCCAGGGCCAGGCCGGTGCCCTGCTGCCAGTCCTTCTCCGGGGGCTTCGTCGGCTCCGCCATGGTGCGGACCGTACCGGTGCCCCGGGGTGCACGGGCTGCTCGACGGCGGCGCGCGGGACTCGGCGGTGCCGGAAATCCGGATCGCTGCCCTAGGGTCACCTGGTGCCCGTCGCCGCCGCGCTCCGCCAGGTCGTCGTCATGCTCGCGGCTGCGGGCCTGGCCGCGGCCCTCGCCGGCGGGGTGTGGGCGGTGGTGGCCGACGAGGGGTTCCGCAGCCGCTTCGCGCTCTCGCTGATGGTGGTCGCCGGCCTGCTGGCGCTCGTCGGCGGCACGCTCGCGCCCCGCCTGGCCACCGCCGAGGCGCGCGCCTTCCTCGGCCAGGGGCCGGGCCAGGAGGAGTCCGGCGGCGACGAGCCGCTGACGGCGCTCGGGGTCTTCCTGTTCGTGGCGCTGCCGCTGTTCGCCGTCGGCCTGATCACCTACGGCAGCGGCTGACCCGGGGGGTCACTGCAGGTCGACGAACCGCTCGACGTCCCGCGGCCGGCCGGCGATCACGATCGTCGAGCCGTAGGTGAGCACCGTGTCGACGGCGGCGTGCGTGTAGGCCTCGTCGCCCTCCGGCTTGACCGACACCACGGTGACCCGGTGCCGCCTGCGCAGCCCGGTCTCCCCGAGCGGCACCCCGACGATCTCCCGCGGCGGCTTCGTCTTGGCGAACACCCACTGCGGGTCCAGCTCCACCCAGTCCAGCAGCCGGCCGGAGACCAGGTGCGCGACGCGCTCGCCCATCTCGTGCTCGGGGAACACCACGTGGTGGGCGCCGATCCGCTCCAGGATCTTGCCGTGCTGGCTGCTCAGCGCCTTGGCCCAGATGTCGGCGATCTCCAGCTCGACCAGCAGCGACGTCGTCAGGATGCTGGCCTCCAGGTCGGTGCCGATGGCCACGACCACCCGGCGGAACTCGCCCACACCGAGTTGCCGCAGCGCGTCCAGGTCGGTGCCGTCGGCGACGACCACCTGCCCCAGCTGGCCGGAGAGCCGCTGGACGATCTCCGGCCGGTGGTCGATCGCCAGCACCTCGGTGCCGCCGCCGGCCAGCTCCGTGGCCAGGGCGGTGCCGAACCGGCCCAGCCCGATCACGGCGACCGGATCCCTGTGACTAGCCAACGATGGTCCTCTCCTCGGGGAGCTGGTAGGGCCGGGCGCGGTCCCGCAGGGCCAGGCCCGAGGCCAGTGTGAGCGGGCCGATCCGGCCGACGAACATGAGCAGGACGACGAGCAGCTGGGCACCCGGCGGCAGGGCCGCGGTGATGCCCGTGGAGAGGCCGACGGTGGAGAACGCCGAGACGGTCTCGAACAGCACCTGCTCGAAGGAGAAGTCGGTCAGCGCCTCCATCACGAAGGTGGCGACGGTGACCACCCCGATGCCGAGCAGCGCCACCGCCAGCGCCTGGCGCTGGTTCGTCGGGGGCACCCGGCGGCGGCCCACCTCGACGTCGACGTCCCCGCGCAGCTCCGCCCACAGCACGTAGGCCAGCAACCCGAACGTCGTCACCTTGATCCCGCCGGCGGTGCCGGCGCTGCCCCCGCCGATGAACATCAGCGCGTCGGTGAGCAGCAGGGTCTCCGGCTGCAGCGCGGAGATGTCGAGGTTGTTGAACCCCGCCGTGCGCGGCATCACCCCGGCGACGAAGGCCGCCATGACGGTGTCGCCGAACCCGAGCGGACCGAGCGTCCGGGGGTTCCGCCACTCGGCGAGCAGGTAGCCGGCCGTGCCGACGACGAGCAGCGCGGCCGTGACGATCACCGTGATCCGGGTGAGCACCGACCAGGTCCGCGGCCGGCGCCACGACCGGACCAGCTCGAACACGACCGGGAAGCCCAGGCCGCCGACGATGACCGCCGCCGCGATCGTCAGGCTCACCCAGGGGTCGCCGACGTAGCGCACCAGGCTGTCCGCGTGGAGCCCGAAGCCGGCGTTGTTGAACGCCGAGATCGCGTGGAACACCCCGTTGTACAGGGCTGCGGGGGCCGGCTGGTCGTAGCCGAGGGCGAACCGGGTGGTCAGCATCGCCGCCGCCACCGCCTCGCAGGCGAGGCTGAACAGCACGACCCGGACGATCACCCGGCGCACGTCGGCCGCCGACAGCGACTTGGTCTCGGCCTGCGCGATCAGGCGTGCCCGGAGCCCCAGCCGCCGGGAGAGCAGCAGCGCGACCAGGCTGGCCAGGGTCATGATCCCCAGCCCGCCCGCCTGGATGAGCCCCAGGATGACAGCCTGCCCGAAGCCGGACCAGTAGGTGCTGGTGTCCACGGTCACCAGCCCGGTGACGCAGACGGCGGAGGTCGCGTGGAAGAGCGCGGTGAGGAGGTCGGCGCGGCCGGGCCCCGGCGTCGCCAGTGGGAGCGACAGCAGCGCGGTGCCCACGGCGATCGCGAGCAGGAACGCCCCGGCGATGACCCGCCCCGGGTGCCGGAACCCCCGGGCGATGGCCCGCTGGGGCGTCGGTGCGCGGTAGCCCTGCGTCACCGCGCTCCTCCCGTCAGCGCCTCCGACGGTCGGTGGGCGAGCCACCTTCGCACACCGCCCGTGGGCTTCTCACGCAGCCGGTCCGGCGGGTCATCCGGCCCGGCCGCTCAGCGCCGGACGCGCCGGCCGGCCCCGGCGACCGCGGCGCCCACCGCGAACCCGGCCAGCACGTCCCCGGGGTAGTGCACGCCGACGTGCACCCGCGAGTAGCCGATGGCCAGCGCCAGCGGGGCGAGCCCGGCTCCGGCCGCGGGGGCTTCCAGGGCCAGCCCGGTGACGAAGGCCGCGGCCGAGCCCGAGTGCCCGCTGGGGAAGGACAGGCTCCCTGGTTCGCGGCGCAGCCGGCGTTCGGTGCGCAGGTTCGCCAGGTCCGGGCGCACCCGGCCGAACGCCGGCTTGAGGACGGCGTTGACCACCGCGCTGGTGACCAGCATCGACCCCACCCCGCGGAGGGCGCCGCGCCGCAGCCGGCCGGGGCGGCCGCCCAGCGCGAGCGCGAGCAGCAGCCACAGCTTCCCGTGGTCGGCCGCGGCCGAGAGGTGGCGCAGCCAGCGGTCGGCCGGGGTGGTCGGGAACCCGCCGATCCAGGCGTGCAGCCGCGCGTCGACGTCGCGGGGGATGGGCACGACCGGACGCTAGCCGCCGCGTCGATGATCAGCCCACCTGATCGTTCCGGGTCCTGGCTCGGTGTCGATGGTGAGCCAGGACCCCGAATGACCAGGTCACCTGATCATTCGGGGCGGGGTCAGGACTTCCGGCGGGCCCGGTAGGCGGCCACGGTCGAGCGGCTGGCGCAGGTGTTGGAGCAGTAGCGGCGGCTGGCGTTGCGGGAGGTGTCGACGTAGACGTCGTCGCAGCCCTCGGCCGAGCACACGCCCAGGCGCTGCCAGCCGTGCTGCACCACCACCTGCGACAGGCCCATCGCGACCGTCGTCGTCAGCTGCTCGAGGGCCGGGGCGTCGGGGCGGGCGTAGTGCAGGTGCAGGTCGCCGTCGTGGTCGGTGGCGTAGGGCCGGGGGCGGGCCAGTGCCAGCAGCTCGTTGAGCCGGGCGAGCACGTCGGGCTGCGACTCGGCCAGCGCGACCGCGCGCACCAGCTGCGCCGTGGCGGCGGCCTTCTGGGCGTCGGCCGGCGTGAGGTCCAGCGAGGTGCCGGGCGTGAACCACTCGTCGTGCGCCGCCAGGAAGCGCGGCATCCCGTCCTCGGGCGCCAGGTCGGCGTTGGCCAGGGCGATGGCCAGCTCGACCGCGGTCGATCCGTAGGTGTCGTAGTCCAATTGACTCCCTACTCATCTGTCCCTAGTCTCGGGACTGCGTAGGCGGTCAACGCTCTTTGACCGCCTACTCTTCCTTCCCCTGCAGTGCGAAACGAGTGCAAGCGTGCGTGCCTACCTCGCCGTCTGGCGCCTTCCTTCCGCCAAGGTGCTCCTCCTCGCCGGCTTCGCCGGCCGTCTGCCGTCGTCCATGGTGCCGCTCGCGCTGCTGCTCATGGTGCAGCAGCAGACCGGCTCCTACGCGATCGCCGGCCTGGCCGCGGCCACCCTCGGCATCGCGTCGGCCGTGATGGCGCCGGTCCTCGGCCGCCTCGCCGACCGGAAGGGACCCCGCCGCATCCTGCTTGCGCAGTCGGCGCTCTACCCGCTGCTGCTCGCCCTGCTGGTGGCGGTGACCCTCGGCGGCGCGCCGGACACCGCCGTCGTGGCCGCCTCCGCCCTGGCCGGCGCCAGCACGCCGCTGGTCTCCGGCACCGTCCGCGCCCTGTGGTCGCGCACCGACCCGCGCGTCCGCTCCACCGCCTACGCCCTCGACGCCACGGCCACCGAGCTGGTGTTCGTCGTCGGCCCGACGCTGGTCGCCGCGCTGGCGGTGCTGGCCGCGCCGGCGTGGGCCGTGGGGCTCGCCGGCGCGCTGGCCGTCGTCGGCGCGCTCGGCGTCGCCCGTGCCGCCCGGTCGTGGGTGCCCGCGGCGGCGCCCACTGCCGGCCTGTTCAGCACCGTGCTCGCCCCCGGCATGCCCCGGGTGCTGCTCAGCGGATCGGCCGTGATGCTGGGGTTCGGGGCGCTGGAGGTCGCGATCCCGGCGTTCGCCGGCTCCACCGGCTCCCCGGGCCTCTCGGGGGTCCTGCTGGCGGTCTGGTCGCTGGGGTCGGTCGCCGGTGGCCTGTGGTTCGGGGCGCGGGTGATGAGCGCGTCGCTGCCCCGGCAGTACCGCTGGCTGCTGTTCGGCGTCACGATCGGCCTCGCGCCGCTGGCCTGGGTATCCAGCCCGTGGGCGCTGGGCGTGCTGCTGTTCCTCGGGGGGACGGCGATCGCGCCGACCCTGACGGTGCAGAACTCGCTGGTCGGCTCGCTCGCGCCGGTGCACGCCACCACCGAGGCGTTCACCTGGCTCTCCACGATCACCGTCGGCGCCTCGGCCATCGGCGCGGCCCTGGGTGGTGCGCTGATCGAGACGTCGTCCGGGGTGCCGGGGGCGCTCCTGCTGGCCTGCGCCGGGGCGGCCGCCGCCGTCGTCGTCACCCTCGTGCCCGGCCGCAGCCCGCTGGCCCCCACCCGGTCGCGGGAGACGGTCGCCGCCTGACTGCTGCGCCGAGTGCGACGAACTCGTGGTGCTCGCGGCCTGGTGGCCGCGAGTTCGTCGCACTCGCTCGCGCGGACCGGGGCTGCACCCCCCGAAGACCCGGGTCCGGCAGCGCTGGTAGTCTCTCTCCTCGGTGGTTACGAGGTGACTCGAGCCCCGGGAGGCTTCGCCTAGTCCGGTCTATGGCGCCGCACTGCTAATGCGGTTTGGGTTAATCCCCATCCCGGGTTCAAATCCCGGAGCCTCCGCGCACGACAACTGAACATCCGCACCCGTAGCTCAACGGATAGAGCATCTGACTACGGATCAGAAGGTTAGGGGTTCGAATCCCTTCGGGTGCACGTCTGGTTGAGACACCGAGCGGCCCCGCACTTCGACGGAAGTGCGGGGCCGCTTCGTCTTCAACGTGCGCTGCCACACGCGCGCGCGGCCCGCTCTGGGAGTGCTGCGCCCGCTCAGGGGTCCTGCAACGGCCCTCTCGCGTGCACAGGACCCGCAGAGCGGCGTGGGCGCTGACGTCGCCGACGCCTCACCTCGTGACCGGAGCTCGCCGCCGCCCCCGTGCCACCGATGAGCTCGCGGTCGGCGTCCTCGTCCTCCTCGCGATCGTCGTGCTCGCGGTCGCCATCGACGTCGTCCAGGCCCGCCTGAACCGCTGATCCCGTGAGCCCGGGACCAAGATCAGGGACCGGCTCAGGGGTTTCCCTGATGTTCGGCCCCCCCTCCTCCGGAAGTCTCTCCGCCGGCGGGCCGCGCCCCGACGGTCGGACCGCCCCGACCCGCGCCCGACCAGCTGGCGGGATGGGCGCGTGCGCCCGTGACCAGCAGGTTGGCATGCGGACACCCGCATTCGGACAGGAGGCGACGATGGATGGATCCCGCAACCTCGCGGGACGGGTCGGACGCTGGAGCGCCCGGCACCGGAAGACGGCGGTATTCGGCTGGCTGGCCTTCGTGGTGGCCGCCGTCGCACTCGGCTCGTTCGTGCCGCAGGCCCAGCTGACCTCGGCCGAGCAGACCCTCGGCGAGCCCGCCCGGGCCCAGCAGATCCTCACCGACCACGGCTGGGAGGAGCCGGCCGCGGAGATGGTCCTGGTGCAGCGCGAGGCCGACGTCCCCGAGGCCGCGGCCACCGCCGCGCTCACCGACCTCGTCGACGAGCTGCGAGGCACCCCCGAGGTCACGAACCTGGTCAGCCCGCTCGACGGCGCTCCGCTGGTCTCCGCCGACGGCCGCTCCGCCCTGGTCACCTTCGACCTCGCCGGCGACCCGGACGACGCCGCCGAGCGGATCGCCCCCGTGCAGGCCGCGGTCGCCGCGGTGGCTGCCGAGCACGACGACGTGCGCGTCGAGCAGTTCGGCGGCACCAGCGCCGACCTCGCGCTGAACGAGACCCTGGACGCCGACTTCCAGCGCGCCGAGTTGCTCTCCATCCCGATCACGCTGGCGGTGCTGCTGCTGACCTTCGGTGCGCTGGTCGCCGCCCTCCTCCCGCTGGTGTTCGCGCTGACGGCTTTCGTCGGCGCCCTCGGGCTGCTCAGCCTCACCAGCCAGATCTGGCACGTCGACCAGACCGCGCAGATCGTCATGCTGCTGATCGGCCTGGCCGTCGGCGTGGACTACTCGCTCTTCTACCTCAAGCGGGAGCGCGAGGAGCGGGCCAAGGGCGCCGGCCCGGTGAACGCCCTCGACATCGCCGCCGCGACCTCCGGGCACTCGGTGCTCATCTCCGGCATCACCGTCATGGTCGCGATGGCCGGCATGTTCCTCACTGGCTTCTCGGTCTTCACCGGCGTCGCCTCCGCCACCATCCTGGTCGTCGCCTGCTCGGTGCTCGGCTCGCTCACGGTGCTGCCGGCGATGATGGCGTGGCTCGGTGACCGGGTGGAGAAGGGCCGGCTGCCGTTCCTGCGCCGGCGCGCCGCCGACCGGCCCGGCCGCTTCTGGCCCGTCGTCCTCGGGGCGGTGCTCCGCCGGCCGCTGGTCGCCGCCGTCGTCGCCGGTGGTGTCCTCGTCGGGCTGGCCGTCCCGGCGGCGTCGATGGACCTCCGTGCCGAGGGCGTCCAGGACCTGCCGCAGGACCTCGCGGTGATCCAGACCTACAACCGGATCACCGAGGCGTTCCCCGGCGGACCCTCACCGGCCGAGGTGGTCATCGAGGCGCCCGACGTCGCCGCCCCGCAGGTGCAGGCCGCGATCGCCGAGCTGCGCGAGCGCGCCCTGGCCAGCGGGGAGATGAACGAGCCGATCGCCGTCGAGACCAACGAGGCCGGCACGGTCGCCGTCGTAGGGGTGCCGCTCACCGGCGACGGCGAGGAGCAGGCCTCCCGCGACGCCCTCGCGACCCTCGCCGACGAGATCGTGCCCGAGACCGTCGGCGCGCTGGACGGCGTGACCGCGGTCGTCAGCGGCGGCACGGCCTACTCGGTGGCCTTCGACGAGCTCATGGCCGAGCGCACCCCGTGGGTGTTCGGCTTCGTCCTGGTGCTGGCCTTCCTCCTGCTGCTGGTCTCGTTCCGCTCGGTGACCGTCGCGATCACCGCGATCGTGCTCAACCTGCTGAGCGTGGCCGCTGCCTACGGCGTGATGGTGCTCGTCTTCGAGGAGGGCATCGGCGCCGGTCTCATCGACCTCGACCGGACCGGGGCGATCGTGAACTGGATCCCGCTGTTCCTGTTCGTCATCCTCTTCGGCCTGTCGATGGACTACCACGTGTTCATCCTCAGCCGGATCCGCGAGGCCCGGGACCGGGGGCTCGCCACCCGGGACGCCGTCGCGCAGGGCATCACGTCCTCGGCCGGGGTCGTCACCAGCGCCGCGGTGATCATGGTGTTCGTCTTCCTGACTTTCGTGACGCTGTCGATGACGAGCATGAAGCAGATCGGGCTGGGCCTGGCGGTGGCGGTGCTGCTGGACGCCACCGTGGTCCGGGCGCTGCTGCTGCCCGCGGTGATGCAGCTGCTTGGCGAGCGCAACTGGTACCTGCCGCGGTGGCTGGGGTGGCTGCCGACCGTCCGGCACGAGCCGGCCGGCGAGCTGCCGGCCGTGGTGCCGGTCCCGCGGCCGGCGCCTGCGGCGCCGCTGGTACCGGCGGGGGACTGACCGCGTTCGCTCCCCGCTCTGGGGGTCGAGCACGCGCTCCGGGGGTCCTGCAGGGCCCGCAGATCGCGAACTCGGCCCCCAGAGCTGCGTTCGGGGCGGAGGCGGCTCTTTGCGATTGTGTGACAGATCGGTCCGCCGGCTGGCACTTCGCACCTCGCGGGGTACCGAGGAACACGGGTCCGCTCCGCGTGGGCGCCGCCGTTGTCGCCTGTGCCGAGGAGTTCCGTGTCGCCCCGTCCCGTCTCCGGAGGTCTGCCCCTGCCCGGGGTCGAGGAAGCGCCCGCCCGGCGCCCTCGCCGGTGGCGCGCGCTGCTGGGCCTGGCGATGGCGGTCGTGCTGGCCGGTGCGCTGCTCGCCGGCTTCGCCCTGCCGCTCGTGGGCGGCGCCACTCTCGCCACCCGCGCCGGCACCGACCTGATGCGCCCCGTCGACGACGAACTGCTGGACCGCACCCCGGCCGGCAACACCCGCATGCTCGCTGCGGACGGGTCCCTCATCGCCGAGTTCTACCGGCGCAACCGCACGGTGGTCCCCTCCGAGGCGATCGCCCCGGTGATGAAGGACGCGCTCGTCGCGATCGAGGACAGCCGGTTCTTCGACCACAGTGGCGTCGACGGCAAGGGGCTCGCCCGTGCGCTGGTTCGCAACCTCTCCGCCGGCGAGGTGGTCGAGGGCGGCTCGACGCTGACCCAGCAGCTGGTCAAGCAGATCCGCCTGCAGTCGGCCACCGACCCCGACAGCCGGCAGGCCGCCACCGACGAGAGCGTGGCCCGCAAGCTCCGGGAAGCCCAGCTGGCCCTCGCCCTGGAGCAGGACTACACCAAGGACGAGATCCTCACCCGGTACCTCAACCGGGTCTACTTCGGCGCCGGTGCCTACGGGGTCGCCGCCGCGGCCGAGACCTACTTCGGCGTGACGCCGGACGCGCTGACCCTCGCCCAGGCGGCCACGCTCGCCGGCCTGGTGCAGAGCCCCGCGCAGTACGACCCGTTCGTGGCCCCCGACCGGGCCACCCAGCGCCGTGACGTCGTCCTCGCGCGCATGGCGGAGCTCGGGATGGCCGATCCCGCCGCGGTCGAGGAGGCCCGGAGCGAACCGGTGGTCCCCACGCCCGGCGAGGGGCCACCGCGGGGCTGCCAGGAGGCCCGGATCGGCGGCTTCTTCTGCGACTACGCCATGAGCTACCTGACCGGCACGCTCGGGCTCGACGAGGAGGCGATCGAGACCGGCGGGCTCACCATCGAGACGACGCTGGACCCCGCCGTGCAGCAGGCCGGGGACGCCGCCGTCCTGGCGACCCTGGCGCCCGACGACCCGCGCGCGGGGATCCACACGGCCGTGGAGCCGGGCACCGGCCGGGTGCTGGCGATGTCGGTCAACCGGACCTACGGCGCCGACGAGGGCGACCCCACCCAGACGATGGTCAACCTCAACGTCGCGGCCGGGCAGGGCACCGGGTCGACGTACAAGGTCTTCACCGCCGCCGCCGCGCTCGAGCAGGGTCTCGGCCTGGAGCACCGCATCACCACCTCCGACCCCTACGAGTCGACGGTCTACCGGGACGGCGACGGCCCCTACGACGTCGAGAACGCCGGCCGCTACCGGGCGACGCTGGACATGGAGCAGGCGCTCTACATGTCCTCCAACACCTACTTCCTCGCGTTGTCCGACCAGCTCGGCAGCGTGGAGGCGCCGGTGCGCATGGCCCAGCGCCTGGGCCTGCGCTCCCTCGACCCCGTCGCCGACCAGATCGTCGCCGAGAACCGCGGGTCGTTCACCTTCGGCGCCGAGGCCACCAGCCCGCTGGACCTGGCGAACGCCTACGCCACGCTGGCCGCGAGCGGTACCCGCTGCGAGCCGATGCCGGTGCAGCGCGTGCTCGACCGCTCCGGGGAGCCGGTGCTGGGCGAGGACGGGCAGCCGCTCGGTGGCCCGCGATGCGAGGAGGTCGTCGCCCCCGGGCTGGCGAACACGCTCAACCAGGCGCTGCGCAAGGACGTCGAGCCGGGCCACCCCGGGCAGACCGGCCGCCGCGCGTACGTGCCGGGCCACCAGATCGCCGGCAAGACCGGGACGACGCAGGACAACTTCTCCATCGCGTTCGTCGGCTACACGCCCCAGGTCTCGGCCAGCGTGATGGTCTACAACCCGGTGGAGAACCAGGACGTCGGCGGCTTCGGCGGCGGCAAGGGTGCCCAGATCTGGCACGACGCCATGCAGCCGGTCCTGAGCACCCGGGAGCCGGTGCCCTTCCCGCCGGCCGACCCGCAGTTCGTGGAGGGGACCCGGGCCGGGGTGCCCGCCGGCTGCCCCGGCCGGTCCGCTGCCGGCTGCCGCCAGCTGCTCGCCGCCCGGGACCTCGGTGCCTCGTTCGTCCGCGTCAGCAGCGCGCTCCGCCCGGGCACCGTCGTCGGCGTCGACCCCGCGCCGGGCACGCTCCTCCAGCGCGGTGACACGGTGACGGTGCTGGTCAGCAACGGCGCCCGCTGGAACCCGCCGCGCCCCGCGCCGACCCCGGCGCCGCGGCCCGCGCCCGAGCCGTCCCCGGCCCCCGCTCCGCCGCCGCCTCCGCCGCCGAGCCCGGAGCCGCCTCCGCCGCCTCCGCCGAGCCCGGAGCCGCCTCCGCCGCCTCCGCCGAGCCCGGAGCCGCCGCCTCCGCCGCCGAGCCCGGAGCCGCCGCCTCCGCCGCCGAGCCCGGAGCCGCCGCCTCCGCCGCCTCCGCCGCCGACGGAGCCCGACCCGCCGACGACCCCGGAGCCGCCGCCCCCTCCGCCGACGAGGCCGGAGCCGCCGCCTCCGCCGCCGACCGAGCCCGACCCGCCGACGGAGCCGGAGACGCCGACGGAGCCGCCCGCGGAACCGCCGACCCCGGAGACGGCGGACCCCCCGCCGGACGCGGTGCAGTAGGAGTGGGGGCGGGGGGCCGGTCCTGACGGTCTGGCCGCGTTGGTCGGTCTACCCAGCAGTGGGTAGCCACTGTTTCCCGGCTGCCCCCGCCCGGTTCCCACTGTGACCCAGGCCACAGGCGGCGTCAACCCGCGGCGCCGGAGCGTCCGTCAGCCGACGCGGCGCAGGACCTCCGGCGTCAGCTGGTCGACGGCGGTGTGCCCGGTCAGCCCCAGCGTCAGGTCGAACTCGCCGACGACATCCTCGACGACCTGCCGCACACCCGCCTCGCCGGCCAGCGCGAGACCCCAGGCGAACGGCCGGCCCAGCAGCACCGCGCGGGCACCCAGGGCGACGGCGGTGAAGACGTCGGCGCCGCTGCGGATGCCGCTGTCGAGCAGCACCGGCGCCCGGTCGCCCACGGCCGCGACGACGTCGGGCAGCGCGTCGAGCGCGGCGATCGACCGGTCGACCTGGCGCCCGCCGTGCGTGCTCACGACCACGCCGTCCATGCCCTCGTCCAGCGCGCGCCGCGCGTCGTCGGGGTGCAGTACGCCCTTGAGCAGGATCGGCAGCTTCGTGCGGGAGCGCAGCCAGGCCAGATCGGCCCAGCTGATCGACGGCCGCGAGTAGATGGCCAGGAAGGTCTCCACTGCCGCGCGGGGCAGCGGTGAGCGCAGGTTGTCGCGGAACGACCCGGGCCAGGCCCGCGCCATCGACACCAGCGCCTTGATCGCCGCCGGGGTGGGCCGGGGCTGTGGTTCGCGGGGGCCGGCGGCCGCGGCGCGCTCCTCGACCAGGCGGCGGAACACCGGGTCGGAGGTGTACTGCGCGATGCCCTTGCCCAGGGCGAACGGCAGGTGCCCGAGGTCGAGGTCGCGCGGGCGCCAACCGAGCATCGTCGTGTCGAGGGTGACCACCAGGGCCTCGCAGCCGGCGGTCTCCGCCCGGTGGACCAGGCTCTCCACGAGCTGGTCGGACGTCGACCAGTACAGCTGGAACCACCGCGGCGACCCGCCCATCGCGGCCGCGCACTCCTCCATCGACCGCGAGCCCTGGTTGGAGAAGACCATCGGCACGCCGGTGGCGGCGGCGGCGCGGGCGACGGCCAGGTCGGCCTCCGGGTGCACCAGCTCCAGCGCGCCCACCGGGCCGAGCAGCAGCGGGGCGGGGAGCCGGCGCCCGAACAGCTCCACCGAGGTGTCGCGGACGCTCGCGTCGCGCAGCACCCGCGGCACCACGGCCCACCGGTCGAACGCTGCCCGGTTGGCCCGCTGGGTCACCTCGTCGCCCGCTCCGCCCGCGACGTAGGCGTAGGCGCGGGCGTCCAGGACCCGCTTGGCGCGCTCCTGCAGCCGCCGGACGCCGACCGGCACCCGCGGGGAGCGGCCGTACACCCCGGCCCGGTACACCTCGTTCTGCCGCCGTCGGCCCGCACCCGCTTCGTCCACGCGGTCACCGTAGTGACCCCCCTCACGGCGGCAGGAGGAGGGGCGCGGTCGCTCCGGGGCTCGTTGCCTGGTCCGCACCCGGTCATGGCCGACCGGAGGCCCGGGGCGCGTGGTGGCGGGCGCTGGGGGTGGCGAAGTCCCGTGGGTGAGGAGCGGGGGATCCGGGTAGTGCCCGAGCTCGCCGGGGATGACGAACGGGCGTCCGGCGGTTCCCCCGAACGGGGGGACGGCGGGTCGATCCAGACACGCCGCACGACACGCCCGACACGCGCGTAACGGGCTAGCAACGAAGCGTCACTTCCGTCATCATCTGGAACTCGAGTGCATCGCAAAGGGGAGAGCGGGCTGAACGGCAGCTTCGAGCGGATCACCGGGCAGACGCGGACGACGTCGGCCCGGGTGGTCCGCGGCGCCCTCCCCGCCGGTGTCGTGACCGGCCTCCTCGTCGTCCTGCTCGGCCTCGCCGTCTCCACGGCCGCCCCCGCGCAGGCGCTCGACGACCCCACCCGGCCCGACGCCCGCGTCACCCACGGCCCCAGCTGCCACCCGGGCGGGATCGTGGTGGAGGTCGTCGCCGGCACCGCTCCCTACAGTGTGCGCCTGGCCACCACCCGGACGCCGTCCGGTGAGGACGAGGCCACGCTCGCGCCCCTGGGCAGCGTGGTGCTGCGCACCGACGACGTCGCCCCCGGCGAGACGATCGACCCGCGGCTGGAGTTCACCGCGCGCGACGGGTCGGGCCGGACCTACGTCGACGAGCTGGCGGACTACACGCTCACCCGGCCCACGGTCGAGGACTGCCAGGTCGCCCTGTCCCCACCGCCGCCCCCGCCGGCGCCGCCGACGGCCACGGTCGAGCCGTCCGAACCGGCGCCCACGACCAGCGGCGCCCCGACCACCGGCGGCCCGACCACGGGATCCACCCTCCCGGGGACCACCGCGCCGGGGACCCCCGGCACCACGACGACGCCCGGTTCCCCGCCGAGCACTGGCACCCCGACGGGCTCCGGGACCACGACCACGGGCACCCCGACGCGCACCTCCGGCGACGTCGGGGCGTTCGCGGCGGGCGGACCGGGCGGCGGCCTTCCCCAGGTCCAGCCCGGTGGCACGGTGGTGCTGCGCGGCGCCGGCTTCAACCCCGGGGAGCAGGTGAGCATCGTGTTCCACGGCGGCGAGACCGTGCTGGCCACGGCGACCGCGAACCTCGCCGGCGAGGTCCGCGTCGACGTGCGCATCCCCGAGGGCGCCGCGGCGGGCCCCGCCACCCTCGACCTGGTGGGCGCCGACTCCGCGGTGCGGACCGGTGTCGCCCTGCAGGTCGCCGCCGCCGTGGAGGAGGCCGCGCCCGCCCGGGGCGTGGTGTCGCTGGCCTCCCTGGCGGTCGCCGCGGTGGCGCTCGTGGCCACCGCCGGCGGGCTGGTCTCGGTCGCCGGGCGCCAGCACGCCGGGCGGCGCGCCGTGGGCTCGATCTCCGCCGTCTGAGTTCGGTTTCACCGGCGCGTGATCCGGGGAGTCTGAGCGGGTGCCACGGTCCGAGGACGCGCTCGCGCGCGGTGTCCCCCGGGATGCTGCCGCTCTTCCCGGAGTCGCTCCCCGCCCCGCCGAGACGTGGTTGCGCATCGTGCAGGTGCACGACCGCATCACCCGGCGGGTCGACTCGGCGCTCCACCGCCACCACGACCTCTCCCTCACCGGCTTCGAGGCGCTGCGCCGCATCGCCGAGTCGCCGGGGGAGCGGGCCTCCATGGGAGAGGTGGCCGAAGCGGTCGGCCTCTCCCGGCCCGGGGTCACCAGCACCATCAACCGGCTGGTCGCCCAAGGGCTGGTCATCCGCGAACGGGTGGAGGCCGACAAGCGCCTGCTGCACGCCCGGCTGACCACCGCGGGGCGGGAACGGGTGGCCGCGGCCCGCACCACGCACGACGAGCTCGTCGCGCACCTGCTGAGCCTGCTGGGTGACGACGCCGCCGTCGTCACCGATGCCCTCGCACGGGTCTCGGCCGCCACCCGCACCCGCCGCTGACCCGTCCGTCCGCGCGCTGCCGGCCCGCGTACGGTGCCCCCATGGGTGCCCAGCGTGATCCAGCCCACGTCCGCACCGGCCGCGCGGGGGTGGTGGCGTGAACGGCGCCCGCGCCCTCATCCGCACGCTCGTGGACGGCGGGGTCGACGTCTGCTTCGCCAACCCGGGCACCTCGGAGATGCACTTCGTCGCCGCGCTCGACGCCGTTCCCGGGATGCGGGGCGTGCTCTGCCTGTTCGAGGGCGTGGCCACCGGGGCCGCGGACGGCTACGGCCGGATGGTCGACCGGCCGGCCGGCGTCCTGCTGCACCTCGGCCCGGGTCTCGCCAACGGCCTGGCCAACCTGCACAACGCCCGCCGCGCGGCGACGCCGATGGTCACCGTCGTCGGCGACCACGCCGGGTACCACAAGGAGTACGACTCCCCGCTGGAGTCGGACATCGACGCGCTCGCCGGCACGGTGTCGGCGTGGGTGCGCCGCTCCGGCCGGGCGGCGGACGTCGGGGCCGATGCGGCGGAGGCGATCGCCGCCGCCCGCACGGCCCCCGGCGGGATCGCGACGCTCGTCCTGCCCGCCGACGTCTCCTGGTCCGAGGGCGCCGAGCCCGCCGCGACCCCGGAGCCGGGCAGGCCGCGGGCGGTGCCGGACGACGTCGTCACCCGGCTCGCGGGGCTGCTGACCTCCGGTGAGCCCTGCGCGGTCCTCGTGGGCGGAGCGGCGACGCGGGCACCGGGGCTGCGGGCGGCGAGCCGGGTCGCCCGTGCGACCGGCGCCCGGCTGCACTGCGAGACCTTCCCGGCCAGGCTGGAGCGCGGGGCGGGCCTGCCGCCGGTCGAGCGCCTGCCCCGGGCCGGGCAGCAGGTCGCCCAGCGGCTGGCCGGCGTCCGGCACCTCGTGCTCGCCGGCGCCCGGCCGCCAGTGGAGTTCTTCGCCTACCCCGACCGGCCCAGCAGCCTGGTCCCCGAGGGGTGCCAGGTGCACGTGCTCGCCGAGGGCGCGGACGACGTGGTCGACGCCCTGGCCCGGCTCGCCGACCTCGTCGGCCCGGCGGAGGAGCCGGAGGAGCAGCCCCTGGAGCGGCCCGACCTCCCCACCGGCGCGCTGACCCCCGACACCGTGGGCGCGGTGCTCGGCGCCCTCCTGCCGGAGGGGGCGATCGTCGTCGACGAGGGGGTGACGTCGAGCCGGCAGATGCCGGTGCCGACCACCGGGGCGCCGCGCCACGACTGGCTCACCCTCACCGGCGGCGCGATCGGGCAGGGGCTCCCGGTCGCCACGGGTGCGGCGATCGCCCGCCCCGGGCAGCGCGTCGTCTGCCTGGAGGGCGACGGCAGTGCCATGTACACCATCTCGGCGCTGTGGACGCAGGCCCGGGAGTCGCTCGACGTGACGACGGTCGTGTTCAGCAACCGCTCCTACCGGATCCTCGAGGGGGAGCTGCGCAACGTGGGGGCGGAGGCCTCCGGGCCGCGGTCGAGGGACCTGCTGGAGCTGGCCCGGCCGGATCTGGACTTCGTCGCGCTGGCCGCCGGGATGGGCGTGCCCGGCGGCCGGGCGACGACCGCGGAGGAGTTCGCCGCGCAGTTCCGCCGGGCGATCACCGAGCCCGGACCGTACCTGATCGACGTCGTCCTCCCGGTGCCCTGACCGAGTCCGGATCGTTGTCTTTTCGGGGCGCTGGCCACCCACCCCTGTGCTTGTATCCAGGTGATCCGGACCACCGCCAGGCGTGTCCGGCGGAGCGATCAACGGCGATCGTTGGGGGAGAGACATGCGCATCTCGTCAGGCATCGCGGCCGTCGCGCTGGTCGGACTCGTCGCCGCGTGCGGCGGGGACGACGGCGGCGGTGGCGGCGGCACCACCGGCACCACCGCCGAGGGGGGCGGGAACGCGGCGTCCTACCCGACCGAGTCGATCCGGATGCTCGTGCCGTACGGCGCCGGCGGGCCCACCGACCTGACCACCCGCACCGTCGGGACCTGCCTCGAGCAGGAGCTCGGGCAGACCGTGGTGGTCGAGAACCTGCCGGGCGGCTCCGGCGCGCTGGCCACGACCGAGCTGATCGCCGCCGAGCCCGACGGGCACACCCTCTCGCTGGTGACCGCGGGCACCATGGTGCTGACGCCGCTGGCCAACGAGGTGGGCTACACCAAGGACGACATCGCGCCGGTGGGGGTCATGGCCGAGGTGCCGTCGGTCCTCGCGGTCGGGCAGAACTCGCCGTACGCCTCCGCCGAGGACTTCTTCGCCGCGGTCGAGGCCCAGCCCGGCACGGTCACCGTCGGCACCCCCGGCGCCTCGACCCCCCAGGCCATCGAGCTGCAGCGGCTGGCCGACGAGCACGGGGTGCAGGTCACCGCCGTCCCCTTCAACGGCAACGCCGAGATGACCACCGCCCTCCTCGGCGGCAACGTGGACGCCGTGCTGATCAACGCCTCGATCGACGTGGTCGAGAACATCGAGTCGGGCGACTTCGTCCCGCTCGTCGCCTCGCCCGAGGAGCGGCTCTCCTGGCTGCCCGACACCCCCACCTTCGCCGAGCTCGGCTACGACGGCCTGACCCTCTCCGGCTCGACCTTCGGCCTGGCCGGCCCGGCCGGGCTCCCGGACGACGTCGTCTCGACGCTCGAGGAGACCCTGCAGACCTGCCTGGAGAAGCCGGAGGTACAGGAGCGGATCGGCGAGCAGTACGTCCCGGAGGAGTTCGCCGGCGCCGAGGAGCTCGCCGAGGTCCTCGACCGGACCCAGGAGGTCTACGAGCCGATCCTCGGCTGACCCGATCCCCGCACGACCCACCCCCGACCACCGGAGGAACCCATGCGCCGTACCCGCTCGACCTGGCCCGCGCTGATCGCCGCGTCCGTGCTCACCCTCGCCGCCTGTGGTGGTGACGACGGGGGCGACACCGGCGGAGGGGGCGGTGGCGGCGACGCCGCCGCGTCGGACTACCCGACGGAGAACATCACCCTGATCGTCCCCTACGCCGCCGGAGGCCCGACCGACCTCGCCGGGCGCACCATCGGCAGCTGCATCGAGGAGGAGCTGGGCCAGACCGTCGTCGTGGAGAACCGCGAGGGCGCCTCCGGCTCCGTCGGGATGCAGGCGATGCTCGCCGGTGGGAACGACGGGCACACGCTGTCGCTGATCGCGGTGCCGGCCTCGGCCACCAACCCGCTGCAGCAGGACGTCGGCTACACCAACGACGACTACGTCCCGATCGCCGCCGTCACCGAGATCCCCTCGGCGCTCGTCGTGGGGCCGGACTCCCGGTTCTCCACCGCCGAGGAGTTCTTCAGCTACGCCGAGGAGAACCCCGGCGAGCTCAACGTCGGCGTCCCCGGGACGACGACGTCGCAGGCGATGGAGCTGCGGCGGCTCGCGGAGGAGTACGGCGTCGAGGTCACCGCGGTGCCGTTCACCGGCAACGCGGAGATGACCACGGCGATCCGCGGCGGCAACGTCGACGCCGTCTTCATCAACTCCTCGCAGGACGTCCTGGAGAACATCGACGCGGGCGACTTCGTCCCGCTGGCGGTCAGCCCGCCCGAGCCGGTCGACTACATCGACGCGCCGACGCTGGCCGAGTCCGGGTACCCGGAGCTCACCAACAGCGTGTCGGTCTTCGGCCTGGCCGCCCCGGCGGGCGTCCCGGACGACGTGGTCTCGACCCTCGAGGACACGGTCGACACGTGCCTGCAGAAGGACCAGGTGCGTGAGCAGCTCGGCGAGCAGTACGTGCCCGACGAGTTCATCGGCAGCGACGCCTTCTCCCAGCGGATCGACGAGATCGTCGAGGCCTACGGGCCGATCCTGCAGGAGTGAGCCATCCTGTCGCGGGGGGGGGGGGCGGCCCCCCCCCCCCCCCCCCCCCCCCCCCCCCCCCCCCCCCAACCCCCGCCACCCGCCTGTCTAACACCATTGACACCAATGCCCCCCG
>NZ_JBJHAB010000009.1:0-197306 GCF_054050815.1 Blastococcus sp. SYSU DS0552
GGGGGGGGCGCGGCCCCCGCCCGCGCCCGCGCCCCCCCCCCCCCCGCCCCCCCCCCCCCCCCCCCCCCCCCCCCCCCCCCCCCCCCCCCCCCCCCCCCCCCCCCCCCCCCCCGACGCGCGGTCCTACTCGGCGTCGGCGATGGTGCAGATGACCGCGCCGCTGGTGACCGAGGCGCCGACCTCGGCCGCCAGGCCGGAGATCGTGCCGGCCTTGTGCGCCGTGATCGGCTGCTCCATCTTCATCGCCTCGAGGACGACGACCAGGTCACCGGCCTCGACGGTGGCGCCGTCCTCGACGGCGACCTTGACGATGGTGCCCTGCATCGGCGAGGTGAGGGAGTCACCGGAGGCCGCGGCACCGCCGCCCCCGCCGCCGCGCTTGCGGGGCTTGGCCGCCGCGCCGGGCGCCGCGCCGCCACCGCCGGCGGCGAGCCCGGCGGGCAGGGAGACCTCGAGGCGGCGGCCGCCGACCTCCACCACGACGGTCTGCCGCGGCGCCTCCTCGTCCTGCCCGGCCGGGACGGCGTCGTAGGGCGGGACCTGGTTGTCCCACTCGGTCTCGATCCAGCGGGTGTGCACCGTGAACGGCTCGCTGGTGAACGCCTTGTCGCGCACCACGGCCCGGTGGAACGGGATGACCGTGGGCATGCCCTCGACCACCAGCTCGTCCAGCGCGCGGCGGGCCCGCTGCAGGGCCTCCTCGCGGGTGGCGCCGGTGACGATCAGCTTGGCCAGCATCGAGTCGAACGCGCCGGCGACCTCGCCGCCGGCCTCGACGCCGGAGTCCCAGCGCACACCGGGGCCCTGCGGGATCTCCAGCCGGTTCACCGGGCCCGGGGCCGGCATGAAGTTGCGGCCGGCGTCCTCGGCGTTGATCCGGAACTCGATGCTGTGACCCCGCGGCTCGGGGTCCTCGGTGATCTCCAGCGGCAGGCCCTCGGCGATGCGGAACTGCTGGCGCACCAGGTCGATGCCGCTGGTCTCCTCGGAGACCGGGTGCTCCACCTGCAGGCGGGTGTTGACCTCGAGGAAGGAGATCGAGCCGTCGACGCCCACGAGGTACTCGACGGTGCCGGCGCCGTGGTAGCCGGCCTCCTTGCAGATCGCCTTCGCCGAGGAGTGGATGCGGGCGCGCTGGTCGTCGGTGAGGAACGGCGCGGGCGCCTCCTCGACCAGCTTCTGGTTGCGCCGCTGCAGCGAGCAGTCGCGGGTGCCGACGACGATCACGTTGCCGTGGGTGTCGGCGAGCACCTGCGCCTCGACGTGCCGCGGCTTGTCCAGGAATCGCTCGACGAAGCACTCGCCGCGGCCGAAGGCGGCGACCGCCTCGCGAACCGCCGAGTCGAACAGCTCCGGGATCTCCTCCATCGTGCGGGCGACCTTCAGCCCGCGGCCACCGCCACCGAAGGCCGCCTTGATGGCGACCGGGAGACCGTGCGCTTGCGCGAAGGCCACGACCTCGTCGGCGCCCCCGACCGGGTCCTTGGTCCCGGGCACCAGCGGGGCGCCGGCCTTGGTGGCGATGTGCCGGGCGGCGACCTTGTCGCCGAGGTCGACGATCGCCTGCGGCGACGGGCCGATCCAGGTCAGCCCCGCGTCGAGGACGGCCTGGGCGAAGTCGGCGTTCTCGGAGAGGAAGCCGTAGCCGGGGTGGATCGCGTCGGCCCCGGACTGCCGGGCCGCGTCGAGGATCTTCTCGATCACCAGGTAGGAGTCGCCCGGGGTGGTGCCGCCGAGCGCGAAGGCCTCGTCGGCGACGCGTACGTGCAGCGCGTCGCGGTCGGGCTCGGCGTAGACCGCGACGCTGGTGAGACCCGCGTCCTTGCAGGCGCGGGCCACGCGGACCGCGATCTCGCCACGGTTGGCGATGAGAACCTTCTGCACCGGTGTTCTCCCTCTCGTTCGGACGGCTCGGACTGTAGCCAGCAGGCCGCGTCGCCTCCGCGGCAGGGCTGCAGACGTCCGGTACCGGTACCGGTCAGCTCGCGGTGAGCGACCCGGCGAGGCGGCGCGTCAAGCGCACCATCCGCTGCGTTCGCTGCCGCACCCGCCGTCGGACCGGGTCCTGCTGTGCGTCGTCCGCGTCGGGGGCGACGGCCGCGGCCACCGGGGGATCCACCGGCTCGGCGGACTCCGGGCCCGCGGCCGGGGCGGGCGCGGTGGTGTCCGGGGCCGTCTCCGGGAGTGCCGCGGCGTCCTCCTCGCCCGGGTCCGGCGCGGCGTCGGTGGTCTCCGGCTCGGGCGCCGAGTGCGTGGGGATGAGCGCGACGATCGCGTCCAGGGCGGCATCGAGGATCTCCTCGGCCGTGGGTGCCGGCGCCTCGGCGGGCCCCGCCGGGGGCACCCGGAGCTCGTCGAGCTCCCCGACCACCTGGCAGCCGGCTGCGAGCAGCTCGTCCACCATCGCGGCGGCGCGGGCGACCACCCACGGCCGGGCGCTCGCGGGCACGGTCAGCGAGCCGGACGACGGGCGCTCGGCCAGGACGTCGACGGCCACGTGGTGGGTGATGCGGGCGGCGTAGGTCGGCCAGTCGATGCCGTAGTCCAGCCGCTCGTTGAGCCGGCGGAGGAGCTCGGCCTCCGCCCGGCCCAGCGACTTGTTGCGCCGTCCGTCCGGCGGGGTGGCGAGGGCAGGGTCGACGCCGACCACCTGGGCGAAGCGCTGCCACAGGGTGGCGGGGTCGGCCCCCCGCGGCGGGACGGTGACCAGGTGCACCTGGGTGGCCGGGAGCTCCGCCCCCCACCGCTCCACGAGCGCCGGGAGGTCCTGGCGGAGCCACAGCGCCCGGCCGTACCAGGTGTCGCTCCAGGCCCCGGACCCCACGGTGGCGAGCCACTCGTCGAAGGGCAGGTAGTGCCGGTTCTTGACGTCCTCCTGCCAGACGGCGGGCAGCTGCCGGGACAGGTCGCGAGCGGTGACGACCACGTGCACCTCGGCGAAGGAGAGGTCGGCGTGGACCCGCGCGATCGCCTCCGGGGGCAGGTCGCCGAAGAGCTCGTGGGAGATGACCGTGGTGCCCTCGTGCGCCCGCGCGGCCTCGACCAGCCGGTTCCAGGCCCCGTCCAGCGCGGGGTCGACCCAGCCGTTGAAGCCCTCCTGCTTCAGGTCCAGCGTGGCGTGGAAGTGCGCCTCGGGCGCGTCGCCCGGGTAGAGGACCCCGGCGTCGGCCAGGGCCGCCCGGGAGTTCCAGAGCAGGTCCTGCAGGTAGGTCGTGCCGGACTTCGGTGTACCGACATGAACGATCACCCGGTGCGCACTCATGCTCACCATGGGTACCTGTCGCCGTCGGTGATCGCCATCCGGGAGTGCCATCCCTTCACACCTGTCACACGCGGCCCGACGATCAACGTCGCCAGAGGTCGGTGATGGTCAGCCCCCGCTTGCCCAGCTGGGTGCGCAGCACCGTCAGCGACAGCCCCACGACGGCCGCCGGGTCGCCCTCCACCCGGCGGACGAAGGGCGCGCCGAGCCCGTCGAGGGTGAACGCGCCGGCCACCGCGAGCGGCTCACCGGTGGCCAGGTAGGCCTCCACCTCCGGCGGGGTCGGGTCGGCGAAGTAGACGACGGTGGAGGCCACCGCGATGTCCCGGCTCACCACGGACCCGTCCCGGACGTCGAACAGGGCCTGACCGGTGTGCAGGACGCCGGAACGCCCGGCCATCCGCCGCCAGCGGTCGCGGGCCTCGGCGGCGTCGGCCGGCTTGCCCTGCGGCCTCCCGGCGAACTCCAGCAGCGAGTCCGCGCCGATCACCAGTGCGTCGGTCTCCCGCTTGGCGACGTCGGCCGCCTTGGCCGCGGCCAGCAGGGCGACGGTCTCGGCGACCCGGGGGGCGGAGTGCGCCGACTCGTCCACCTCGCTGACGACGACCTCGGGGGCGAGGCCGGCCTGGCGCAGCAGCGACAGCCGGGCCGGTGAGGCCGAGCCCAGGACCAGCCTGCGGTCGGCGCTCATGCCGGGCTCCCGGCCGCGCGCCACCCACCGGGGCCGGCCTGCAGCGGACGGCGGTGGGTGCGCCCGTAGGACGCCCACGCGCCGACCGGCGCGGGAGGCCGGCGGCGGGTGCGGCGCTGTGAGAGGGCGGCCACCACAACGGTGAGGGCGGCGAGTTCGGCAGGCGTCGGCTCACCCTTGACGACGCGCAGCAGCGGAGGAAGGACTCCCTGCTCCCCACCACTCGCAGGCTCGCGGCGGGCACCCTGCAGGGGGCCGCCCTCATCGGTCGCCTTCACAGCGGGATGTTCCCGTGCTTCTTGGGCGGCAGCGTCTGGCGCTTGTTGGCCAGCACCCGTAGCGCCTTCGTCACCTGGACGCGGGTGTGCGACGGCGGGATCACGGCGTCCACGTACCCGCGGTCGGCGGCGATGTAGGGGTTGGCGAGCGTGTCCTCGTACTCCGCGATGAGCTCGGCGCGGCGGGCGTCGGGGTCCTCGGCGGTCGCGAGCTCCTTGCGGTAGAGGATCCCGACCGCGCCCTGCGCCCCGACCACGGCGATCTGCGCGGTGGGCCACGCCAGGTTCACGTCGGCGCCCAGGTGCTTGGAGCCCATGACGTCGTAGGCGCCGCCGTAGGCCTTGCGGGTGATGACCGTGACCTTCGGGACGGTGGCCTCCGCGTACGCGTAGATCAGCTTGGCGCCGCGGCGGATGATGCCCTCCCACTCCTGCGACGTGCCCGGGAGGAAGCCCGGCACGTCGACGAAGGTGAGCACCGGGATGTTGAAGGCGTCGCAGGTGCGCACGAACCGCGCGGCCTTCTCGCTGGCATCGATGTCCAGCGTGCCGGCGAACTGGGTGGGCTGGTTGGCCACGACGCCGACCGGTCGGCCCTCGACCCGGCCGAAGCCGATGAGGATGTTCGGCGCGAACAGCGGCTGCACCTCGAGGAACTCACCGTCGTCGAGCACGTGCTCGATGACCGCGTGCATGTCGTAGGGGGTGTTCGCCGAGTCGGGGATGAAGGTGTCGAGCTCCCGGTCCTCGTCGGTCAGCGCGTCCGGGAGGACGGTCTCGACCGGCGCCATCTCGACGGCCGGCAGCGGGTCGAGGTTGTTGCTCGGCAGGTAGGACAGCAGCGCCTTGACGTAGTCGAGCGCATCGTTCTCGTCCTCGGCCAGGTAGTGCGCGACGCCGGACTTCGTGTTGTGCGTGCGGGCGCCGCCGAGCTCCTCGAGCGTGACGTCCTCACCGGTGACCGTCTTCACCACGTCGGGGCCGGTGATGAACATCTGGCTGGTCTTGTCGACCATGACGACGAAGTCGGTGAGCGCGGGGGAGTAGACGTGCCCACCCGCGGCCGGGCCCATGACCAGCGAGATCTGCGGGATCACGCCGGAGGCGTGCACGTTCCGCTGGAAGATCTCGCCGTAGAGGCCGAGGGAGACCACGCCCTCCTGGATGCGGGCGCCCCCGCCCTCGTTGATGCCGATGACCGGGCAGCCGTTCTTGATGGCGAAGTCCTGCACCTTGACGATCTTCTCGCCGTAGACCTCGCCGAGGCTGCCGCCGAAGACCGTGACGTCCTGGGAGAAGATCGCCACCGGGCGGCCGTCGACGGTGCCGTACCCGGTGACGACGCCGTCGCCGAAGGGGCGCTTGTCGGCCATCCCGAAGTTCGTCGACCGGTGCCGGGCGAACTCGTCGAACTCGGTGAACGAGCCCGGGTCCAGCAGCGCCTCGATCCGCTCGCGGGCGGTCATCTTGCCGGCCGCGTGCTGCTTCTCGACCGCGCGCTCGGAGCCCGCGTGGACGGCCTCCTGCACCCGGCGCTCGAAGTCAGCGAGCTTCCCGGCGGTCGTGTGGATGTCGACGTCGTCGGGGACCTGCTCCCCGGCGCTCTCCAGTTCGGCGGCACTCACGCGTCCTCGTTCTCCTCGCTGGCGCTCGTCGGCCGCCGTGGCGGCGCTGCTGTGCACGGGGCGTGGCCGCGCATGCGGGGCCACGGGATCCGTAGCGTAGGGGAGCCGCTCGTCCCCTTCCTTCCGGAGTCCCGCCCACGGTGCGAGCGCGCACCCCGCGGCGGCGCGTGGCTACCGTCTCCTCCGTGCCCGACACACCTTCCTCGCGCTGGTCGGACCTCGAGCGTCCCGCGCTCGACGCCTCCGCGCTGCAGGCCGCCCTGACCCGCGACACCGCCCTGTGGCGCTCGGTCGAGGTGGTCGACGAGATCGGTTCGACCAATGCCGCGCTGGCCGCCGCGGCCGCGGACGGCGCCCCCGAGGGCACCGTGCTCGTGGCCGAGCACCAGGTCACCGGCCGCGGGCGGCTCGACCGGGTGTGGACGTCGCCGCCGCGCGCCGGCCTGACCGTCTCCTTCCTCCTCCGCCCGGACGTGCCCGCCGCCCGCCGTGGCTGGCTGCCGCTGCTGACCGGGGTGGCGCTGGCGGAGTCGGTGCGGGAGGTGGCCGGCGTGCTCTCGACCGTGAAGTGGCCCAACGACCTGCTCGCCCGGGACGGGCGCAAGCTGGCGGGCATCCTGGCCGAGTCGGTCGGTGGAGCAGGGCAGCCGTCCGGGGTCGTCGTCGGCGTGGGGCTGAACGTGTCGACGTCGGAGGCTGAGCTCCCTGGAACGGGTACGTCGCTGTCGGTCGTCACCGGCGCGACCGTGGACCGCGGCCCGGTGCTGCTGGGCTTCCTGCGGGCCGTCGAGCGGCGCTACCTGGGCTGGCGCGATGCGCTGGGTGACCCGGTCGTCTCGGGTCTCGCCCGCGACTACCTGTCGTGGTCGTCGACGGTGGGCAGCACGGTCGAGGTGACGATGCCGGACGGGTCCGTGATGGTCGGCACCGCCCGTGCGATCGACTGGGACGGCCGGCTGGTCCTGGACACCGCCGAGGGGCAGGTCGAGCTCGCGAGCGGCGACGTCCGACACGTCCGCAGGAGTCGTGAGGGACGGGTGTGACTGGAGGCGCGGGCGAGGCGTCACGCATCGCGCGTCGGCCCCGGCGGACCGGTCCGCCACGGTAGTTTCCCCCCACCGCGGAGCCGACTCCGACTCCGCCGCAACGCTGGGGAATTTCGTGACCTCGACCGTCGAAGCACCCGCCACCCTGTCCGGAGAGATCCGGCCGCTCACCGGGCTGCGCATCGTGGCTGCCGCGTGGGTGGTCGTCTTCCACTTCATGTTCACTCCGGGTGATGCCTACACCCGCTTCTGGGAGCCGCTGCGCCCCGTGGTGCAGACCGGCGCGCTCGGCGTGGACCTCTTCTACGTGCTCAGCGGCTTCGTCATCACGTTGACGTACCTCGACAAGCTGGGTCGTCGACCGAGCGCCCGCGGCGCGATCCTGTTCTGGTGGGCGCGCATCTGCCGGATCTGGCCGGTGTACGCCCTGGTCACCACGCTCTTCGGCGGCTGGATCATCTACAAGAGCACCCGGGTGACCGACGGATTCCTCGTCTGGCAGGGGGTCCAGCCCGAGGTCAGCGTGTCCAGCTGGCTCACCCAGCTGGCGATGGTTCAGCTCTGGGACCAGCCGCACTTCGCCGGGGCGTCGTGGGTCGGGCCTGCGTGGTCGATCAGCGCCGAGTGGCTGGCCTATGTGGCGTTCCCCCTCGTCGTGCTGGTGCTCTGGCGGCTCCGCCGCCTCCCGGCGTGGATCGCCGGCCTGCTCGCCATCGGTTGCATGGTCCCCATGGCCTACGTCTGCTATCGCACGGGCAACCCGTACTACGACTGGAGCTGGGCCGCCCGGATCGGCGCAGGCTTCCTCTCGGGTGCGCTGACGTGTCTGGCGGTGCGGAAGATCCGCATCACCCCCCGCGCCGAGGGGATCGCGGCCGTGGTCGCGGCCTTGGCCCTGGTGGAGATCCTCGTAGGCCTGTGGTGGGGGTTCTGGCGTGGTCAGGGCGAAGCGGAGTACGGCGGCGTCGTGGTCCTCGCCTTCCCGGTGCTGGTCGGTTCGCTCGCCCTGTCCCGGCGTGGTCTGTCGCGGGCGCTGTCGACCGACGCGATGGTGCACGGCGGCCGCATCTCCTTCAGCCTCTACCTGGTGCACGTCCCGGTCTTCGAGATCTTCTGGACCGCGATGGGCTGGGAGTCGGCGTTGGCGCCGGGCAGTGCGATCGGCACTTTCCTGATTCCGCACGTGCTGGTGGGCACCCTGCTGCTGGCGCACCTGATGTACAGGTTCGTCGAGGAGCCCTCGCGTCTGTGGCTGCGTGGGCGCGGGCCGGCGCGCTGGCTGGGGACGCGTCAGGGCATCACTAGCCCGGGCGGCACGTCCCCGGCAGCGCCTGCGACCCCGCCGCCGGGGGAGCAGCCGCTGCTGCCGCGCGCCGGTGCCACGGTCGACGGAGGGGCCGGCCAGTACGCGCTGACGCGTTCCGGCGTCGCCGATGACATGGCCGACCCCGTTCCCCCTCTCGCGCCCATGCCCCTGCCCGTTCCGCGGAGCGACGCGCCGGAGACGGCGGACCGAGTCCGGCACGCGGCGCAGCACTGACCGGCGGCTACGTGACGTCGGGGCGCGGGTCGGCCATCCTGGCACGGTGGCCTACCCCGACAAGCTCCTCGCCGACGACGAAGAGGTCGTGCGCCACCTGCACCCGCACTGGCTGACGATCTTCTGGCCGGTCGTGGTCTTCCTGCTCGTCATCGGGGGCGCGTCCTTCGGCGCCGCCCTGATCCCCCCGGGGCGCCAGCAGGGCATCTACCGGCTGGCGATCGTGGGCCTCGCCGTCCTGCTCCTCGTGTGGCTCGTCGTCGTCCCCCTGCTGCGGTGGCGGACGACGCACTACGTGGTGACCACCCACCGGCTGCTGTTCCGCGAGGGGATCCTCGCCCGCCGCGGCCGCGACCTCGGGCTGTCGCGGATCACGGACGTGTCGTACCGGCAGACGCTCTGGGAGCGGATCGTCCGCTCCGGCACGCTCACCATCGAGACCGCCGGCGACGGCGGCCCCACCGTGCTGCGGCAGATCCCCGACAGCGACGGGGTGCAGCAGCTGCTCAACGTCATGATCGAGGAGGACGCGGAGCGCCGGGCCCGGGAGAACGCCGGTTACGTCCGCGGCGAGGAGGGGTGGCCGCCGCCGGAGGGGTGGCGCTCCACCGAGATCCTCTGACGTCCACCGGATGTGACGGGTCCGTCACGGCGCGCCTCGGCGGTTCTGTCGTACCCCCTCCCTACCTTCTGCGGCTATGCGGCTGCTGCACACCTCCGACTGGCACATCGGCCGCACCCTGCACGGCACCGATCTGCTCGCCGAGCAGGAAGAGGTCCTGAGCGAGCTGGCCACGGTGGTCGCGTACGAAGGCGTCGACGTCGTCGTCGTCGCCGGTGACGTCTACGACCGGGCGGTGCCCTCGGCCGACGCCACCGCCGTGCTCGACCGGGTCGTCGGCCGGCTGCTGGCCACCGGGGCCCGCGTGGTGCTCACCCCCGGCAACCACGACTCCGCTCGCCGGCTGGGCACCTTCTCCGGTCTACTCAGCGCCGCGGGCCTGCACGTCCGAGCGGCGACCCCGCGGCTCGACGAACCGGTGCTGCTGGCCGACGAGCATGGCGAGGTCGCGATCTACGGCATCCCCTACCTGGAGCCCGAGGTGGCCCGGCACGAGCTCGGCGTCCCCGGCGCCCGTGGGCACGAGGCGGTGCTGCGGGAGGCGATGGACCGCGTGCGCGCCGATCTCTTCCTCCGGCCGGGGGCGCGCTCGGTGGTGCTCGCGCACGCCTTCGTCGGTGGCGGCGTGGCGAGCGACAGCGAGCGGGACATCTGCGTCGGCGGCGTCGACCTGGTGCCGGCGTCGGTCTTCGACGGCGTCGACTACGTCGCGCTCGGCCACCTGCACCGCCCGCAGACGCTCAGCCCGCGGGTGCGTTACAGCGGCTCGCCGCTGGCCTACTCCTTCGGCGAGGCCGGGCAGCAGAAGCAGGCCTGGCTGGTCGAGCTCGACGCAGGCGGGCTGGCCGGCGTCCGGGCGGTCCCGCTGCCCACCGCGCGGCCGCTCAGCGTGCTCACCGGCACGCTCGAGGAGCTGCTGGCCGAGCCGGCGCACGAGCCGGCCGGGCAGCACTTCGTCTCCGCTCGGCTGACCGACCCGACGCGACCCGCGGACCCCATGCGCCGCCTGCAGACCCGGTTCCCGCACTGCGTGCACCTGGACTGGACCGGTGCCGGCGCGGTGATCGAGCGCGGCAGCTACCAGGAGCGGATGCGCGGGCGTAGCGCGCTGGAGATCGCCGACGAGTTCGTCAGCGCGGTGCGGGGCGTGCCGGCCGGCGCGGCCGAACGTGAGCTGCTGTCGCGGGCGCTCGGGGCCGCCGACCGCGAGGACGCCGCCCGATGAGGCTGCACCGGCTGTCGCTGACCGCCTTCGGGCCCTTCGCCGGCACCGTCGAGGTCGACCTCGATGAGGTGGGGCGCGACGGGCTGTTCCTGCTGTGGGGTCCGACCGGGGCGGGCAAGACCACGCTGCTGGACGCCGTCGTGTTCGCCCTCTACGGCCGCGTCCCGGGCGCGCGCGGCGAGGAGAAGCGGCTGCGCAGCGACCACGCGGATGCCGTCACGCGGACCGAGGTCAGCTGCGAGCTGACCCTCGGCGACGAGCGGTTGCGCGTCGTCCGGCGGCCGGAGCAGCAGCGGCCCAAGAAGCGCGGCGAGGGCTGGGCGACCGAGCAGGCCAAGCTGGTGGTCTCCCGGCTCACCGACGGCGGGTGGGAGCCGGTCAGCACGCGCATCGACGAGGGGTCCGAGCACCTGCGCACGCGGCTCGGGCTCGACGTGCACCAGTTCTGCCAGGTGGTGCTGCTCCCGCAGGGCGACTTCGCGCGGTTCCTGCGCGCGGAGCCGGAGCACCGCACCGAGCTGCTGCGCACGCTGTTCGACGTCGACCGCTTCGCCCGGGCCGAGGAGTGGCTGGCAGAGGAGCGTGCGGCGGCCCGCGCACGCACCGAAGACGCGCGCTACCAGCTGGGCACGCTGCTCGACCGGGTCGCCCAGATCGCCGACGTCGAGGTGCCCGAGGAGCTCGCCCCGGAGCTGGTGGGCGCGGGGGCGGGCGGGGGAGTGCTGCGCTGGGTGGCGGAGGTGCGGGCCACCGCGGCCGGGCGCCTGGCGACGGCCACCGCGCGGGCCGATGCGGCCGCCGCCGAGACGGCCACCGCGGACGCCGAGCTGACGGCCGCCCGCGCGCTGGCGGGACGGCACGACCGGCGCGACCAGGCCACCGCGGAGCTCGCGGCGCTGGAGCGGCGGGAGCCGGAGCTCGCGCCGCTGCGGGCCGAGCGCGACGCCGCCCGCCGGGCCGAGCCGTTGCGCGACGTGCTCGCCGCGGCCCGTTCGGCCGGGCGGGCGGCAGAGCGGGCCGCGGACGACCTGGCCGGCGCCGTGGCGGCCTGGCAGCCGGTCGCCGGGGGCCGCCGCGCCGACGGTGTGGTCGCGCGCGAGCTGCGCGACCAGGCCGCCGAGGCGCGCTCACTGCTGCCCGAGGTGGAGCGCGCCCGCGCCCTGGAGCGGTCGATCGCCGCGCTCGACCGGCAGGCCCGCGAGCTGGCCGACCGGTGCCGCGCGGGAGAGGAGGCCGTCGCCGCGCTGCCGGGGCTGCTGGCCGAGCAGGAGCAGGAGGTGGGAGCGGCACGGTCGGCCGCCGCGGAGCTGCCGGGCCTGCGCGCCGCCCTGGAGTCCGCGGAGGCGGCTCTCGCCGCGGGACGAGCGGCCGGGGAGCTGGACCGCACGCTGCGGTCGCTGCGCGAGGACGTCGCCCGGGCGCGGGACGCCCGCGCCGACGCCCGGGAACGGTGGCTGGACCTGCGCGCCCGGCGGCTGGACGGGATGGCCGCCGAGCTCGCCGCCGGGCTCATCGACGGCGCCGACTGCCCGGTCTGCGGCTCCACCGAGCACCCTCGGCCGGCGGAGCTGGGCGGCGAACGGGTCACCGCGGCCGACGAGGACGCCGCGCGGGCGCTCGCCGATGCAGCCGAGGCCGCGTTCACCGGGGCCGCCGGCCGGCTGGAGGCCGTCGAGCGCGAGCTCGCCGGCCTGCGGGCGCGGGCCGGGGAACTGCCGGTGGACGAGCAGGCCGCGCGCGTCGCGGAACTGGCGGCGGCCGAGCGCGTCGCGGCCGGGCTGGCCGCCGGGCTCCCGCCGGCCGAGGCGCGCCTCCAGCGGCTCCTCGACCAGCGCGAGGAGGCGGCCGGGCGGCTCGCCGTCGACCGCGAGGAGCTCCGGGCCCGCACCGCCGAGCGCGACGCGCTGACGACCGGCCTCGCCGAGCTCGGCAGCCGGCTGGACGCAGCCCGCGGCGGCGACGCAGACCTGGCCGCCCGGGTTGCCCGGCTGTCGGCCGCCGCGGAGGCGTGCGAGGCGGTGGTGGCCGCCGAGGTCGAGAAGCTGCGTGCCCGCGCCGAGGCCGAGTCGGCCCGCCGGACGGCGGAGGAGCGCGCCGGGGCCGCAGGTTTCCGCGACGTCCAGGCCGCGGCGGCCGCCCTCGCCGGCGCGGGCCGTCTGGCGCAGCTGGATCGGCAGCTCGACGAGCACGACCAGCGCGTCGCCGTGCTGCGCGCCCAGCTGGCCGCCCCGGAGCTCGCCGACCTCCCCGACCGGCCCGATCTCGCCGCGCTCGAGGACCGCTGCGCGGGAGGCACCCGCCGGCGGGAGGAGGCCGTGGCCACGCTCGAGCAGGCGCGCCGCTGCACCAGTGCGCTCGACGACCTGGTCGGGAAGGTGACCGCGGCGGAGCTGACCCTGGCCGAGCTGCGCGCCTGGGCCGACCAGGTCACCGGGCTGGCCGACCTAGCCCACGGCCGGGGGGCGAACACACGAAAGATGCGACTGCAGTCGTTCGTGCTCGCCGCGCGCCTCGAGCAGGTGGCCGAGGTGGCCAGCCGGCGGCTGCTGGACATGTCGGGGGGTCGGTACACGTTCCTGCACAGCGACGCGCAGGGGCGACACGGCGCCCGCGGTGGTCTGGGGCTGGACGTGTTCGACGAGTACACCGGCGCCCGCCGCCCCACGAAGACACTCTCGGGCGGGGAGAGCTTCATGGCATCGCTGGCGCTGGCGCTGGGGCTGGCCGACGTCGTCACCGCGGAGACCGGCGGCGTCCGGATCGACACCCTGTTCGTGGACGAGGGGTTCGGCACCCTCGATGCGCAGGCCCTGGACGCGGTGATGACGGTCCTGGACGAGCTCCGCCGGGGCGGACGCACGGTGGGCGTCATCAGCCACCTGGAGGAGCTGCGCACCCGCATCCCGACCCGGCTCGAGGTGATCGCCGGCAGGAACGGCTCCCGCCTGGCCGGCTGAACTATCCGGGCTTCGGGCGACCCGCCCTGTCCTGCGGATCGGTCGTCGACGGGGTGAGGCACGATTGGGCGGTGCCTTCCCCCCGCCACGCGCAGCTCCGCCGCTTGCTCGCCATGCTCCTGGCCGCGTCCTGGCTGGCGGGGTGCGGGGCGTCCAGCGCGCCGGAGAGGCAGGCGCGGGAAGGGGAGCCGGCGGGGCAGGGAGGGCAGGCGGAGCAGGGAGGGCAGGAGGCGAGTGCCGCCCCCTCCCACGACCGGACCTTCGTGGTCGTCGGTGACTCCATCACCGCAGGCATCGAGGAGGCGCTCCGCGGATCGGACGTCGACGCACCCAGGTCCTGGGTGCCCGCCGCGGTCGGTGAGCCGTTGACGTTCCTCGGGGGCTGGGCCACGCCAGGCGCGACGATCGAGGACATGCGGGAAGGGGTGACCGCCTACCAGGCGGATGTCCTGGTGCTGATGGGCGGGACCAATGACCTCCACGCCTCCGTGCCCTGGGACGTGAGCGAACGGAACCTGCGAGAGATCGTCGAGGCTGTCGGCATCGACGAGGTCATCCTCGCCGCCGTGCCCCCACTGAACTCTCTGCCGGCGCAGGCCGTCGAGCACAACCACCGTTTGGAGGAGCTGGCCGGACGCTCGGGGTGGACCTACGTGGACCCGTGGACGGAGGTCCGGCAGGACGGGGCCTACGTCGACGGGGCGAGCGAGGACGGCGTCCATCCGGTCCCGGCCGTGGCCGACCAGGCCGGCGAGCGGATCCGGGAGGCCGTCCTGGAGGCCACCGAGGGCTGACCGGCCCGGTGTCGCTAGCCTCTGCCCCGATGGCCGCTCCTCTGGACCCACGCACCCGACTGCCCCTCGTGGCGATGGTCGGGGGTGGACAGCTGGCGCGCATGACGCACCAGGCCGCCGTCGCGCTGGGCCAGTCGCTGCGTGTGCTGGCCGCAGACCCGGGGGAGTCCGCCGCGCTGGTGACCGCGGACGTCCGGATCGGCGACCACCGCGACCTGGCGGATCTGCGGGCGCTGGCCGACGGGGCCACGGTGGTCACCTTCGACCACGAGCACGTGCCCACCGAGCACCTGCACGCCCTGGTGGCGGAGGGCACCCGCGTGGCCCCCGGTCCGGAGGCCCTGGTGCACGCGCAGGACAAGCTCGTGCTCCGCCGAGCGCTGGCCGCTGCGGGGGAGCCGCAGCCGGCCTGGGCGGAGGTCCGCGCGGCGGCCGACGTCGCCGCTTTTGCCGAGGCGCACGGTTGGCCGGTCGTGCTCAAGACCCCCCGTGGTGGCTACGACGGCAAGGGCGTGTTCGTCGTCGGCGACGCCGGGGCCGCCGCGGAGCTCGTCGAGCGGCACGGCACCCTGCTGGCGGAGCAGCGGGTGGCCATGGTGCGTGAGCTGTCGGCACAGGTGGCCCGCTCGCCGTTCGGCCAGGTCGCGGTGTGGCCGGTGGTCGAGACCGTGCAGCGCGACGGCGTCTGCGCCGAGGTGTACGCCCCCGCCCCCGGGCTCTCCGCCGCGCTGGCCACCGCGGCGCAGGAGCTGGCCGTCCGCATCGCCGACCGGCTGGGCGTCGTCGGCATGCTCGCGGTCGAGCTGTTCGAGACCGCCGAGGGGGTCCTGGTCAACGAGCTGGCCATGCGCCCGCACAACTCGGGGCACTGGACCATCGAGGGCGCCCGCACCAGCCAGTTCGAGCAGCACCTGCGCGCCGTCCTGGACTACCCGCTGGGCTCGACGCAGATGGTCGCCCCGGTCGCGGTGATGGCCAACGTGCTCGGCGGTGCCGCCGCGGCGGAGGGCTGGTCGGGGCCGGCGCTGGACGAGCGGATCCACCACCTCATGGCGCACTGGCCCGACGTGAAGCTGCACTGGTACGGCAAGACCCAGCGGCCGGGCCGCAAGCTCGGCCACGTGACCGCCCTCGGGGCCGACCTCGAGGAGGTGCGGGCGCGAGCGGTGGCGGCCGCCCGCTACCTCGCCGACGGCGTCGTCGACCCGGCCTTCGCCTTCGCGCACGACCACGAGCACTGAGGAGCAGGGTATGAGCGACCCCGTCGTCGGCATCGTGATGGGCAGCGACTCGGACTGGCCGATGATGCAGCCGGCCGCCGAGGCGCTCGCGGAGTTCGACGTCCCGTGGGAGGCCCACGTGCTCTCCGCGCACCGCACGCCCCGGCGGATGCTCGACTACGCCGAGCAGGCCGCCGGCCGCGGGCTGCGGGTGATCGTCGCCGGCGCCGGGGGCGCGGCGCACCTGCCGGGGATGGTGGCCGCGGCCACGCCGTTGCCGGTCATCGGCGTGCCCCGCCCGCTGGACCGGCTCGACGGGCTGGACAGCCTCCTGTCGATCGTGCAGATGCCGGCCGGCGTGCCGGTGGCGACCGTCGGCATCGGGGGCGGCCGCAACGCCGGGCTGCTGGCGGTGCGCATCCTGGCCGCGGGCGACGAGGAGCTGCGCAGCCGGGTCGAGCGGTTCCAGGCCGATCTCGCCGAGACGGTCGTCGCCCGCGACCGGACACTGCAGCACCGATTGGTCGCGGACGGGTCCGGGCCGTCCCGCACGAGTTCGTGACCTGACGCTGTGGCGTGGTTTCCTGTCCGGGGACAGGCGGCGCCTCTGGTCTGATGCGCTGCCGCGGACGGAGGGCCTCGCGGATGCACTACCTCATCGGTACGGCCGGTCACCCCAATGTGGGCGACGAGTTGATCACTCGGACCTGGCTGCGGTTGCTCGCTGAGCGTGATCCCGACACCGATGTGTGGCTCGATTGCGCCAACCCGTCAGGGGCGCAGGCTCTCCTGGCAGATGCGCACCCTCGGCTCCGGTGCGTGGACACCCTCTACCGGCTGTGCTGGGAAGCCCCGTCGGACTCACCATGGCAGGTCGCCGAGTTCGTCGGCTCCGCGCTCGACGAGCACGGCCTGGCCCCGCGCTGGCTGCCAGGCCTGGGGTTGTTCGGCCGCGCTGCCACCGTTCACGTCGTGGGAGGCGGCTACATCAACGACGTGTGGCCGCGCCACCTGGGTCTCCTGGCAGCGCTCCACTGGGCGGCGCGTCGAGGGGCCCGCACCGGGGTCACCGGTCAGGGGTTCGCGCCCCTGAGCGACGGCAACGCCTCGCTCGTCCGACACCTGCTCGCCGACGTCGATGTGGTCGACGTGCGCGACGAAGTGAGCGCGCGGTTGATCGACCGCCCGTCAAGCCACAGCGGCGACGACCTGTGGCTGGCGGACCTGGATTCACTGGTCGATGTCGAACGGGCTCGCGACTTCGACGCTGTGGTGTGCGTGCAGGGTGACATGCTCGAGGTGGACATCGACGCTCTGATCGATCAGTGCCTCCGGCACCTGCGGCACTGGGGGGTGAGGGCCGGACGCACGGCGATCGTCGAGTGCATCCCGCGGGTGGACCGGATCGTCTTCGACCGGCTGCGGCACCTGGTTCCGGAACTGCACTTCGTGCCCTGGATCGACGTCCTTGAGCGGGGCTTTCCGGCCGGGCCGCACCAGCGCTGGTTCAGCACCCGGTTCCACCCCCACCTGGTCGCCGCGTGGGCGGGTGCACGCGGGGTCGCCGTCCCCGTGCGCCCGGGTTACTACGACGTCAAGCACGGTTCGCTGCTCGAGGCGGGCTCGGGCTGGCGTCTGCTGCCGGCGGGCGCGCCCGAACTCGACGACCTCGGCCGCCCGGAACGGTCGCCGGTGGGCGTGGCGGCGACCGGAGAGCGGGTGCGCGCCCGAAAGCTCGAGATCGCCCGCACGTTGTACGGCTGGGCCCCGTCGGTCATGGCCGGCGACACCCGGCGAGCGGCTACCGCATGAGCCGGACGCGGTGGACGGTCGGCGTATCCTCTACCCGTGAGTAGCAGAGGCGGTCTGTACGAACTGACCGAGGAGCACGAGGCGATCCGGTCGGCGGTGCGTGACATCGCCGAGCGGGAGATCGCGCCGCACGCGGCCGAGGTGGACGCCGACTCCCGGTACCCCGTCGAGGCGCAGAAAGCCCTGACGGCCGCCGGCTTCCACGCCACCCACATCCCCGAGGAGTACGGCGGCGAGGGCGCGGACGCGATCGCGACCTGCATCGTGATCGAAGAGGTCGCGCGGGTCGACGTCAGCGCCTCGCTGATCCCCGCGGTCAACAAGCTCGGCTCGATGCCGATCATCCTGTCCGGGTCCGAGGTCGTGAAGCAGAAGGTGCTGCCCTCGATCGCCTCGGGTGACGCGATGATCAGCTACGGCCTCTCCGAGCGGGAGGCCGGCTCCGACGCCGCCGCGATGAAGACCCGCGCCCGCCTCGACGGCAACTCCTGGGTGCTCAACGGCACCAAGGCCTGGATCACCAACTCCGGCATCTCCGAGTGGTACACGGTCATGGCCGTCACCGACCCGGAGAAGGGTGCCAACGGCATCTCCGCCTTCGCGGTGCACCGCGACGACCCGGGCTTCGCCGTCGGCCCCAAGGAACGGAAGATGGGCATCAAGGGCTCGCCCACCTGCGAGCTCTACTTCACCGACTGCACCATCCCGGCCGACCGGATCATCGGCGCGCCCGGCACCGGGTTCAAGACCGCGCTGCGGACGCTGGACTTCACCCGGCCGACCATCGGCGCGCAGGCCGTCGGCATCGCGCAGGGCGCGCTCGACGCCTCCGTGGCCTACGTCAAGGAGCGCAAGCAGTTCGGCAAGGCCATCGGGGAGTTCCAGGGCGTGCAGTTCATGCTCGCCGACATGGAGATGAAGATCCAGGCCGCCCGGCAGCTGGTCTACGTCGCCGCCGCCGCGGGGGAGCAGGGGCGGCCCGACGTCACCCGCGTCTCGGCCTCGGCCAAGGCGTTCGCCTCCGACGTCGCCATGCACGTGACCACCGACGCCGTCCAGCTCTTCGGCGGTGCCGGGTACACCCAGGACTTCCCGGTCGAGCGCATGATGCGCGACGCGAAGATCACCCAGATCTACGAGGGCACCAACCAGGTGCAGCGCATGGTGATCGCCCGGAGCCTGCTGAAGTAGCCACCGCGAGGGCCCGGCTGCCCGGGCCCTCACCGGCGGGTCCTCGACGCGGAGAACGTCCCCCGGATCAGCCCGTCGGGCAGTCGCGCAGGGCGGAGCCGGTGAACTCCGGAACGGGCCGGGCCTGCGCCTCCTCGAGGGTCTCGGCCTCACCGTTCTCCTGGATGTCCTGGATCAGCCACTCCATCTCAGCGATCTCCCGCTCCTGGGCCTCGATGATCTCGACGGCCAGCTGGCACACCCGGACGTCGGTGATCTCGGCGCGCTCGGAGCGGGTGATGGCCAGCGAGTGGTGCGGGATCATCGCGCTCATCCAGTTGACGTCGTCCACGGTGACCTGGCTGCGGTCGAGGAAGATCCCGCCGCCCAGCAGCAGGAGGCTCGCCGCCACGATGGCGATGTTGCCCTTCACGTTCTTGTACATGGAGAGCATCCAGGCGAGCATGACCAGCCCCATGGTCCCGCCCATGGTGAGCGCCATGAACACGCGGCTCTCGCTGAACCGGACGTGGCTCCACTCCCACGTGCCGGCGAACATGGTGAAGTACATGACCACCATGGACGTGCTGATCATGGCCGCGAAGCGCAGGTACATCTTCGTCTCGTGGGACATGCCGCCGCCCTGATCGTGCTCGTCGCCGTCGTGGTTCCGCTTCGTCGCCATGGATCCGCTCTCCGTCTCTCCGTCGCCCGTGCGCGCAGCCGCGCGCGTCGTCCACGCAGCCGCCGCGACGGCTGCGCTCTCGTCCCACGGTGATCCCCCGGTGCTGACGTGCGGGACGACGGCGTCGCGGGATCGAGGCGACGGTCCGCATGCCCGTACGGTCGTACGGGCAAACGCGGACGGGGCCCGGCCGCGAGCCCGGGACGGCGGCGTGCCCGTGGATCCGTACGGGTAGGGCGTCCGCGGAGGTGCCCGCCGATGCCTGGCTCCCTGCACGCCCAGCCGGTCGACCCCGAGCGGACGGCCCATGCCCGCGCGCGGCTCCCCGGCCGGGAGGAGGCCGCCCGGCTGACCAGCGTGCTGAGCTTGATGGCCGACCCCACCCGAGCCCGGGTGCTGTTCGCGCTCGACGTGGTGGAGGAGCTCTGCGTCGGCGACCTCGCCCTGGCCCTGGAGGTCAACGAGGACGCCGTCGGCTACGCCCTGCGGCTGCTGCGCACGGCGGGTCTCGTGACGAACCGGAAGCAGGGGCGCGTCGTGTACTACCGGCTGGCGGACGGGTTCCCCGCGCCGCTGCGGGAGCACTGCCTGCGTCGGCTGGTCGTGCTCGCGGAGGCGGCGCCCGAGGACGACTGACGACGGCGACGACGGATTCGGTGAGCAGCCGGTGCTCGACCAGCCCCTCGATGTCGACCTCGACGGGCGGCGAATCCTCTCCTTCCGGGCGTCGTCGGCCGCCATCGCCTCCGACGACGTGCCCGCCCACCTCCGGTACACCGAGTTCGAGGACGGCGCGCTGCGGTTCGAGCCGCGGCGGAGGCGCTGCCCTGGCGCCTCCGGGCACCTTCCACATGCGGTCGTGTGTCAGCGGCACCGGGACCGGTCCGAAGGCGACCGTCGGCCTGGACAGCGGGACGGGGCCGCTGGACCTCGTCGACCAGTACGGCAGCCCCCGGTGGTCAGCGGGTGGGGCCGGCTGGGGGCAAACCTTCGCCGATGCGGCGCCGGGTCCGGTCGAGCGGATGCGCGACCCCATGACCGCCATCCGCGGGCTGCTGGATTTCGAGCTCGGGCCGGTCGTCTCCGTCACCGGCGGCACCCTCCTGCGCCCGGTCCGCGCGGGGCGCCCGCTACCACACGACGACGCGGACCTGGCCTACCTGAGCCGGGACGAGTTCCCCGGGCCGTGGACGGAAAGGGCTGGGGACGCACCCCGGGAGATCCACCCGTCGTGCTGGCGCGGATGCGGCCGGACACCCTGAGCCGGTCGGTCCCGGTCAGTCGAGCAGCCGGGACACCGCCGACAGGCGCGCGTCACCGGCCATGGCGCTCAGCCACGCCGACCAGTCGGGGCGGGCCCGCATCGCCTCCAGCGCCTGACGGGCCGCCTCGCGGTCGCCCCGCCCGGAGGCGGCGAGCGCGGCGTACAGGTCGCGCGCGCCCTCCGGTGCGAACAGGGCGAGGTACTCGTAGTCCCGCTCGTCGTAGGCCCGCTGCAGGTTGCGCAGCATGCGCAGCTGGCGCACCGGGTGGCCGGAGTCGTCGACCCGCAGGTCGATGCGCACGCCGTCGTCGTCGTCGGACGGGTGCTCGCCGCTGACCACCAGCAGCGCGGCCGACTGACGGCCGCGCAGGTCGCCCCCCGCCTCCTGCCCGGCGGTGAGCGCGGCCAGGAGCCGGTCGGCGAGGTCCCCGCCGCCGGCCGTGAACGCCTCGGCCATCGCGGGGAGCACGGCGTCCGAGGCGAGCATGTTGCCCTGCACGCTGAACCCGTCGCCCAGCAGGTGGCCGCTGACCGGGAAGCACCCCCGGCCGGTGTCGGCGGCCACTCGGCCGGTGGCATCGAGGACAGCGATCTGCCGGTCGGCGTCCTCGGCGCTGTGCGCCGCCCGGCGCACGAGCGCGGCCGGCGCACCGCCGTCGGCCAGCCCGCTCAGCAGCGACCGTCCCAGACCGCGGCGGCTGCGCGCCTGCGCGGCGACCACGCCCAGCCCCGGATGCGCGCTGGGCACCGCCCGGCCCACCGCGAGGATGCAGGAGGAGACGGCGACGCCGAGGTCCCCGGAGCCCGGGTCGCGGGCGAGGACGGAGAAGGTCACCGTGGCCCTGCCGGGTGAGAGACACGGCGGCGCGGCGTCGCCGCCTCCTCGCTGAGCACGTGACCAGGCGCTCCGTCCTCCCGCCCGACGGTGACCGGAGGGGCCGCCGGGTGCTGCGCCACGGGTCCCGGCGCGCTCCGTCCCGGCGCCGAGGATAGCCGCCGCATACCCGGACCGGTCCGTCCCACCAGTCACTTCCGAGACGTGTCGCTCACCAGCGCTCGGCCGTCCCTGGCGCCTCGGAGGGGGTGCCGATGTGGGCTACGCTCGGTGCCCGGGGAGTGGTCCCGGGCCTGGTCCGGCAGGTCGCCACCGAGCCCGCGCTCGCCCGGCCGCCCTCCCCCCGCTCAGACGCACCATCAAGCTCGCTGCGGCACAGAGGCCCCGGGCAATCGAGAGGCGCCACGTGTCGACGACGCTCTTGCAGGCCGGGCCGGGTCCCGCTGCGCCCGCACCGTCCGGCCGGAGGGGACGCCTGCGGGGCGTCGCCGCGCTGCTGGTCGGTCTGCTGGGCATGGGCCTGGCCGTGGCGGTGCCCTTCGCGCCGGTCGTGGCCGACCGCACCGAGGTGAGCTGGCCGTCGGCGGGTGAGCAACCGACCTCCACCACCGCGATGTTCGTGCCGTACCGCCCCGCCGAGCTGCAGGCCAAGGTGCCCTGCGCGGCGGTGCGGACGGCGCTCGACACCGATGACCGGACGACGCTGCTGGCGACGTCGCTGGTCCGGGACGACGGCCCGGCGTCGGGGCTGGTGGTCGACACGGAGTCCGGGCGGCTGCGGGTGGCGGTCAACGGGAGGGTGGTGCATTCCACGACGCCCGACGGGGCCGACTGCGACGTCCGGGTCGCCTCCGACGACGCCGGCACCACCGTCACCGTCGGGGACGGCCCACCGACCGTGCTGGGGAGCGAGCCGGTTCCCGAGGTCTCCGCGTTCACCACCGATCTGTCGCCCGAGGACGCGGAGGGGACGACGGTCACCGCGCGCACCCGCACGTGGTTCGAGAGCGTGCCGAGCGCGCTCAAGCTCGGGATGATCGGTGCCCAGATCGCACTGGGGCTGCTGTCGCTGGTGCTCCTGTCGCGGTGGCTCGTGCGGCCCTCCGGCACGGAGCGGACCCGCCCTGCGACGCCCCTGCGGGGCCGGCTGCTGGTCCTGGGCTGCGACGCCGCGGTGGTGCTCGCGCTCACGCTCTGGGCGGTGATCGCGCCGCAGACCGCGGACGACGGCTACGCCTTGATGACCATCCGCAACGGCCTGGTGAGCGGGGACATCGGCAACTACTACCACTGGTTCAACGCCGCGGAAGCGCCGTTCACGCTGGTGCAGCACGTCGTCCAGCCGTTGGCCGCCGTCTCCGCCGCCCCGCTGTGGCTGCGCCTGCCCAGCTACCTGATCGGCATCCTCGCGTGGTTCGTCGTCAGCAGAGGGGTGCTGCCGGTCGTGGTCCCGCGGTCGTCCCTGCGGCGCCTGGCATCGGTGCTTGCGGCGGTGTTCTTCCTGGCCTGGTGGCTGCCGTTCAACCTCGGGCTGCGACCGGAGCCGTTCGTCGCGCTCGGCGTGGTCACCGTGCTGGCGCTCCTGCTGCGCGGGACCGCCCCCACGGCTCGCCGTCCGCTGCTGCTCATCGGTGCCGCGGCGCTGGTCGTGGGCATCTGCGCCTCGGTCACCCCGTCCGGTGTACTGGCCCTGGCGCCGGTGCTCGCCCTGTTCCCGCGCATCTGGCGGGTGCTGCGGCCCGCCGATCCCGCGGTGCGCCCCTCGTGGTGGACGACGGTGGGCGTCGTGGCGCTGCTGGGGGGCCTGGCGAGCACCGGACTGGTCGTGATGTTCGCCGACCAGTCCTGGCACGGCGTCGCCAAGGCCACGGAGCTGCACACCCAGATCGGCCCCAACCTGGAGTGGTACCAGGAGATGGAGCGCTACAGCTTCCTGATGGGGGTGGGCATCCAGGGCACGGCCACCAAGCGCCTGGCGGTGCTGCTGACCATTGGGATGCTCCTCGTCGTCGTCGCGCTGCTCGTGCGCCGGCTGCCTGCCTTGCGCGCGTTCCCATCGGCGCACCTGCTCACCGGCACGATGGCGCTGGGCTTCGTGCTGCTGTTCGTGACCCCGTCGAAGTGGTCCCACCACTTCGGCTCCCTCGCCGGGGTAGGCGCGGTGTTCCTGACCCTCGGCTCGCTGGTGGTGGTGCAGCTCGTCCGAGTGCGGGCGCGCGACCGCGTCACGGTCGCGACCGCGCTCGCCGGCGCGGGTGTCCTGGCGCTAGCCGCCGCGCTGGCCTTCTCCGGCGCCAACGCCTGGCTGCTCTACGACGAGTACGGCCTGCCCTTCTCCGACCGCCCGGTCGGGCCGCTCGGCAACCCGGTGGTCTGGCTCCTGGTGGCGGCCGGCGGAGCGGGCCTGCTGTGGCTGGGCGCGCGCAAGGCGGGCACGGGTGGGGTGCCGGTCCTGGTGGCGGCGCCCGCGCTCGTCTGCGTCACAGCCGCCGGAGCGTCGGTCGTGCTGCTACTGGCCGGGTTCAGCCTCGCCCCGCTGCGGCAGGCCGAGGCCGGGAGCTACTCGTTGGCCGGCACGAACCTGGAGGCCCTGACCGGCGGGGGATGCGGCATCCCCGAAGCGGTCGAGGTTCTGATCGACGACCCCGACGGGCCGCTGGAGCCGGTGCGGGACGACGGCGGGCCCGAGGACGAGCCCGCCGGCGGATTCGTCCCCGGCGCCGGCTACCTGTCCCCGCCGCCGGGCGGTGCCGGCTCGGGGCCGGCGACCTACACATGGGGCAGCCTGGACCGTGGCGAGCGGACCACCGGCGAGCTCGTCAGCCCCTGGTTCGGCCTGCCGGAACTGGCCGACGGCCAGGACGTGGCGGTCAGTGCAGCCGGGCGGACCGGCGGCGGGAACCTCGTCGAGCTGGAGTTCGGCCGGTCCGGTGACGGATCGAGCAACACCCCGCTCGGCACCCAGGTGATCGGCCAGGGTGGCGACCAGCCCACGTGGCGTCCGTTGTCCGTCGCCGCGGCCGACGTCCCGGCCGGCGCCGACCGGGTGCGGGTGCGGGCCGTCGACGCCACCACGGACATCGGCGGCTGGCTCGCGGTCACCGGGCCGCGGGTCCGCGCCGCGGAGAGCCTGCAGGCCTTCCTCGACGGCCGGGGCCCGGTGTTGCCGGACTGGCCGCTGGCTTGGCACGTGCCGTGCGTGGGGAACTTCCCGGTGGTGGCCGACGGCCTGGCGCAGACGCCGACCGTCGTGATCGCCGCCCCCGGTGGCTACGCCGATCTGGCGTCGATCGCCTACCTCCCCGAGCAGGGCGGCAGCTTCGCCGGGGTGTCCATGGCCCAGGCGCGGGAGGTTCCGAGCCGGCTGGTCGGTGCCCCGCAGCGGGAATGGGGCCACGTGCTCGAGCTCGACTACCCTCTCGGCCGGGACCTCTACGACCGAGCGACGGAGCAGATTTCGCTCTGGGGCTGGGAAGGTGACCGCTGACATGGGCGCACCTCTTCCCGCGCTGAGCGCCGCCGGACGGAGCCGCTGCTGACCCCGAACGGCTTCCTGCTCAGCTGCGACGATCGAACGACCCGGCTACGCCGGGCGACGACACGACCACGGAAGGCCGCAATGGCGACCCCTGTCATCGAACCCGACCACACACCTGAGGCCCGGGCCGTGGTGACGGAACCACCGCACCGACGGCTCGTCTCCTACGTGCTCCCCGTCTACAACGAGGCCGACGGGATCGAGAAGTTCCACGACCGGCTGTTCGCCGCCTCGCGGGAACGGCCGGACCTGGACTTCGAGTTCGTCTACGTGAACGACGGCTCCCGGGACGCGTCGCTGGAGATCCTGGAGAAGATCGCCGAGTCCTGCGAGCAGGTCCGGGTGGTCAACTTCTCCCGCAACTTCGGCCACCAGATGGCGATCACGGCGGGCCTCGACTACGCCCGGGGCGACGCGATCATCGTCATGGACACCGACCTGCAGGACCCGCCCGAGGTGAGCCTGGAGCTCATCAAGGCGTGGGAGGGCGGCGCCCAGATCGTGTACGCGCAGCGGCGCAGTCGCAAGGACACGCCGATGAAGCGCTTCACGGCGCACGCCTACTACCGGCTCCTGCACCGGTTCGCCGACATCGAGATCCCGGTGGACACCGGCGACTTCCGGCTGATGGACCGGGCAACCACGGACCTGCTGCGCTCGCACCGGGAGCGCAACCGCTTCGTGCGCGGGCTGGTGGCCTCGCTGGGCTTCAAGCAGGCGGCCGTGCCCTTCGACCGCGACGAGCGGACGTCGGGCGAGACGAACTACCCGCTGCCGAAGATGCTCCGGCTCGCCGCCGACGGCGTCACCAGCTTCTCCACGGTCCCGCTGAAGATGATCACCCGGCTCGGCCTGGGCACGGTCGTCCTCGCCGTCCTCGGCATCCTCTACGCAGTCGGGTTGCGGCTGTTCTTCCCCGACGTCTCGGTCCCCGGCTGGACCCTCCTGATGATCATGGTGCTCTTCCTGGGCGGGGTGCAGATGCTGTCGCTGGGGGTCATCGGCTCCTACGTCGGACGCATCTACACCGAGGTGCAGGCACGCCCGCTCTACATCGTGGAGAAGGTGGTGGACCATGGCGACGGCGGACAGCAGGCTTCGCGCGCCGGCGCGTGAGCTCTGGCAGCGCCACCGGCAGTTCTTCGTCTACCAGCTGATCGGGGTCTCGGGCGTCCTGCTCGACCTGGTCCTCTTCCTCGTCCTCTACAACGTGGTGGGGATGCACGAGCAGCTCGCGACGGCGTTGAGCACCTCGGCGGGCATCACGAACAACTTCCTGCTCAACAGCTACCTGAACTTCCGCAAGCGGGACGGGATGCTCCGCCGGTTCGCCCGGTTCTACTCGGTGGGCCTGCTCGGCATCGCGCTCGTCGCGGTGCTGCTCCTGGCCTTCCACACCTGGCTGGGGGTGGACGCGAACATCGTCAAGGTCGTCTCGATGCCGATCGTCGCGATCTTCCAGTTCGTCCTCAACAAGAGATGGAGTTTCGGATGAAGATCGGCATCATCGGTGCCGGCGCCACGGGCCTCACCGCGGCGTACGACCTGGTCAAGGACGGGCACGACGTCACCGTCCTCGAGGGCGCGGACGAGATCGGCGGGCTGGCCGGTTCGCTGGTGGTGCAGGGCACGCCCCTGGAGCGCTACTACCACCACATCTTCGAGACCGACCGCGCCATGATCGACCTGATCGAGGAGCTCGGGCTGGGGCCGAAGCTGACGTTCCACTCGACCACGACCGGCATCTACCACGACGGCCGGCTGCACGACTTCTCCACGCCCCTGGAGATGCTGAAGTTCCCGCCGCTGCGGTTGATCGACCGCGTCCGCTTCGGTGCGTCGTCGGCGATGCTGAAGGTCATCCGGAACGGCGAGCGCCTGGGCGACCGCCGCGCGCTCGACTGGGTGCACCGCTGGGCCGGCCGACGGGCCAGCGAGGTGATCTGGGAGCCCCTGCTCACCGGCAAGTTCGGGTCGCGGGCGTCGGAGATCTCCATGGCCTGGCTGTGGGCCCGCATCCACTACCGCACGTTCAAGCTGGGCTACATGGACGGCGGGTTCCACCAGGTGTACGACGGGCTGCTGCAGGCGGTGGAGCAGCGGGGCGGCAAGGTGGAGCTCGGCAAGCGGCTGGCGCACATCGCGCAGCCCGACCCGGCCGGCCCCGTCCAGGTCCGGACGGAGGACGGCGCGCAGTACGAGTACGACAAGGTCCTGGTGACCGTCCCCCAGCCGGTGTTCGCGCAGGCCGCGGGCGCTGCACCGGAGGATGCCCTCCAGCGGGCGGAGTACCTCGGCGCCACCTGCTTCGTGCTCGAGTGCGACCGCAGCGTGATCCCGTACTACTGGCTGAACGTCAACGACACCTCGTTCCCGTTCCTGGCCGTCGTCGAGCACACCAACATGGTCTCCAGGTCCGACTACGGCGGCCGGCACGTCGTGTACGTCGGCAACTACGTGCCGCGCGACGACTGGCGCTACACCACCGACCCCGCCGAGCTGCTGAAGCAGTACGAGCCGTGGCTGCGCAAGCTGAACCCGGACTTCGACCTGTCGTGGGTGAAGGACTGGCACTTCTCGCGCGCGCCCTTCGCCCAGCCCGTCGTCACCCCGGACTACCGGGAATCGATCCCGCCGCACGAGACATCGATGCCCGGGGTCGTCCTCGCCACGATGTCGCAGATCTACCCGCAGGACCGGGGGCAGAGCTACGCCGTCGCGATGGCCCGGCGGGTCGTGCAGCAGTACTTCCGCTGAACCGTCCGCCCGGCTGATCTCCCGGGGGCAGTGGCCACGACGTCCTCCCGGCGTCGTGGCCACTGCTGTTCCGGGGCGCTGCGTCCACAGGCGCGGGCAGCCGGTCGCGACGCGGTCAGGCGGGCGGCCGGCCCAGCTCGCGGACGCCGTCGACCTTCGGCCCCAGCGTCGCGGTGATCCGCTCGGCGGCCGCGCGGGCCGGCAGCAGCGCGGGGTCCGGGGCGCGGACCAGCACGATCGAGGCCCCGGCGGCGAGCGGGGCCAGGAGCCAGGCGACCGGGCCGGTCTCCGTGGCGGTCGCCTCGTCGACGAGGATGCGGTCGCCCGCACGCAGGCCCAGGCGGTCGGCCAGCTCCCCAGCGGCCTCGACCACGCCGCCGAGGGTCAGCTCCAGGCCGCCGGCGCGCAGCCCCGGGGTGGCTGGGTCGGGTTCCTGCCACGGGTGGAAGACGTCCCCGTGTGCACGCACCTCGAGGGCGAAGTCCCGGGCAGGCCCGGCGTAGCCGGACATGCCCATGCCGAGCGGGTGGAGCGACAGGCCCAGCAGTTCTGGCAGGTCCAGCTCCTCCAGAGCCGGCAGCCGGTCCTGCGCGGCCAGGACGACGTCGGTGTCGTCCAGCCGGCCGTCGTCCTCCGCCGCGGTCTCGACGACGGTTGCACCGCAGTTCCAGGCGGCCAGCAGGACGGCCGCGGTCTGCCAGTGCACCGGCAGTGCCACCGCCACCCTGCTGCCGGGTGCCACGTCGAACTCCTCCTGGAGGAGGTTGGCGGTCTTGGCCACCCAGTTCGCAAGGGTGATCGCCGAGAGCTCCACCCGCTCCCCGGTGGCGTCGTCGTACTGCGTCAGCAGGGGGGCGGCGCCGTCCCGTCGGACGACGGAGGTGAGCAGGTCAGCTGGCAGGGTGGCGGGCACGGTCCCAGCGTGTCACCGGACCTGCCGTGGCGCTCGGGGTCCCCGGAAGGGGCGGCACGGCGGCGACGTCAGTTGATGCAGGTGGTGTCCGCCGCGGTCCGGGCGTCCTGGCCCTCGACCACCGGGGCAGGGGCCGGTGGGGTGACCGCCTGACCCACGCCGTTGAAGTCGCTGCCCAGGACCAGCTGCACGGTGCCGCTGGTCGCGTCGTCGCTCATCTTGCTCACCGCGCCCGGGATCGCGGCGGCGACGGTGGTGGCCAGGGCCTCGTCCCCGGCGGCGAACCGGATCTCGGTCTGCTCGTGGTCCATCGACGAGGCGTTGCCGGTCGTGCCCACCAGGAAGCCGGCCGTGGTCAGGGCCGAGGCGGCTGTCGCTGCCAGGCCTGAGGTGCCCGACCCGTTGTAGACGTCGACCGTCACCGCGGCGGGGGCGACCGTCTGCGGGGCCTCGGGGGTGGCGGCGGTCTCGGGCTCGGGTTCGGCCGAGAGGTCGGCGAAGAACCTGTGCAGCGCGGCCTCGTCCTCCAGCCGGACGATCGACTTGCCGTCCTCCTCGCCGGTCCCGCGGTTCGGCACGGTCTGGAACTCGATGCTGTCGGCGGTCACCGACTGCATCTGCTGGGCCAGCTGCAGCAGGTCCAGGTCCCGGTCGACGGTCAGCGCGTCGGCTGCGGCCTGCACGAGGGCACGCTGCTTGCCCAGGTCGAGCAGGACGTCCTCGGACAGCATCTTCCGCAGCACCCCGCCGAGGAACACCTGCTGGCGGACGATCCGGTCGAAGTCACCTCGGCCCTGGGGTCCGAAGCCGTGCCGCTGCCGGACGAACTTCAACGCGTCGGCGCCGCTGATCGTCTGCACCCCGGCCGGGAAGTACGCCCCCGACCACTCGCGGTCGTCGACCGCCTTGCACAGGTTGATCTCGACACCACCGACGACGTTGGACAGCTCGAAGAAGCCGAGCAGGTCGACCTCGGCGTAGTGGTCGATCTGCAGACCGGTGAGCCCGCTGATGGTCTGCACCAGCAGCTGGGAGCCCTGTGCGGAGCGGGCTTCCTCGGAGGCGCCGGAAGGGGCGTTCATCCGGCCGTAGGCGTATGCGGCGTTCAGCCGGTCCCAGCCGTGGCCGGGAATCTTCACGTACGAGTCGCGGGGGAAGGAGACGAACGAGGCGCGGGATCCGTCGGCCGGCACGTGAACCAGGATCATCGTGTCGGTATTGATGCCCGAGTCGATGCCTGCGTTGAGGTCGGTCAGCTGCTGCTCGGTCAGCGCGGCCCGGCTGTCGTTGCCGACGAGCAGCAGGTTCATGGCCTCGCCGGCGCCGCCGTTGCCCTCGTTGCCCTCGCTGGGGATGGCATCGGTGCGGTTCACCGTCGCGGACGCCACCTGGCCGAGGTACCAGCCCCAGCCGGACCCGGCGAGCAGGCTGACTGCGAGGACCCCGGCGATGGCGCGCGCGGCGACCGCGGCACGGTGGCCACGGCGTCGGGGAGGCTGGGCGTCGGCCCCGTAGCCCTCCGGGGCCGCGGTCGCCCGCGGACGGCGTGGCTGGCCCGCGCGGGGGTCGAGGCGCGGGGGCAGCGGTCGGCCTGCTGGTCGGCCGTGCTCGTTCCGGTCTCGGCTCACGTGGTCCTCACTGCGGGTGTTGTGCGCCGGTCCGAGGGCGCGGGCGCCCCGTGGACGCCGGGTTGGTCAGGTTGTGGCGCTCTGCGCGTCGACGTTGGCAACGGTAGGCGCGCTCCATGAGTCGCTCAGCTCTCCGACACGCAAGAAGTGCCATCTCCGCAGCACGTGCCGCCCGCCTCGTCTCGCGCTGAGCACCAGCCGCACCTGTCACACACCCCCTGATCTCGTCGGCTGCCGAAAGCGGCGGCGCCGGCTCGAAGGGACGGGTGCTGTTGACGATGGGCCGAGGAGGACGCGTCGTCGGCCGCCGATGGGATGTGCGTGGTGCAAGAGGGAACCGCGCCGTGCGCCGACTCCCGTCCGTCCTGGCGACCTTCGCCGCCCCGTCCGGGTGGTCCATCATCGTGCTCGTGCCGAGTCCCTGACGCCCTGCGCCGGCGCAGGGGAGGTAGGGCGGCCCTGCGCGCCCTGTTGTCGGTGCCCACGCCGGTGGAAGCCGACAACGGGACGTTCGGCAGCTCGATGATCGGCGACTGCGGTACGGCCCCGCCTGCTTGAGGCCGCTGGGGGCAGCTGACCTCTGGTGGGAGAGCACGGCCGGTGCACCTGCGGCGTCCGGGTGCCCGTGGCGACGATCGGCGCTCACCGGAGGACGCAGAGGAGGCCCTGCCCGGGTGACGCCGGCTTCCCCCGGATGCCCGAGATCCGCGCCCTGGTCGCCTCCCGGCTGGGGTCGGCGGGCGGCTGCACCGGCGCGCGGTTGTACTCCTCGGCCGTCGGCGCCGTCCGGTGGTGCGCGGATGGGTCCTCCACCTACCTGGCGATGAGCGGGCCTGCGGCCCTCGGTGCGCCTCCGACGGTGCCCGCACCCGCACACCCGAGTGGAGTCGAGTTCTTCGTCTCGTTCCAGCACGGCAGCGTCTGCTGGAAGTTCCAGCACGGCAGCGTTTGCTGGGCACCCGCCGCCGGAACCCAGGTCGTCGGGCCTCCCTGTCGACCATCTCTGAGCCAGTGGGGGAACTCCCGGCCGTTGCGCTTCCGACCACGAGTGACGCATGGACCAGGGGCGGCCGTGGCGCATCGGTCCGGTCCAAGGTGGCGACATCCACTGGTCGGCCGCGAACGAGCCCCAGGCGATGGTGGCCCCGATTGCCGCCGCCTACTGGTCGCGCGGCGGCATTCCTGCACCACTGCGACGGGTGGCAGCAGAAGCACCTCCTGGGCGACACGCGACCGGTGCGGCCGGCGTCGCTCCCACCACTACTCTGTCACGCCAGGTAATTTACTGATCACGTTCTGATAGTCGTCGGCGCGAGCCGCGCACATGGACCGTCTCGACGCCGATGACCGGCACCACCGTCGGTCGCTCTGGGAGTTGTCATGTCCCGTACCGCCATGCGCCTCAGCCTGCCCAGTCTCCTGGTCCTGGTCCTGGTCCTGGTCCTCGTCATCGCCGGCGGGGCCTGGGTCTGGCTGCGCTCCGGGGGCGCCCAGCCGAACGGGACGTCCGAGGCCGAGGCGAACGCAGCCGCTGATCCGCGCTACGACGGGTCGATGGACGGCGGGGGCACCGTGGCGGGCGACCCGGTGGATGGCGGGGGCGACCAGGACGAGCACGACGGCGAAACGACCCCGGTTCCATCGGCCGCGCCCCCCACCCCTGCCGCCACGCCGTCGGCGGCGCCGCGCGCAGTCGACGTGAGTCCCACGTACTCGGGCTGGGACCGACCGACCGCGGGGGTGGTCGTCGGCGGGGTCGTGAGTGGCGTGATCGAGGGCGGCGGCACCTGCACCGCCACGCTGACGAGGAACGGCGTCTCGGCCGAGGGCAGCTCCGACGGTGTGCCCGATGCCCGCACCACCAGTTGCGGTGAGATCCGCGTGCCCGGGGACCGGCTGTCCTCTGGCGAGTGGTCGGCGACCCTGACCTACCGCTCGCCGACCTCGGCCGGCGAGTCGGCGACTTTCACGGTGGTGGTCCCGTGATCACCCGGCTCCGCACGGGCGTCGTCGCCCTGTTTGTCCTCGGCCTTGCCGCCGTCCTCGGCGGCTCCCTCGTCGGGCCGGCCGACACCCAGTTGCGGGAGGCGGCCGACCTCAAACGCTTCAACGCCGGCAACATCGTCAGCGACGGCGTCTTCTACGACACCTCGACGATGAGCGCCGACCAGATCCAGGCTTTCCTCACCAGCAAGAACTCCGGCCTGCGCAGCCTCCGGGTGGACACCTTCACCCGCACCTCCAGCCCGTGCGGCACGTACCACGGTGGTGGTCAGGAGACCGCGGCGTGGGTCATCTACAAGGTCGCCAAGGCCTGCGGCATCAATCCGCAGGCCCTTCTGGTGATCCTGCAGAAGGAGCAGGGGCTGGTCACCGATGCGACCCCGTCCCACGACCAGTTGCGCAAGGCCATGGGGTACGGCTGCCCCGACACCCCGGCCGGTTGCGATGCCACCTGGAACGGCTTCTTCAACCAGGTGTACATGGCCTCGCGCCAGTTCAAGCTCTACCAGGCCAACCCGACCAAGTACGGCTACGTGGCGGGCCGGACGAACTACATCTCCTACCAGGCCAACAATGCCGGGTGCGGCAAGGCGTCGGTGTTCATCGAGAACCAGGCGACCGCCGGCCTGTACAACTACACGCCCTACGTTCCGAACGACGCCGCGCTGCGCGCTGGCTACGGCACCGGCGACGTGTGCTCGGCCTATGGCAACCGGAACTTCTACCAGTACTTCGTCGACTGGTTCGGCTCGACCCAGTCCTCGGGCGGCTCGCAGATCGTCGATAAGTACAACGCCCTGAAGGCCATCGGCGTCGATCTCGGGGCGTCGACCGGTGATGCGCTCTGCGACCAGCCCTACGGTGGCTGCTGGCGGCCCTATCAGGGCGGCCACATCTTCTGGCACCCCGTCACCGGTGCCCGCGTGGTCCGGGGGGCGATCCTGGACCGCTACCTGCGTGCCGGGGGCCCCGGCGGCAACGGCTACCCCACCGGTGACGACGCCCTGGCGCCCGGCGGTGGCGGCTACCTGACGACGTTCCAGTGGGGGGACATCTACTGGTCCCCCAGCACCGGCGCGCAGATCGTGCGCGGGGAGATCCTCGCCAAGTGGTACGCCATGGGCGGGCCGACCGGTTCTCTCGGTTACCCCTCTTCGACCGACGCCCTCGCCCCCGGCGGACGGGGCTTCGTCGTCGACTTCCAGCACGGCTCGCTCTACTGGTCGCCGAACACCGGTGCCCACGTCGTCCGCGGTGCGCTGCTGGCCCGCTACCGGGCGCTCGGCGGCCCCCAGGGGCTCGGCTACCCGACCGGCGACGACCAGAGCGCGGCCGGCGGCGGGTTCATGACGCCGTTCGAGTGGGGCGACCTGTACTGGTCGGCGGCCCACGAGGTCAAGGTCGTGAAGGGTGCCATCCTGGCCGCCTACAAGAAGGCCGGCGGCCCGGCCGCGCTCGGCTACCCGACCGGCGACGACCAGCCGGCCGCCGGCGGTGGGTTCATGACCCCGTTCGAGCGGGGCGAGATCTACTGGTCGGCGGCGACCGATGCTCGGATCCTCCGTGGCCAGATCCTCACCTCGTGGAAGGCGGCCGGCGGACCACGCGGGTACGGCTACCCGACCAGCGACTCCCGGACGATCGGCAACGGCGAGACGGGCGCCTTCCAGCGCGGTGAGCTGTACTGGTCCGCCGCGACCGGCGCCAGGATCGTCCGCGGGGCGATCCTGGACACCTGGAAGGCGGCAGGCGGTGCCACCGGCTACCTGGGCTTCCCGACGACGGATGACGCCCTCGCCCCCGGCGGCAAGGGCTTCGTCGTCGACTTCCAAGGCGGCTCGGTGTACTGGTCGGCCGCGACCCAGGCCAAGATCGTGCGCGGGGCGATCCTGGCGACGTACCGGGCGGCCGGCGGTCCTCCCGCACTCGGGTACCCGACCGGAAACGACAGCCCGGCCGGTGACGGTCGCGGGTTCAAGACCACCTTCCAGTACGCCGACATCTTCTGGTCGTCGACCACCGGTGCTCACGTGGTGCGCGGCGCCATCCACACCACCTGGATGCAGCTGGGCGGCTCCAAGGGCTACCTCGGCTACCCGATCACGAGCGATGCCCTCGCGCCCGGTGGCGGTGGCTACGTCGTCGATTTCGAGGGCGGGTCGCTCTACTGGTCGCCGGCGGCGGGGACCAAGGTCGTGCGCGGCGCGATCCTGGCCACGTACCGGGCGGCGGGCGGACCGCAGGCGCTCGGCTTCCCGACCGGCAACGACGCCCCGGCTGGGGACGGCCGCGGCTACAAGACGGCGTTCCAGTACGCCGAGATCTACTGGTCGGCCACGACGGGGGCGCACGTGGTCCGCGGCGCGATCCACAGCACCTGGATGGACAACGGTGGGGTCCGCGGCTCACTGGGTTATCCGAGGACGAGTGACGCGCTGGTGCCCGGCGGCGGCGGCTACGTCGTCGACTTCGAGTACGGCGCGGTGTACTGGTCGCCGGCGACAGGCACGAAGATCGTCCGCGGCGCCATCCTCGACGCCTACCGGGCGGCCGGTGGCCCCGCAGTTCTGGGCTTCCCGACGACGAGCGACGCCCGGGCGCCCGGCGGTCAGGGCTACATGACCTCCTTCCAGGGCGGCACCATCTACTGGTCCGCAACCACCCAGGCGCGGGTGCTGAGGACCGAGCTGAACGCCGCCTACCTCGCGCAGGGCGGCACGACCGGGCCGCTGGGGTACCCGATCTCCGACACCGTCGTCGTGGGGGCGCAGCAGCGGGCCGAGTTCCAGAACGGGGTGCTCACGGCGCCGTAGCGACAGGCGCGGGGCCGGCGGGACGGGTGTGACGAACAGGTCCCGTCGGCCTCGCGAGCCGACGCCGTTCCGCTCCGGTGCGCAGGTACCGTGACTGCTCGTGACAGTGGCACAACCGACCGGGCGGACTCTGTCTGCCGCCGTTGCCGATCTCCGGCGCGGGTGGGAGCAGCGGCCGCTGTGGGGGTACCTCGGTTGGCAGGACATCCGGCAGCGCTACCGGCGCTCGGTCCTCGGGCCGGTCTGGATCACCATCAGCATGGCCGTCACGGCCGTCGCGCTCGGGATCCTCTACTCGGGGCTGTTCGACATCCCGCTGGAGCGGTTGCTGCCGCACGTGCTCGTGGGCTTCATCGTGTGGGGCTTCATCAGCGGCTGCATCACCGAGGGGTCGGAGGTGTTCATCGCCAACGAGGGCCTGATCAAGCACCTCCCGGCACCGCTGTCCACCCACGTGTACCGGCTGATCTGGCGCCAGACGCTCTTCCTCGCCCACAACCTGATCGTCTACCTGATCATGCTGCTGTTCTTCCCGCAGCCGCTGCACTGGACGGTGCTCGCCGTCGTGCCGGCCTTCGTGCTGCTCGCCCTCAACGGCGCCTGGGTCGCCCTCGCCGTCGGCGTCGTCACGGCGCGGTTCCGCGACATCCTGCCGATCACCCAGAGCATCGTCCAGCTGATGTTCTTCCTCACGCCGATCGTCTGGATCTACGACGAGCTGATCAACAGCCCCAACCCCGCCATCGCCGAGCGGGCCAGGCTGGCCGAGTTCAACCCCTTCCTGCACTTCCTCGAGATCGTCCGCCGTCCGCTGCTCGGTCAGGACCAGCAGCTGCGGTACTGGCTGGTCGTCCTCGCCATCACCGTGGTCGGCTGGGCGCTGACGATGTTCGTGCTGCGCCGCTACCGGTCCCGCGTCTCCTATTGGGTGTGAGCGTGTCCCAGATCAAACCCGGCCCGGTCAGCATCGTCACGAAGGACGCCTGCGTCGACTTCCCGATCTTCGACGCGAAGAGCCGGTCGCTGAAGAACACCGTCATGGGCGTGGTCGGCGGGCACATCGACAGCGCCGCCAAGGTGCCCGTCATCGAGGCCCTCCGCGACATCACCGTCACCCTCGAGCACGGCGCCCGCGTCGGGCTCGTCGGCCACAACGGGGCCGGCAAGTCCACCCTGCTGCGACTGCTGTCGGGCATCTACGAACCGACCCGCGGTGTCGCCGAGGTCCGGGGGCGCGTGGCGCCGGTCTTCGACCTCGGGGTGGGCATGGACCCGGAGATCTCCGGGCTCGAGAACATCATGGTCCGCGGCCTCTTCCTGGGCATGACGCGCAAGCAGATGGAGGCCCGGGTCGACGACATCGCCGACTTCACCGAGCTCGGCGACTTCCTCCGCATGCCGCTGCGCACGTACTCCACTGGTATGCGGGTGCGCCTGGCTCTCGGGGTCGTCACGAGCATCGACCCGGAGATCCTGCTGCTCGACGAGGGCATCGGTGCGGTGGACGCGGCCTTCCTGGAGAAGAGCAAGCAGCGGCTGGTGCAGCTGGTGGAGCGTTCCGGTCTGCTGGTCTTCGCCTCGCACTCCGACGAGTTCCTCCGCGAGCTCTGCGACACCGCGATCTGGATGGAGCACGGCCAGATCAAGCAGCAGGGGCAGCTGGACGACGTCCTGCGGGCCTACAAGGGGCAGCGGGCATGACGGCCGGGTCCGGGACGGAGAAGGTCGTCGCCGTCGTCGTCACGCGGCACCGGCCCGAGCTGCTGGCCGAGAGCCTGGCCGCGCTGGCGGGCCAGCGCCGGCCGGTCGACCACGTCGTGGTCGTCGACAACGGGCCCGACCGGGCCGTGGCGGAGGTCGTGCGCGCCAGCGGGCTGCCGGCGACCTACCTGCCCAGCGAGCGCAACCTGGGCGGGGCCGGCGGCTTCGCGCTCGGCATGCTGCAGGCCCTGGCGCTGGGGGCCGACTGGGTGTGGTGCGCCGACGACGACGGCCGCCCGGCGGACGGGACCGTGCTGGACACGCTGATGACCACGGCTCACGAGCACGGGCTGGCCGAGGTGTCGCCGTTGGTGACCGACCTCGCCGACCCGGAGAGGCTGGCGTTCCCGCTGCGCCGGGGGCTGCGGTGGCGACGCCGCCGCAGCGACTTCGACGGCATCGAGGTGCTGCCCCGCTACGCCTCGCTCTTCAACGGCGCGCTGTTCCGGGCCGAGGCGCTGGACGTGGTGGGCGTGCCCGACTACCGGCTGTTCTTCCGCGGCGACGAGACGGAGATCCACCGTCGCCTGCTCCGCTCGGGGCTGCCGTTCGGCACCTGCACCGCCGCGGCCTACCTGCACCCCGAGGGAACGACGGAGTTCGTGCCTATCCTGCGCGGGAAGCTCTCCGCGCAGTACCCGGGCAACGAGGTCAAGCGGTACTTCACCTACCGCAACCGCGGGTACCTGATGGCTCAGCCGGGGATGCGCTGGCTGCGCCCGCTGGAGACCGTGCGCTTCGGCTGGTTCTTCCTGGTGTCCCGCCGCGACCCGGGTGGGTGGCGCGAATGGCGCCGCCTCACCCGGGCCGGCCGGCGGGAGGAGCTCACGCGCCCGGCGTGAACTCCCCGTCGAACGCCTTCGACCAGCTCTGCTGGCTGGTCAGCTGCTCCATGTGCGCCCGGTACTGCTTGGACAGCCGGGGGAACTCGCGGTAGAGCTTGACGTGCACCCGGATCGAGTGCCGCAGCATCTGCCAGAACGTCCCCGGCTCCCGGCGGCGGAAGGTGACCCCGCGACCGTCCGCGGTCCCGACCGTCGCGCTGTCGAGCCGGGCGAGCAGGAACCAGCGGGCGTCCTGCGCCGAGATGTTCATCTGCGGGCGCTCGGCGGCGTCCGGCTTCGGCCTGCGCAGGTTGTGGGCGAGCGCCGCGGCCAGGGTGCGGGTGATGGTCGTCGGCGTCGTCGGCGGCTTCATGAACCGCTCGGCCTTCGTCGGGCTCATCGAGGGCAGGGGCAGGTCGGACGAGGAGCCGATGACCTGGCCGTCGGGGTAGTCGCCCTGGTGCCGCAGCGCCGTCGGCAGGGCCGTGGGCAGCAGCGGGAAGAGCCGCTCGGGGCCGGCGAGGAAGTCGTCGTACGCCCGGTGGTGCAGCGCCGCGGTGGCGTACTGCAGCATGATCAGGAACTTCAGGTCGAACTTGAAGGTGTCCCGCAGCAGCGTGCCACCCCGCTTGTACTGGCTGTGCAGCGCCGCGGCGACCAGCCGGTTTCGGGTGTGGAAGTAGGCCTGCCACCCCGCGGTGTCGTCCTTGTCGCTCCAGGACAGGTGCCACACCGCCGCGCCCGGCAGCGTCGCGGTCGGGTAGCCGTGCTCTCCGGCGCGGATGCCGTACTCGGCGTCGTCCCACTTGATGAAGACCGGCAGAGCGAAGCCCAGCTCCTGCATGACCTGGCGCGGGATCAGGCACATCCACCACCCGGTGTAGTCCACGTCGATCCGCCGGTGCAGGGCGGGGGTCGACCGCAGGCTCCGCCTGGCGAAGTCGTGGGCGTACTCGGTGTTGGGTGCCGCACGCCAGAAGAACTTGTCCGGCGCGACGACCTCGCCCATGGTGTGCAGCACCGAGCGGTCCTGCAGGGCCAGCATCTGGCCGCCCACCAGCATCGGCTTCTTGGTGAAGCGGGCGAAGGCGAACATCCGCGCGATGCTGTCGGGCTCGAGCTGCACGTCGTCGTCGAGCAGGATGTGGTGCGTCGCGTCCGTGGAGGTCAGCGCCTCGTGCATGGTGCGGGAGAACCCGCCGCTGCCGCCGAGGTTGGGCTGCTCGACCAGCAGCAGCCGGTCGCCCAGGGCGGCGGCCGCGTCGGCGAAGCCGCCCGCGTCGCGGACCTTCTTGGTGCCCTGGTCGGCGACGATGACGCGCGAGATCAGCCCGTCGACGACGGGGTCGCCGGCCAGCGCGGCGAGCGCGGAGACACAGTCGTCGGGCCGGTTGAAGGTGCAGATGCCGATCGACAGGCGCGTCTCGTGGGCCGGCTCGCGCGCGGCGGACCAGTCGGCCTCGTGCACCGTCACCGGCGCGTCGTCGGCGGTGACGTCGAACCAGTACCAGCCGCCGTCCTCGAACGGGGTGAGCTCCAGCTCGAACTCGAGCGCGCGGTCCTCGCCCGTGGTCGTCGTGCCGGTGACGTGGATGATGCTGCCGTCGGCCTTGGAGCGGTAGACGTCGACGCGGCCGGGGCCGGAGAGCCGCATGCGCAGGACGACCTGCTCCAGGACCGTCCAGCGGCGCCAGTAGCTCGCCGGGAAGGCGTTGAAGTAGGTCGCGAAGGAGACCTCGCTGCCCGCGGCCACGGTCGCGTCCGAGCGGGTGGTGGACTTGACCCGCTTGTTCCGCTCCTCGTCGACGTAGAGGCTGCGGACCTTCAGCGGGTCACCCGGGCGCGGCATGATGACGCGCTGGAGGAGCGTGACGGCCTTGCCCTCGGCCAGATCCGCGGCGGTCGGTTCGCTGACCCGCTCCGGGGACACCGTCTGATGTGTTGTCGTCATGTGGTGCTCAGTCCTCCAGGCGGCCGTCGAGGGCGCCGCCCTGGTCGAAGAAGGGGCGGATGCGGTTGTCGAACATGGTCAGCGCCGACCCGATGGCCATGTGCATGTCCAGGTACTTGTAGGTGCCCAGCCGACCGCCGAAGAGAACGCGCTTCTCGGCGGCCTCCTTGGCCGCGAGCTCGCGGTAGCGCTCCAGCTTGGCGCGGTCCTCGGGGGTGTTGATCGGGTAGTAGGGCTCGTCGCCGGTCTGCGCGAACCGCGAGAACTCCCGCACGACCACGGTCTTGTCCGTGGGGTAGTCCCGCTCGGGGTGGAAGTGGCGGAACTCGTGGATCCGGGTGAAGGGGACGTCCTCGTCGGCGTAGTTCATGACGGAGGTGCCCTGGAAGTCGCCGATCGGGAGGACCTCGGTCTCGAAGTCCAGCGTCCGCCAGCCCAGTTCCCCGGCCTCGTAGTCGAAGTACTTGTCGATCGGCCCGGTGAACACGGTGGGGACGTCACGGGGCAGCTCGTCGCGGACGTCGAAGTAGTCGGTGTTCAGCCGCACCTCGATGTTCGGGTGGTCGGCCATCCGCTGGAGCCAGGCCGTGTACCCGTCCTTGGGCAGGCCCTCGTACGCGTCGTTGAAGTACCGGTTGTCGAAGGTGTACCGCACCGGCAGACGGGCGATGACGGCGGCGGGCAGCTCGGTCGGGTCGGTCTGCCACTGCTTCTTCGTGTAGCCGCGGATGAACGCCTCGTACAGCGGGCGGCCGATCAGCGAGATCGCCTTCTCCTCGAGGTTCTTCGCCTCGCCGGTGTCGAACTCGCCGGCCTGCTCCGCCACGAGGGCCCGCGCCTCGGAGGGGGAGAAGCTCTTGCCGAAGTACTGGCAGATGGTGGCCAGGTTCATCGGGAGGGAGTAGGTCTGGCCCTGGTAGATCGAGTAGACCTTGTGCTGGTAGTTCGTGAACTCGGTGAACCGGTTGACGTACTGCCAGACCCGCTCGTTGGACGTGTGGAACAGGTGGGCGCCGTAGACGTGCACCTCGATGCCGGTCTCCGGCTCGGGCGCGGAGTAGGCGTTGCCGCCGATGTGGTCGCGGCGGTCGATGACCAGCACTCGCTTGTCGAGCTGGCTGGCCACCCGCTCTGCGACGGTGAGGCCGAAGAAGCCGGAGCCGACGACGACGAGGTCAGGTCCTGTGGTGGTCACGGGTCTCGACGGTACCTGTCGGTCCGGAGGGGCACGACCACGGAGCGGCGGTTTCCCGGCCGTAGCGACCCGTTCCGTCACACTGACCACACGCACCCCGGAGACCGCTCCGCGGCGCGCATCCGCGCTCGCCCGCGGTCAGTGCCTAGGGTGGTCCTCCGTGTCGTCTGCCTCCGGCTCGTCGCCCCTGCGCGTCGTCGCCGTCACCTACTCGCCGGGCGCGGCGCTCGAGGACTTCGTGGCGTCGCTGGCGGGTGCCACCACACGGCCGGTCGAGGTGGTGCTGGCCGACAACGGCTCGACCGACGGGGCACCGGAGCGCGCCGCGGCCCGGTACCCGCACGTACGCGTGCTGCGCACCGGCGGGAACATCGGCTACGGGGCAGCGGCGAACGCCGGGCTCGCCGACGCCCGCAGCGGACGGGCGCTGATCGCCAACCCCGACCTGCGCTTCTCGCCCGGGTCGGTGGACGAACTGCTCGCCGCGGCCGACCGCTGGCCGCGGGCGGCCACGCTCGGGCCGGCGATCATGACGCCGGCGGGTGAGCTGTACCCCTCGGCCCGCGACCTGCCGCGGCTGTCCACCGGCGCGGGGCACGCCCTGCTGGGCTGGGCCTGGCCGGGCAACCCGTGGACCGCCCGATACCGGCGCGAGCGCGAAGCCCCCCGGGAGCGGACCGCCGGCTGGCTCAGCGGCTCCTGCCTGCTCGTCGACCTCGAGGCGTTCTGGTCGGTGGGCGGGTTCGACCCCGGCTACTTCATGTACTTCGAGGACGTCGACCTCGCGGAGCGGCTCACCCGCGCCGGGTGGCTGCACGTCTACGTGCCCACGGCCGTCGTCGAGCACGAGGGCGGGCACGCGACCCGGCGGGAGCCGCACCGGATGCAGCGGGTGCACCACACCAGCGCGCTGCGGTACCTCTCCGGGCAGTACCCACGCCGGCGGCACGCCCCGCTGCGCGCCGCCCTCCGCGCCGGTCTCGGCGGCCGGATGCTGGTCTCCTACGTCAGCGGGCGCGTCGCGGCCGGTGCCCGGTTCCAGCGCCGGGCCCGCGACCTGGCAGCCGTGCCCGACCCGCGGCGCACCGGCGCCGAGGGGGGCTGACGTGCGCCACGCGGTGATCATGGCCGGCGGCTCGGGCACGCGGCTGTGGCCGTTGTCGCGGGAAGGCCGGCCCAAGCAGCTGCTCGACGTCGTCGCCGGCCCGGACGGTGCGCCGCGCAGCCTGCTGGCGGAGGCCTGGGACCGGCTGCGCGCGGTGCTGCCCGCGGAGCGCATCTGGGTGTGCACCGCGGCCCGCTACGCCGGGCAGGGCCGGGCGGCGCTGCCGGAGCTGCGGGCCGACCGGCTGGTGCTCGAGCCGGTCGCCCGCGACACCGCGAACGCCGTCGGGCTGACGGCGGCGCTGGTCGCGGACGTCGACCCGGACGCCGAGCTCGCCGTCGTCAGCGCCGACCACGTGATCCGGCCGGTGGAGCGCTTCGCCGACGCGCTGCGCACCGCCTACGACGCCCTCGCCACCCGCCCCCGGTCGCTGGTCACCCTCGGCATCCGGCCCACCGCGCCGGCCACCGGGTTCGGCTACGTGCAGCGTGGCGCGCCCACCGGGCAGCCGGGCGTGGCCGAGGCGGCGTCGTTCCGGGAGAAGCCCGACCGCGCCACCGCCGAGCGGTACCTGGCGTCCGGGCAGTACCTGTGGAACTCGGGCATGTTCGTCTGGCGCGCCCGCACGGTGCTCGACGCCCTCGCCGACCACCTCCCCGCGTCGGCGGAGGGGCTCGCCCGGATCGTCGCGGCGCCCGCCGGGCCGGGCCGGGACGCGGTGCTGGCCGACGTCTTCCCGACCCTGCCGAAGATCAGCGTCGACTACGCCGTCCTCGAGCCGGCCGCCGCCGAGCCCGGACGGGTGCTCGTGGTCGACCTGGACGTGGCCTGGCTGGACGTCGGCTCGTGGCCGGCGCTGGCGCACACGCTGGACCACGACGGCGCGGGCAACGCCGTCCGCGGCCTCGCCGTCGTGCTCGACGGGGCGGGGAACATCGTGTTCAGCGACGACCCGCGGCACCTGGTCGCCCTCGTGGGCGTGCGGGACAGCGTCGTGGTGCACACCGCCGACGTCACCATGGTCTGCCCGGTCGCCGACGCCGAGCGGGTGAAGCAGCTGCTCGCCGCGGTGCAGGAGAGCCACGGCGGCCGTTTCGCCTGACGGAGGACGCCTCTGCTCCCCAGCGCTCGCGAGCTCGTCCCGGGGGCCCTGCGGGGAGGCCGTCCGGGATAGCTTGCGGGCATGAAGAACTTCGACGTCGCAGCAGTGGTCAGCGGGGGCGCCTCCGGGCTCGGGGAGGCCACCACCCGGGCACTGGCCGCCCGTGGGGCCGCGGTCACCATCATGGACCTCAACGAGGAGCGCGGGCAGGCGCTCGCCGCCGAGCTGGGCGGGCACACCACGTTCGTCCGCACCGACGTGACCGACGAGGCCTCGGTGCAGGCCGCGGTCGCCGAGGCCACCGGCAAGGACCGCCCGCTGCGGATCGCGGTCAGCTGCGCCGGCATCGGGCTGGCCCAGCGCACGGTGGGCCGCAACGGCGAGCCGCACGAGCTCGGCGGGTTCCAGAAGGTGCTGGCCGTCAACCTGGTCGGCACGTTCAACGTCCTGCGCCTGGCCGCGGCGGCGATGTCGCAGACCGAGCCGGGGGAGGAGGGCGAGCGCGGCGTCGTCGTCAACACCGCCTCCATCGCCGCCTTCGACGGCCAGATCGGCCAGCTGGCGTACTCGGCGTCGAAGGGCGGTGTCGTCGGCATGACCCTGCCCGCGGCCCGCGACCTGTCCAGCGTGGGCGTCCGCGTCTGCACCATCGCCCCCGGGCTGGTGGACACGCCCCTGCTGGGCTCGCTCCCCGAGGAGGCGCGGGCCGCCCTCTCGGCGGGCATACCCTTCCCCAAGCGGCTCGGCCGCCCGGCCGACTTCGCCGAGCTGGCGCTCGCGATCGTCGAGAACGGCTACCTCAACGGCGAGGTCGTCCGGATGGACGGCGCGCTGCGCATGGCACCCCGCTGACCTTCCCCCCGGAGCACCTGCTGAGCACCGCCCTGGACGCCCCCGCCTACGCGGCGGTGTGGACGCCGGACTGGCCCCTCGACGTGGGCCGGACCCTGGCTCCGCACCGCCGCGGGCCGGGCGACCCCGCGCTGCGGCTGGCCGACTCCGGGTTCTGGCGCACGACGTCGACCCCGGCGGGCGCGGCCACGGTGCGGCTGGTCCGCACGGCCGCGGGGGTGGCCATCAGCGCGTGGGGCCCCGGCGCGGAGTGCGCGGGGGTCGCCGTGCCCGAGTGGCTGGGCGCCGCCGATAACCCCGAGCAGTTCCGCCCCGGCCACCACCCGACGGTGGCCGAGCTGCACCGCACGACGCCGTGGCTGCGGCTGGGGCGGACCGGTCGCACCTGGGACGCGCTCGTCCCGGCGGTGCTGGAGCAGAAGGTGACCGTCGTCGAGGCCCACCGGGTGTGGCGGGAGCTGCTCCGGCTGGCGGGCGAGCCCGCGCCCGGCCCCGCACCCGAGGGGATGCGCGTGGTGCCCTCGGCGCAGCGCGTGCTCGAGGTGACCGACTGGGAGTGGCACCGCTGCGGGCTCGACGGTGCGCGCCGCCGGGCGCTGCGCGCCGCCGCGACGGTGGCCGCCGCCCTGGAGCCCGAGCGGGCCGGGGACTCCGGCGGTCTGCAGCAGCGCCTGCGCTCGATCCCCGGGATCGGCATCTGGACGGCGGCCGAGGTGGCGCAGCGGGTCCACGGTGACCCGGACGCCGTCAGCGTGGGTGACTACCACCTGAAGAACCTGGTGGGCTACGCGCTCACCGGCCGCCGGAACACCGACGACGAGGGCATGCTCGAGCTGCTGGAGCCGTGGCGGGGGCACCGGCAGCGGGTGGTGCGCCTGCTGCTGGCCGGCGGCCCCCGGCGGCCGCGGCGCGGGCCCCGGTTCGCCCCGGTGGACAACCGGCGCCGTTAGCGCTCGGCGAGCAGGCCGAGCAGGTAGGCGCCGTAGCCGCTCTTCCCCAGCGGCTCGGCGATGGCGCGCAGCCCCTCGTCGTCCAGCCAGCCGTTGCGCCAGGCCACCTCCTCGATGCAGCCGATCTTCAGGCCCTGGCGCTCCTCGACCACGGAGACGAACTCGGTCGCCTGGCGCAGCGAGGCGAAGGTGCCGGTGTCCAGCCAGGCGGTGCCGCGGTCCAGCGCGGTGACGGTCAGCCGGCCCTCCCGCAGGTAGTGCTCGTTGACCGCGGTGATCTCCAGCTCGCCCCGCGCGCTCGGGGTGATGCCGCGGGCCACCTCGACGACGTCCCCGGCGTAGAAGTACAGCCCGGGGACGGCGTAGGCGCTCTTCGGGCGCACCGGCTTCTCCTCGATCGAGAGCACCCGGCCGGCGTCGTCGAACTCCACGACGCCGTAGTCCCGCGGATTGGCCACGTGGTAGGCGAACACGTGCCCGCCGGCGGGCACGGGCAGCCGGGACAGCGCGGTGCCCAGGCCGGCGCCGTAGAAGATGTTGTCGCCGAGGACCAGGGCCGCGGCCTCGCCGCCGAGGAACTCCGCCCCGATGAGGAACGCCTGGGCCAGGCCCTCGGGTCGCGGCTGGGCCGCGTACTCGATCCGCATGCCCAGCCGGCTGCCGTCACCGAGGAGGGCGCGGAACGCGGCCTGGTCCGCCGGGGTCGTGATGACCAGCACCTCGCGGATCCCCGCCATCATCAGCGTGGAGAGCGGGTAGTAGATCATCGGCTTGTCGTAGACCGGCATGAGCTGCTTGCTCACCGCCTGGGTGATGGGGAACAGACGGCTCCCCGTGCCACCGGCCAGGATGATCCCGCGCATGGGGACGAACCGTACCGAGCGCTCCGGCTCTACAGCGCCGGACCGCCCAGCCACAGCCTCCCGACGAGTGAGGTCCCTCCGGGGGAGCCGACCGGCTCCCACCGCGTCGACCAGCCCATGGCGTGCAGCTGCACGAGCGCGGCGCCGATCACCGCGCCGAGGTTCAGCGCGGTGGTGAGGGTGACGGTGTCGGAGAGGTGGAGGTCGACGACGCCGTCGCCGTCGCCGCCGTGGCGCAGCACGACCGGGAACTCCGGGAGGGCGGCGGCCGCGACGCGGAACGCCTCCGCGACGGCGCCGAGCTCGTCGGGCCGGGGCACGAGGTCGGTCGCGGGGGAGCGGGACGCCACCACGTCGCGCGACCCGTAGGGGAAGAGGTCCTCGCCGGGCAGCCGCACGAGCGGCCGCGTGCCCTCGTCGGCGTCGTCGGCCGGCCGTCGCGCCGGCAGCCCGCGGACGACCGCGACCGGAACGCCGGCCAGCTTGCCCTTCACCAGGTCCGCGGCGGAGGCGAGCTCGTCGACGACGGCGACCCGGGTGGTCTCCAGCCGGTTGCCGTGGGCGTCCACCGCCCCGCGGAGGTCCTCGAGCGCGACGATCCCGGCGGCCCCGACCGCGACGTCGGTGAGCCCCTCGCGCCAGGTCCGGCCGAAGGTGTCGCTGACCACCACCGCGACCTCCACCCCGGCCAGCTCCCGCAGCCGGGCCCGCAGCCGCCGGGCGGAGGCGTCGGCGTCCTCGGGCAGCAGGACCAGCGCGTCGGCGGAGACGTTCGAGGCGTCGATGCCGGCGGCGGCGACGACCCAGCCCTGCCGGGTCTGCACGATCTTCAGCGGCCCGCGGCGGGCGACCACCCGCACCGTCTCCGCATCGATCGCCCGCTGGCGGGCGGTCTCCCGGTCGGTCCCGGGCTCCAGGCGGACCAGTCGGCCCTCCACCTTCGAGACCACCTTGGAGGTGACCACGACGACGTCGCCGTCGGCGAGCCAGGGCGCGGCGCGCGCGATGGCCGCGGCCAGGTCGTCACCGGCGGCGAACTCCGGCAGCCCGGCGACCGGGTGGATCGAGACACCGGATGGCACGGCCCCGTCCAGAGGCGCGCGGCGATCGTGCGAGCCGTGCGGAGGGCGGGGTCCTTCTTCAGGCACAGGCATCGAGCGCGGCGCGGGCCAGGGCCGTGGTGGCCTCGGGGGTGGACATGAGCAGCGGCAGCCGCCGGACGTCGACGCCGGGCACGTCGGCGGGGTCGTCCTCGGCGACCAGCCAGGCGTCGAGCAGCCCACCGTCGGCGCGGGCGCCGTAGTGCCGGCCGACCCCCTCGGCGCTCACCTCGATGCCCAGCACGGGCAGGCAGCGGTCGGCCATGCCGCGCACGACCGCGCCGCCCACGATCGGCGAGACCCCGGCGATCCGGGCCGGTGAGGACCGCAGGGCGTCGCGCAGCCCGGGCACGCCGAGGACCGTGCCGATCGAGACCACGGGGTTGGAGGGGGCGAGCAGGACGGCGTCGGCGGAGGCGAACGCCTCCACGACGCCGGGTGCGGGGCGGGCACCGTCCACGCCCACCTGGACGAAGGCCGAGGGGTCGAGCCCGGCCCGGTGGCGCACCCACCACTCCTGGAAGTGGATCGCGCGCGACCGGCCGTCCTCGGGGTCGGTGACGACGACGTGGGTCTCCACCCGCTGGTCGCTCATCGGCAGCACGGTCACCCCGGGCCGCCAGCGCTCCGCGAGCGCCGCCGTGACCTGCGAGAGCGGGTAGCCGGCGTCGAGCATCCGGGTGCGGATCAGGTGCGTGGCCAGATCGCGGTCACCGAGGCCGAACCAGGCGGGGTCGGCGCCGTAGGCGGCGAGCTCCTCCTTGACCGTCCACGACTCGCCGGCCCGGCCCCAGCCGCGCTCCTCGTCGATGCCGCCGCCGAGGGTGTAGACGACCGTGTCCAGGTCCGGGCAGATGCGCAGCCCGTGCAGCGTCACGTCGTCCCCGGTGTTGACCACGGCCGTGATCTCCGCCTCGGGGGCCGCGGCGCGGACCCCGCGCAGAAATCGAGCCCCTCCGGTCCCACCTGCCAGCACGACGATCTGCACGAAACGCATGGTGCCCGATGAGCACTTGTCGACTGTTCGCCGGGCGTGTCGAGGGCTACCACGAGATGTGACGAAGGCCCCGTGACGGATGGGGCTGGTGTGGCGTGTCGCTTACACCGGGCGAAGTTGACGCCTGGGCAACGACACGCGTGTAATTCCGGCGGTGTCAACGAGTGCTGATCGGCCCGGGAACGTCCTGCCGGCCGCGCACCGGGACGAGAGCGAGAGGGGACGCACCGTCATGGCAGAGGTGTCGTGGTTGAGCGACTACGTCAACGGGTCGGAGCGGTCGGCCGACCGGCTGCCGGTCACCGGGCATGCCACGGGCCAGGCCGTGGGCCAGGGGACGGGGCAGCCGTTCGTCGGCTTCCTCGGCTTCGGGCTGGAGCCGGACACCCAGTCCTGGCAGGAGCAGGCGCTGTGCGCCGAGACCGACCCCGAGGCGTTCTTCCCCGAGAAGGGCGGCTCCACCCGCGAGGCGAAGAAGATCTGCACCGGCTGCGAGGTCAAGGCCGAGTGCCTCGAGTACGCGCTGGCCAACGACGAGCGCTTCGGCATCTGGGGTGGCCTCTCCGAGCGCGAACGACGCCGGCTCCGCCGCCGAGCGGTCTAAGGACCCCCTGCTCCCCACCGCTCGCGAGCTCGCGGCGGATCCCTGCAGGGGCCGATCCAGCACTCTCACCCCAGCCGCCGGCGCCCCTCGCCGGCGGCTGTGGTTCTGTTCGGGCATGGTCGCCCGCGTCGCCCTCGGTCGAGCGCACGTGGTCCGCGAGGTCCGGGCCGCGGAGCCGCTGGCGGAGGCGCTGGCTGCGCCGCTGACCGCCCGCGCGCCGTGGCTGACCGCGGTGCTCAACCACGGCGCCGCGCGCCCGCTGCCGACCCGCCCCGCCGCCGTCGTCGTCCCGGGGCACAGCGACGGCACGCCGCGCGCCGCCGCCTTCCTGGAGCTGCGCCGGCGCGGGGTGCTCACCCAGGTGACCGTGCTGGGCCAGGCGACCCGGCCGCTGCCCGGTGGCCGCCCCACCGCGCGCCTGCTGGCCCGTGACGACGAGGCCGCCGGGCGCCTCGCCGAAGGGGTGCTCGGCCTCCTGGGCTCGCTGCGCGGGCCCTGGGCGCTGCACCTGACCGGGCTCCCCCTGGGTGATCCCACCGCCCGCGCGCTGGCTGCCCGGCTGCCCACCGCCGTCCTGGCCAACGCCCGCACCGCGCTGCTGGTCGACGCGCTCGACCGGGTCGGGCCCGTGGAGCGCACGCACGACCACCGGCACCTCGAGCGCTGGCTCCCCGCGTTCCTCGCCGCCGCGCCCGATCGGCGGGCGCGGGAGTTCCTGCGGGCCGCGGCCCGGCTGCACGCGGCCGTCGGCCGCCTGGAGGTGGCGGTCGTCGCGGAGGGCGACCGGCCGCGTGCCGGGCTGCTCACCCTCGTCGACGGCGGGAACCGCTGGCCGTGGTGGGGCATCGACGGCGACGGCGGTCCCCGCACGGTGATGGGCGCACCGGCGAGCACCCTCTCCGTGCCGGTGCGGCGCTGGCCCCGTTGAGGCTCAGCCGGGGAGGTGGACCCGGCTGCGCTCGGGCAGGAGCGGGGCGCTGCCCGTGCCGAGGCGCAGCTCCCCGGTGGCGGCCCGGGCGCTGTCGGCAGCCGGTGCGCCCTGGGGCACGAGGGTGAGCTCCAGCGGGTAGACCCGGCCGGTCGGCTCCGGGGCCGAGCCGCCCGGCCGGAGGACCGTCGGGGCGCGCCCGCGCACGGTCCACCGCTCGCCGTCGCGGGAGACGACCAGGTCCTCACCCTCGACGACGGCGTGCTCGACGGGCGTGGCGGTGCACCCGGCGGCGACCGGGTCGGCCGGGGCCTCGGCGGCCAGGCAGTTGTAGGTGGGCAGCCGCAGCTCCAGCCGGGCCGTGCCGGCGGAGGCGGTGAGCCGCGCCTCGGGGTAGGCCGCGGTGACGCCCACCGCCCGCGGCTCCAGGACGAGCCCGCCGGCGACCAGGTCGGCGACCAGGGCGTCGGGTGCCCCGGCGTCCGAGGTCGGCGCGGGACCCGGCGTCCCCCGATCGTCGGTCCCGGGCCCGCCGGCGGGCCCGCTCGCCGCGAGCCGGCCGGCCGCGACCGCGGCGGCGGTGCCGACGACCGCCAGGGCGACGACGCAGAGCGCGGCCAGGACGGCGCGGCCCTGCCCGTGGTCCTCGCCGGGAAGAGCGGGCGCCACCGACGGCGGGGCCAGCGTCGCCCAGCCGGCGGGGGACGGCGGCTCCGGCCGGGTGCCCGGTGGGTGCTCGTGGAAGTCGGCCAGGTCGTCGACGGGATCCGGTGCGCCGGTCGCGCGGGACCGGCGCGCCCGGACGACGGCCGTGGCGGCGACCAGGGCCGCCACGGCCAGGACGCCCAGGACCACGCCGGTGACCAGCCAGGCGGTGGTGGCGGCGGCGTCCATCCCGTCCAGCATGTCAGCGGGTGGGGTCGATCTCCTCGGGATCCCGGCCCAGCAGGGTGGCGACCTGGTCGACGACCACGTCGCGCACCAGATCGGCGAGGTCCTCCCGGTCGTGCGCGCGCAGCTCCAGCGGCCGGCGGTAGACCACGATCCGCGGCGGGACCTCCTGGCCCTGTTCGCGCCGGGCCGGCAGCAGCCGGGCCAGCGGGACGCCCGCGTCGTCGAGGACGTCGGCGTCCAGCAGCGCCTCGTCGGGATCGGTGTGCTCGACCCAGGGCACGTCCTCGACGGCGAACTCCACCCCGGCCAGCTCGCGCTCCCAGCGGCGTTCCAGGTCCTCGACGGCGTCCAGGACCAGGTCGTCGAACAGCTCGGCCCGGCTGCGCGACAGCGGCACCTCGGCAGGGGCGAGGCGCCCGCGCAGGCCACGACCGTGGCGGTCGCGACGGGAGCGGGCGCGGCGGCGCGGAGGATGGCTCATGACTGCCCGAAGGGTACGGCGACCCGCGACACGCCGGGCCCCGGGACGGCTCGCCGGGCGTTCTCCCACGTCGAGCCGCGCCGGTCCCGAACCCGCGCCCGACCGGTGACGATGCCCACGGGGTCATCGTGCAGGATGGTGCGCCACAGCCGGTTTCCCGGTGTGCCTGCTGTCGCGCACCGCCGGGCGGGATTACTGTGCCGTGCGTGAGGAACCGGTGGTGAGGCAGTCACGGCGCTGCTCGCGCAGCGGCTGCGCGCAACCGGCAGCGGCGACCCTGACCTACGTCTACGCGGAGTCGACCGCTGTCGTGGGCCCCTTGGCGACGTACTCCGAGCCGCACAGCTACGACCTGTGCGAGTTCCACGCGGAGCGGCTGACGGTCCCGCGCGGCTGGGAGGTCGTGCGGCACGAGATCGACGTCGAGGACGCCGGGCCGACGGGGGACGACCTGCTGGCCCTGGCCGACGCCGTCCGCGAGGCCGCCCGCCCCGAGCCGCCGCGCGCTCCCGCGGACGACGGCAGCGGCATCCGGCGCGGGCACCTGCGGGTGCTTCCCGACCTCCCCTAGAAGGACCACCCTTCCCCCACGCCTCGCAAGCTCGGCGCGAGCCCCGGAAGGGTGGCCGTTCCAGCGCGTGGCGGGGCGCGCCGATAGTGTCGCGGCGTGCGTGATCTCTCGGCCCTGATCAAGGCCTACGACGTCCGCGGGGTGGTCCCCGACCAGTGGGACGAGGACGTCGCGCGGGCGATCGGGGCGGCGTTCGCCGAGTTCGTCCTCGCCGAGAGCGGTGCGACCGCCGTGGTCACCGCGCACGACATGCGCGAGACCTCCGTCCCGCTCTCCCGCGCCTTCGCCGAAGGCGTCATCGGCCGCGGCGTCGACGTCGTCGAGGCCGGGCTGGGCTCCACCGACCTGCTGTACTTCGCCGCCGGATCGCTCGACGTGCCCGGGGCGATGTTCACCGCCAGCCACAACCCCGCGCAGTACAACGGGATCAAGATGTGCCGTGCCGGGGCCGCCCCCATCGGGCAGGACTCCGGGCTGGTCACCATCCGCGAGTGGGCCGAGCGCGACACCTACGAGCGCGTGCCGGAACGGGTCGGCACCGTCACCGCCCGCGACGTCCTCGCCGACTACGCCGCGCACCTGCGCTCGCTGGTCGACCTCGCCACGATCCGGCCGCTCCGCGTCGTGGTCGACGCGGGCAACGGCATGGGCGGGCACACGGTCCCGGTGGTCCTCGCCGGGCTGCCGCTGGAGATCGTGCCGCTGTACTTCGAGCTGGACGGGTCGTTCCCCAACCACGAGGCCAACCCCCTGGACCCGGCGAACCTGGTCGACCTGCAGCGCGCCGTCGTCGAGCACGGCGCCGACATCGGCCTGGCGTTCGACGGCGACGCCGACCGGGTCTTCGTCATCGACGAGCGGGGCGAGCCGGTGAGCCCCTCGGCCATCACCGCCCTGGTCGCGGTGCGCGAGCTGGCCAAGGGGCGCGGGACGACGATCATCCACAACCTGATCACCTCCCGGGCCGTGCCGGAGATCGTGCGCGAGCACGGCGGGCAGCCGGTGCGCACGCGCGTGGGGCACTCGTTCATCAAGGCCGAGATGGCCCGCACCGACGCGGTCTTCGGTGGCGAGCACTCCGCGCACTACTACTTCCGCGACTTCTGGCGGGCCGACACCGGCATGCTCGCGGCCATGCACGTCCTGGCCGCGCTGGGGGAGCAGGGCCGGCCGCTGTCGGAGCTGACCGCCGCCTACGCGCGCTACGCCGCCTCCGGCGAGATCAACTCCACGGTGGCCGACGCGGGGGAGCGGATGGCGGCGGTGCGGGAGGTCTTCGAGAAGGAGGAGGGCGCGACGGTCGACGAGCTCGACGGCCTGACCGTCGAGCTGCCCGACGGCGCGTGGTTCAACCTGCGGGCCAGCAACACCGAGCCGCTACTGCGGCTGAACGTGGAGGCGCCGGACGAGGCGCGGATGAGCGAGGTGCGCGACCGGGTGCTCCGCACCGTGCGCGCGGAACAGGAGTCGAAGTGACCACACCCCGGAGCGGCGCCCCGAGCGGCCCGCTCGGCCTGGACCCGGAACTGCTGGCCATCCTCGCCTGCCCGGACAGCCACCACAGCCCGCTGGCCGTCGACGAGGCGGCCGGTGAACTGGTCTGCGGCACCTGCGACCGGGCGTTCCCGGTCCGTGACGGCATCCCCGTGCTGCTGCTCGACGAGGCACGGCACCGCTCGTCATGACCTCGCCCGAGCTGGCCGAGGAGGTCCTCGACGACCTCGAGCTGCTGCGCGCGCGGGATCCGCGCGGGCTGCTGCCGGCCGTGGCCGGGTCCGGTGCGCAGGTCCGGGAGACCGCGCGGCTGACCGAGGAGGCCGGGCTGGACCGGGTCACCGAGGGCGGCCGGCCCCGCGGGCTCGTCATCGTCGCCCGGCGGGAGGGCGCCGTGGCCGCGTCGGTGCTGCGGGCACTCCTCGGCCCCGCCAGCCCGGTCACCGTCGACGTCGTCCCCGGTCCCGCGCTGCCCGTGTGGACCGGCCCCAGCGACGTCGCGGTCGTGGCCACGCGCACCGGTGCGGGCGCGTACGCCCTCGCGCCGGCCTACGAGGCCGCCCGCCGGGGGGTCGCGCTGGTCGGGATCGGCGCCGAGGACGCGCCGCTGCGCGGCGTGTGTTCCTCGGCCCGGGCGCCCTACGTCGCGCTGCCGGCGAGCCGCGTCCGCCACACGACCCTCTGGTCGCTGCTCACGCCGATGCTTCGCCTGGCGGCCGACCTGAGGCTGCTGGCCGACGGCGTGGCCGACACCGAGGCGGTGGCGGGGGCTCTGGACCAGGTGGCCGAGGAGTGCGGCCCGGCGCGGGAGTCGTTCGTCAACCCGGCCAAGAGCCTGGCGCTGGAGCTGCTCGACGCGCTCCCGGTGATCGCCTGGGAAGGGCCGCTCGCCGGGGCGGCGGCGACCCGCGTCGCCGACCAGCTGGCCACGCTCGCGGGGCTCCCGGTCGCCGACTTCCGGCTGCCGGACCAGCGGGTTGCCGCCTGCGCCGTCCTGGGCGGGCCGCTCGCGCCGCAGGACGCGGCCGACGACTTCTTCCGGGACCGCGTCGCCGACAGCGGCCGGCGGCTGCGGCTGCTGACGATCCGCGACAGCGACGCCGGCGGGCACGACGGCGCGGGGGAGCGGGAGCCACGCTCGGCGGCCGAGGCGATGCAGCAGGTGCTGAGCACCGCCGCGGCGCACAGCGTGCCGGTCAGCGGCCTGGCCGAGCACGGGGAGCCGGAGCGGTTCGCTCGGCTGCCCCGCCTGGCCCGGCAGCTGGCCGTCGCCGACTTCAGCGCCGTCTACCTGGCGCTCGCCCTCGACACCGAGCGGGCCCGACCTCGCTGAGTGCGCGCGCGGCCCGTGGCGGGTCCACCATCATGGCGACAGCACGCCGGTGCTGACCGATCGGAAGGAACTCCCTTGGCGGGTGGACTCGTAGCCCTGCTCGACGACGTGGCGGTGCTGGCGCGCGCGGCCGCGGCCTCGATCGACGACATCGGGGCGGCTGCCGGGCGGGCCAGCATCAAGGCGGCCGGCGTCGTCGTCGACGACACCGCCGTCACGCCGCAGTACGTGCACGGGCTGAACGCCGACCGCGAGCTGCCGATCATCCGGAAGATCGCCGTCGGATCGCTCCGGAACAAGCTCCTGATCATCCTGCCGGCGATCCTGCTGCTCAGCCAGTTCCTGCCGTTCCTGCTCACCCCCATCCTGATGATCGGTGGTGCCTACCTCTGCTACGAGGGAGCGGAGAAGATCTGGCACCGGGTGAGCGGCCACGCAGAGGCGCACGCCACGGTGGAGGACGCGCTCCCGGACGAGAGCACGATCGTGTCCGGGGCCGTGCGCACCGACTTCATCCTCTCGGCCGAGATCATGGTGATCAGCCTCAACGAGGTGGCGAGCGAGGGCTTCCTGTCCCGGGCGGCCATCCTGGTGGTCGTCGCGCTCGGCATCACCGTGCTGGTGTACGGCGTCGTCGGCGTCATCGTGAAGATGGACGACGTCGGGCTGAACCTGTCGCAGCGGACCTCGAAGGGGCTCGCCGCGTTCGGCCGCGGCCTGGTGAAGGGCATGCCGAAGCTGCTGTCCGCCCTCACCGTCGTCGGCACCGTCGCCATGCTGTGGGTCGGTGGGCACATCATCCTGGTGGGCACCGACGAGCTGGGCTTCCACCCGCTCTACGAGTTCGTGCACCACCTGGAGGAGGCGGCGCACGACGCCACCGGCGCTCTCGGCGGGGTCGTGGGCTGGCTGGTCAACACGCTGGGCAGCGCGCTGCTCGGGCTGGTCGTGGGGGCCGTGGTGGTCCTGGTCATGAACCTCACGGTGCACCGGGGCAAGGCCGGGGCCGGGGCGCACTGAGACGCGGCGCCGGCGGCGCCGCACCCGTGCCCCGGTCGCCGGGGCGGGGGAGAAGGCCACCGTCCCGGGAGATCCCCGCCCCGGGCGCCGCGGGGCCGTCCCGCGGTGTGACCAGGGGGCGACCCGCCCCGCGGGGGTGAGGTTCGTTCCCGGGGACGCGGTCGGGCCGTAATCTGCCCAGACCATGTGGCAGCTGAGCAACGGTGTGCGGTTCTACCCGTGGGGGAGCCGCACCGTGATCCCCGAGCTCCTCGGTGAGCCCGTGCCCGCGGAGCGGCCGCACGCGGAGCTGTGGATCGGGGCCCACCCCGACGAGCCCAGCGTCCTGGCCGACGGGCGCCCGCTGGACAAGGCGATCGCCGAGGAGCCCGCCGAGCTGCTGGGCACCCCGGTGGTGGAGCGCTTCGGGGCGCGGCTGCCCTTCCTGATGAAGGTGCTCGCCGCCGAGACCCCGCTGTCGCTGCAGGCGCACCCCACGACGGAGCAGGCCGAGGCCGGCTACGCCGCCGAGGAGGCCGCCGGCATCCCGCACGACGACCCGACGCGGACGTTCAAGGACCCCTTCCACAAGCCCGAGCTGCTGCTCGCGCTCACCACGTTCGAAGCGCTGTGCGGGTTCCGCCCGGTGGAGGAGTCGCTGCACTGCCTGGCCAAGCTGCAGGTGCCTGAGCTCAAGCCCACCATCGCCGCCCTGGCGCGCGGCGGCCTGCGCGCGGCGATCCCGCAGCTGCTGGCGCTGCCCGGGGAGCGCCGGACGGAGCTCGTGGCCGCCGTGGCCACCGCGGCGGGCAGGTTCGTGGCGGCGCACGACCCGGAGTTCATCAACACCTACCGGTGGGCGGCGACCCTCGCCGAGACCTACCCCGGCGACCCGGGCGTCGTCATCTCGCTGATGTGCAACCACCTCAAGCTGGCCCCGGGAGAGGCGGTGTTCCTCCCCGCGGGCAACCTGCACGCCTACCTGTCGGGTGCCGGTGTCGAGGTGATGGCCAGCTCCGACAACGTGCTGCGCGGCGGGCTGACCGCCAAGCACGTCGACCTCGCGGCGCTGATCGAGGTCCTGGACTTCTCCGACGGGCGGGTGCCGGTGATCCACCCGGTGCTCGGGCCGGGCGGCCTGCGCTACCCGGTGCCGGTGCAGGACTTCGACCTCACCCGCTGCCAGCTCGACGAGCAGGCGGGCACGCTGACCACGCGCGGACCGCAGCTCCTGCTGTGCACGGAGGGCACCGCGGTGCTGGCGTCGGTCGACGGAGAGCTGACCCTGGCGAAGGGCCGCGCGGCGTTCGTCCCCGCCGGTGCGCCGGTCGCCGCTCGCGGCCCGGCGGTGCTCTACCGGGCCACCACCGCCATCTCGTGAGACGCCGGCCGGCCCCGGCGTTGCGCCGACGGGGTCCGGCAGCCGCGGCCTAGCGTCGAGCCGGTCGCCGTCCGGCTGGTGGGGGAGTTGCGTGCACGTACGACCCGGTTCCCGGTCCCGTCGGCTCGCCGGTGCGGTCCTCGCGTTCGGCGTGGCGATGGCGTCGGCCGGCTGCGAGGCGGTGGACGTCGGCGAGGGCGCCGACCGCACGGAGGCCACGGCGGCGCCCGCGCTCGTCACCGGCTCCGCGCTCGCCGCGCTCGCCGCGCTGGACGAGCTGGACGTCAAGGGCCGCGCCCCGAAGACCGGCTACGACCGGGACCAGTTCGGCGCGGGCTGGGTCGACACCGACCGCAACGGCTGCGACACGCGCAACGACGTCCTGGCCCGGGATCTGACCGGGGAGACCTTCCAGCCGGGTACCCGGGACTGCGTCGTCGCCACCGGCACCCTCGCCGACCCCTACTCGGGGGAGACGATCCCCTTCCTCCGCGGCCAGGACACCAGCGCCGACGTGCAGATCGACCACGTGGTCGCGCTCTCCGACGCGTGGCAGAAGGGCGCCCAGGGCTGGGACGAGCCACGGCGGGTCCGGTTCGCCAACGACCCGCTCAACCTGCTCGCCGTCGACGGCCCGCTCAACATGCAGAAGGGCGACGGCGACGCCGCCACCTGGCTGCCGCCGGACCGCGGCTACCGGTGCGCCTACGTGGCCCGGCAGATCGCCGTGAAGGCCGCGCACGGGCTCTGGGTGACTCCGGCCGAGCACGACGCCATGGCCGGGGTGCTCGCGGGGTGTCCGGACGAGCCGCTGCCGTCCGCCGACCATTCACCGCTGCCCGTCCCGCAGCCGGCGGCGACCGTTCCCGAAGCCGACCCGCGGTCCGCGTCGGCGCCCCGCTACGCCGACTGCGCGGCGGTACGGGCCGCCGGAGCGGCGCCCATCCACCGGGGTGAGCCCGGCTTCTCGGAGGCGTTCGACGGCGACGGGGACGGGGTGGGCTGCGAGTCCTGACGTGTGCCGCGACGATCCGGTGGGCCCGCCGCCTGGCTCCCGGGACGTCGCGTGCCCGGCGCGCCGCTCGCGGCGCGTCGAGCACTGCAGGCCACTCCACGAGGCTCACGCCGGTCGGGCGCGGTTCCTCGATGTCGAGCCGGGGCTGCAGTCGGCGTGCCACTGAGGCATCCACGCGGCCCTGTCGGCTTCGGGCCAGGTGAACGTCTCGCGGGTGGTTCAGGACGGCGAGCCGAAGGCGCGACCGGGCTGGCGCAGGAGCTCCGGGCGCACCGGCCCGGCCCCGAACCCGTGGGGACCGGTGCTGGGTGTGCTGTCGGGGTGAGGACGGTTGGCCTGCCTACGGGGCGTCCGGGGTCGCGGGCGCTGCCAAAGGCGTGGCGTGCAGGGAGGCGAGCAGCTGCAGCCTGTCCGCGCTGGGCGAGCCGGGCGCGGCGTGGTAGACGATGAGCTGGCGGCCGGGTGAGCCCTTGACGTCGAGCGTGTGGTAGTCGAGGACGAGGTCGCCGACGTCGCGGTGGCGGAACGCCTTGGAGTCGTGCGTCTTGCCGCGTACGTCGTGCTTGGCCCACAGGTGGCGGAACGCGGAGCTGGCCGTGGAGAGCTCGACCACCAGCCGGCGCACGGCATCGGCGGAGTCCACGTGTCCCAGGGCCAGGCGCAGGTTGGCCACGCAGGACTCCGCGGCTCGGTCCCAGTGGGCGTAGAAGCTGGAGCCGACCGGGTCGAGGAACGTCATGCGGGCGACGTTGTCGATCCGGTCGAAGTCCGAGTACAGGGCGCCGGCCAGGGCGTTGTGCGCCAGCACGTCGAGCTGCCGGTTGATGATCACCGCGGGGGTGTGCGGCCACGCCTCGAGCAGGTCCAGCAGTGACTGCGGCGGCGCCGGGGTGGTGGGCGCCAGGGTGGTGGGCGCCAGGTGGGCCAGGCGGAAGAGGTGCTCGCGCTGGTCGGGGTCGAGGCACAGGGCGCTGGCGATCGCGTTGAGCACGGACGGTGACGGGTTGCGTTCGCGGCCCTGCTCCAGGCGGGCGTAGTAGTCCACGCTGACGCCGGCCAGCATCGCCACCTCCTCGCGACGCAGCCCGGGCACGCGGCGGGTGGTGTGCCCGGTCAGCCCGACGTCGTCGGGCTGGAGGTGGCCGCGGCGGGTCTTGAGGAACGGGCCGAGATCTGCGGTGCTCACGTTCCGACCGTAGGGGCCGCTCACCTCGGCAACCAGGACCTGGTGCTCCCTGGCAGCCGGCGGCCGCGGCGCGCCGGGGCCCCCGCGGCCCGGCGCGCCGCCTGCTCAGCGTCGGGTCATCACGAACCCGGCGTGGTGAAGGACGCCGTCCAGCAGCTGGCCGAACGCCCAGAAGCCGGAGTCGTCCAGGTAGGTGACCCGGTCCTCGTGCAGCCAGTAGCGGCCGGTGTACGCGTCGGCGCGCCCGCCCCGGGTCTCGGAGTAGCGGCCGTCTGGTCGCAGGTGCTGCAGCAGGCCGCGGTCAGGGTCGTGCCAGGTGCCCACCCACGTCTCTCGGACGGCCGGGTCCGCGACGTCCTGTCCCGCGGGCCGGGTCGGCTCGCCGTCCCAGGCCTCGAGGTGTCCGGCGACCCACACCGCCAGCAGGTCCTGCGGGTCGACGACCAGCATGCTGTGCACCTGCGCCTCGCTGACCGGGCGGCGCAGGACGGCGAAGGTGGCCGGGTTGCCGGGCACGAGGTTGTACCCGCCGCGCCGGGCCGGCGGCAGCTGCGCCACGGCGCTGTCCACCAGCAGCGGGACGGCGTAGGCGCCGTCGGCGTCGATCACCTCCACCCCGGGGTCGGCCGGCCCCGCGGCCAGACGCTCCCCGACCACGTGCAGATCGCCGGGCGCCACGGTGCCGGACCCGGTCCTGACGTGCGCACGCGTGACGACGAACGTGTCGGCGTTGGGCGGGGTCACCGGCCGGCTCCGGTGGTGGCGAGACGCTCGGTGATCGCGGCGACCGAGTCGTGCACCTGGGTGCGCAGGGCGTCGACGTCCACCCCGACGAGGGCGCCGTCCCACTTGCGCACCTGGCCGGCCACCCACACCGAGGTGATGTTCGAGCGGTCGGCGCCCAGCACGAGGGTTCCGACGGCGTCGTGCAGCGGCATGGTGTTGATCGCCTCGGCGTCCACGATGACGAGGTCGGCCTGCTTTCCCGGGGTGATGGAACCGGTGCGGTCGTCGAGCCGCAGCGTGCGCGCCCCGGACAGGGTCGCGAAGTCGAGCACGTCGCGGGTGGTGATGCGGCTGGGCGCCTGCCCGGTGCCGTAGGCGGCGTTGACCGCGCGCATGCGTTGGATCGTCAGCAGCGACCGCATCTGGGTGAACATGTCGGAGGCCAGCGCGACCTCCACGTCCACCGACAGCCCGGGCCGGATCCCGTGGGCGAGCGCCTCGTCGACCGGCGGGACGGCGTCCTCCAGCCCGATCTGGGCGTCGGAGGTGGGGGCCAGCGAGACGGTGACGCCGTGGTCGCGCATCGCCGCCCAGGCGTCCGCGGACAGCGCCGTGGAGTGGATCGACTCCAGGTGCGGGCCGAGCAGCCCTTGCCCCTGCCAGTCCAGGATGGCGCGGGAGGCGGCCTGACCGAACATGACGTCCAGGCTCACGCCGATGTCGAGGTCGGCTGCGACCCGAGCCAGGTCGGGACCGTAGGCGAGGTGCCCGGCGATGTCTCCGGTGGCCAGCGCCGCCACGCGCAGCGTGACCAGCTGGTCGTCGGTGGGGACGTAGGTCGAACGCAGCCGGGTCAGGTCCGCGGGCCACTGGCCGTCCCAGTCGCCGAAGTGCGGGGCCATGGAGGCGTGCACACCGCGGATGCCGGAGTCGATCAGCGCGGTGATCGCCGCGTCCGAGTGGGCGGTGGTGCGCGAGTTGTGCGAGAAGTCGAGCATCGTGGTGATGCCGCCGTCCAGTGCGGTCAGCGCGGCCAGGCGTGTGCCGAGGTACACGTCGTCGGGGGCGTAGGTCGGCGCCACGTGCATGAGCGTGGACTGCAGGTATCCGGCGAGGTCGTCGACGTCGGGGATGGTGCGGCGCATCTGTGCCTGCCAGGCGTGCCGGTGGGTGTCCACCATGCCCGGGGCGACGATGCTGCCGGTCACGTCGACGGCGATCGCCCCGGCGTCCGGAAGGTCGCGGCCGACGTCGACGATGCGCGCCCCGCGCACCAGGACGTCACCGGTGTCGATGGTTCCCAGCGCAGGATCCATCGTCACGACGGTCGCGCCGCGCAGCAGGACGAGGCGGTCGGGATCGGTGGCGGAGCGGTTCAGTGCGTCCAGGACGGGGTCGGTGCTCATCGGGCGTCCTTCCGGTGCATGGTGTAGCCGGCGTGGTGCAAGGTGTCGTCGGCGAACCGGCCGAAGGCCCAGAAGCCGAGGTCGTCGAGGTAGTCGATGCGGTCACCGTCGACCCAGTAGCGGCCCGCGAAGGCGTGCAGGCGGCCCCCGCGGGTCTCGTCGTAGCGGCCGTCGGCGGTCAGTTCCTGGTGCAGGAAGTCGCCGGTGTCGACCCACACGCCTACGCGGCCCGGGTCGACCGCGAGCCGGTCGGGCTGCAGTCGGGTGCGGGGCGGCACGGAACCGAGGGGGTCGCCGGCCCAGTGGACGGGGCGTCCCTCTTGCAGGACTGCGAGCAGTAGGTCGGGTCGCGTGAACGCGGTGTGCAGTGCCGTGGCCAGGTCCGGGGCGTGCTCGTCGGGCACGACGGCGAGGTCGGCGTCCGCGCCGGGTGCGAGCGTCCCGGGGCCGGTGCCGCGCGCGGCGGCGCCGAGGGTGGTGGTCGCGTCGAGGCGGGCGGGGAGCACGGTGGTGCCGGTGGCGTCGATGACCACGGCGCCGTCGTCCTCGGCCGCGGTGACGATGCCGGGCCCGACGCCGACGACCAGCGTGCCGCCGAGGAGCACGTCGGCGTCGTGCATGGTCCCGATCAGCGGGTCGAGGGTGTGGATCGTCGCGTTGGTCAGCAGCAGCGGCCGATCGGCGCCGGCGCGGACGGCGGCCAGTCCGGCGGCCGTGAAAGCGGGGAAGGTGGTGGGCATGGCTTCACCCTCGTGCGGCCCGACACGGCGGAGAAGGCCGCGATGCACCCAGGGAGTGCCGCACCTCGGCAAGGGGAACTGCCTCTTCTACGGCGCGCGATCCCCGAGGCAACCGGCCGACGGACGGCCTGGAGCTGCCGGGGGAGAGAGCGGGTGACCTCGACGGGCGGGCGGGTCTGCGGTGGAAGCGCCGGGACGAGCCCCGCATCAGGCCCCGATCACCATGGGGCGACATCGCCCGGCGGTGGCCTCGATCCACCGACCGGCGGGGTGCGCGGTGTGGTTCTCGGGCGAAGGGGTGAGTGCCGCCTTCAGGGGGCCGGCCGGCCCAGCCGATGCAGGCGGTGCACAACCGACATGCGTGAGCAGGGACGGGCGCCCGTCGCGGGCCGCGCGTCTAAGCTGGACGCCGGCACGAGCCCCGCCGAAGCCTCGGCATGCTCGCTCTCTCAGACCACCCCGTAGCGCCCCGCGGGCCACGGCCCGGGCGCGGACACTGGAGCGACATGACCGCCAGCACTGGCACCCGCACGCTGACCGACGGCGACTTCAAGGTCGCCGACCTCTCCCTGGCGCCGTTCGGCCGCAAGGAGATCCAGCTCGCCGAGCACGAGATGCCCGGCCTGATGGCGCTGCGCGCCGAGTACGGCGACGCCCAGCCCCTGGCCGGTGCCCGCATCGCCGGGTCGCTGCACATGACCGTGCAGACCGCCGTCCTCATCGAGACGCTGACGGCGCTGGGCGCCGACGTCCGCTGGGTGAGCTGCAACATCTTCTCCACCCAGGACCACGCCGCGGCGGCGATCGTCGTCGGCGACGGCACCCCCGAGCAGCCGGCCGGCGTGCCCGTCTTCGCCTGGAAGGGCGAGACGCTCGAGGAGTACTGGTGGTGCACGCAGCGGCTGTTCGAGTTCCGCGACGAGAACGGCGACGTCGTCGGCCCCAACATGCTCCTCGACGACGGCGGTGACGCCACCCTGCTGATCCACCTGGGCACCCGCTTCGAGGCCGACGGCGTCGTCCCCGACACCACCGAGGCCGACTCCGAGGAGTACGGCGTGATCCTCGACGTGCTGCGCGGCACGCTCGCCGAGGACGGCCAGTACTGGACCCGCATCGGCCAGGGCATCACCGGCGTCACCGAGGAGACCACCACCGGCGTCATGCGCCTGTACGAGCTCGCCCGCGAAGGCCGGCTGCTCTTCCCGGCGATCAACGTCAACGACTCGGTGACCAAGAGCAAGTTCGACAACCTCTACGGCTGCCGGCACTCGCTGATCGACGGCATCAACCGCGCGACCGACGTGATGATCGGCGGCAAGGTCGCCGTCGTCTGCGGCTACGGCGACGTCGGGAAGGGCTGCGCGGAGTCGCTGCGCGGCCAGGGTGCGCGGGTCATCGTCACCGAGATCGACCCGATCAACGCCCTCCAGGCGGCGATGCACGGCTACGAGGTGACCACGCTGGACGAGGTCATCGGCAAGGCCGACATCATCATCACGGCCACCGGCAACAAGGACATCATCTCGGCCGACCAGCTGAGCCGGACCAAGCACCAGGCGATCATCGGCAACATCGGGCACTTCGACAACGAGATCGACATGGCCGGCCTGGCGCGCACGCCGGGGATCGAGCGGACCACCATCAAGCCGCAGGTGGACGAGTGGCGGTTCGCCGACGGCCACACGATCATCGTGCTCTCCGAGGGCCGGCTGCTGAACCTGGGCAACGCCACCGGGCACCCCAGCTTCGTGATGAGCGCGTCGTTCTCCAACCAGGTGCTGGCGCAGATCGAGCTGTGGAACAACCGGGCCGCCTACGAGGGGCAGACCCCCGGCGTCACGGTGCTGCCCAAGAAGCTCGACGAGCACGTGGCCCGGCTGCACCTCGACGCGCTGGGCGTGAAGCTCACCCAGCTCACCAAGGTGCAGGCCGACTACATCGGCGTCCCGGTGGAGGGGCCCTACAAGAGCGACCACTACCGCTACTGAGGAAGGACCCCCTCGCCCCCCACCGCTCGCGGCGGGACCCTGCGAGGGGGCCGTTCCAGTCCCTGACAGGGGCCGGCCGCTCGTGACCCAGCGCGGCGATCTGCGGCCCTGATCAGCCTGTTCCGCCCCGCCCGGGGGATCTTCTCCGGGCGGGGCAGAGCGTTTTCGGGGGTGCGTCACGCAGAATGGGCGCCGTGCCCCCCACTGCTCCGCAGAACGGACCCAGCCGTGGCCGTGTCCTGGTCGTCGACGACGACGCCGCCCTCGCCGAGATGCTCGGCATCGTGCTGCGGCGCGAGGGGTACGAGCCGGCCTTCGTCTCCGACGGCAACCGCGCTGTCGGCGTCTTCCAGCAGACCAGGCCCGACCTCGTGCTGCTGGACCTGATGCTGCCCGGCCGCAACGGTCTGCAGATCTGTCAGGACATCCGGACCCAGTCGACGGTGCCCATCGTCATGCTCACCGCGAAGGGCGACACGATCGACGTCGTCCAGGGGCTGGAGGCCGGCGCCGACGACTACGTCACCAAGCCGTTCAAGCCCGTCGAGCTGGTGGCCCGCGTGCGTGCGCAGCTGCGCCGGGGGGAGACCGGGCAGGCGGAGAACCTGAGCATCGGCGACGTGCAGATCGACGTCCCCGCGCACCAGGTCACCCGGGACGGCGTCCCCATCGCGCTCACCCCGCTGGAGTTCGACCTGCTGGTGGCGCTGGCGCGCAAGCCGCGTCAGGTGTTCACCCGGGAGCTCCTGCTGGAGCAGGTGTGGGGCTACCGGCACGCGGCGGACACCCGCCTGGTCAACGTGCACGTGCAGCGGCTGCGGGCGAAGGTCGAGCGCGATCCGGAGAAGCCCGAGGTCGTGCTGACCGTGCGCGGGGTGGGCTACAAGGCCGGGCCTCCGTGAGCGGATCCGGATGCACCGTGAGCGGAGCGGTGCCCGCTGGGCGCGGAGTCCCGGGATCGGCAGCCGGCTGAGGGACACTGGGGCGGTGACCGCCACCCGGACCCCCGAGACGGGCGCCGGGTCCGGGCAGTACTCACCGGATCCCGGGCGCGGCCCAGGGGCGCGCGAGGAGCTCCTCCGGGTAGGGCGCGGGCTGCGCCGCCGCGCCGGGCAGGTGCGCCGCCGCGTGCGGCGCACCGCCGGTGCTCTCGGCTCGCGGGCGGCGCAGGCCTGGCGGTCGTCGCTGCAGGTGCGGATCGGCGCGATCACCATGCTCCTCGCCGGCACGGTCGTGCTGATCGTGAGCATGGTGCTGTTCAGCCAGATCCGCGACCAGCTGCTGCGGGTGAAGCGCGACGCGGCGGTCGACCAGGTACAGGCGGGCGTCGTGTACGCCCAGAGCGAGCTGGCCGGCATCGCCACCGGGGACGCCGCCAGCGTCCGCGCCACCCTCGAGCGCACGGTGAACCGGCTGCTGGACCGCGGTGGCGCGGCCGGCGACTTCGACGTCGTCATGATCTACCGGCCGAGCGGCGGGGCAGAGGTCCCGGCCACCAACCGCCGGCCCCTGTACGCCGCGCTGCCCCCCGAGCTGCGGTCGGCGGTCGACGCCGGCAACCAGGCGTCGAAGTACCACCGGGTGCCCGGCGAGTCCGGTGACCCCCGGCCCGGCCTGCTGGTGGGGGCGCCGGTCAGCGGCGACGCGCAGGGGCCCGACCGGATCGAGCTGTACTACGTCTTCCCGCTGCAGCAGGAGCAGGAGAGCCTCCAGCTGATCCGGAGCACGGTGGTCATCAGCGGGGTGGCGCTCACGCTGCTCGTGGTCGGCATCGGCGTCCTGGTCACCCGGCTGGTGGTCGACCCGGTGCGGCAGGCCGCCGGCACCGCCCAGCGGCTGGCCGAAGGTCAGCTCGAGGAGCGGATGGAGGTGCGGGGCGAGGACGACCTCGCCCGGCTGGCGACCAGCTTCAACGCGATGGCCGACAGCCTGCAGCGGCAGATCACGCAGCTGGAGGGGTTGTCCCAGCTGCAGCAGCGGTTCACCTCGGACGTGTCCCACGAGCTGCGCACCCCGCTGACCACCGTGCAGATGGCGGCGGAGATCCTGCACGAGGCCCGGGAGGACTTCCCGGCGCACGTCGCCCGCTCGGCCGAGCTGCTGCGCGCCGAGCTCGACCGGTTCGAGGCGCTGCTCACCGACCTGCTGGAGATCAGCCGCTACGACGCCGGCGCGGCCGTGCTCGACTCGACCCCGACCGACATGGGTGCGCTGGTCGGCCGGGTCGTCGACGGGATGAGCTCGCTCGCCGAGCGTCACGGCTGCGAGCTGCGGGTCACCCGGCCGGCCGAGGCGGTCCTGGCCGAGGTGGACGTCCGCCGGGTCGAGCGCATCCTGCGCAACCTCGTCGGCAACGCCATCGAGCACGGTGCCGGGCGCCCGGTGGAGATCACGCTGGCCGCCAACCGGTCGGCGGCCGCGGTGACCGTGCGCGACCACGGGGTCGGGCTCAGCTCCGGCGAGGCGCAGCACGTGTTCGACCGGTTCTGGCGCGCCGACCCCTCCCGGGTGCGCACGGTCGGCGGCAGCGGCCTCGGGCTGTCGATCAGCCTGGAGGACGCCCGTCTGCACGGCGGTTGGCTGCAGGTGTGGGGGCAGCCCGGCGCCGGCGCCCAGTTCCGGCTCACCCTGCCGCTGGTGGCCGGCGGGGATCTGACCAGCTCGCCCCTGCCGCTGCGTCCGGTGAGGCCCCAGCGACCAGGCGCGGCGCGGTGAGGCGGCGTGCGTCGGTCGCCGTGGCGTTGCTGACGGCGCTGCTGACGCTGGTCGCGTGTTCGACGGTGCCCACCGACTCACCGACGGTGCTGATCACCCAGGCGCCGGCCCGGGTGCCGGAGGCGGTCGGCATCGAACCGATCGCGCCGGCCCCCGGGGCCAGCACCGAGGAGATCGTCCGCCAGTTCATCGACGCGGCGGCCAGCACCGTGCGCCGTCACCCCGTGGCCCGGGAGTACCTGACCCCGGCGGCGCGGGAGTCCTGGGACGACACGAGCGGCATCAGCATCATCGGCAGCGACTACGCGGTCGTGACGACCGACGAGGGCGCGGTCACCGTGACCGCCAACCTGATCGGCACGGTCGATCCCCGCGGCGTGTTCACCGTGGCCGAGCGGGGCGTCTTCACCCGGGACTTCACCCTGGAGCGAGTCGACGGCGAGTGGCGGATCAGCAACCCGCCGGACGGGCTGATCATGCTCGAGCCGGACTTCCGGCGGCTGTACGACGAGGTCGCCGCCTACTTCCTCGACCCCACCGGGTCGCGCGTGGTCCCCGACCCGCGCTACCTCATCCGCGGCGAGTCCCAGCCCACGGTGATGGTGGAACGGCTGATCGCCGGCCCGTCGCCGGCGCTGGCCGCCGGCGTCCTCAACCCGCTGAGCGGCGTGGAACTGGAGCGGTCGGTGACCGTCGAGGGGCAGACGGCCACCGTGGAGCTCACGGGTCTGCCGGCCGAGCCGGCGCCGCTCCTCGCCGAGATCTGCGCGCAGCTGGTGTGGAGCCTGCAGCAGCTGGTCCGGCCGCGGATCGTCAACGTCGTCGTCCTGCTCGACGGGGAACCGATCGCCCCCGACGGGGTGCCGCAGCGGCAGACCGCCGAGGACTGGGCGTCCTTCGACCCGGACGCCGTACCCGTCGACGGGGTCGGCCACTACATCGATGCGGGGGCCGTCCGCACGGTCCCACGGGGCGACCCGGTTCCCGGACCGGCCGGAGAGGGCGTCTACGCGCTGGAGAGCGCCGCCGTCGCGGCGGCCGGCGGTGAGCTGAACTTCCTCACCGGTGTCCGCGCCGACGGCACGGGCGCCACGCTGCTCGCCGGCCCCTACGGCGGCGAGCTGGCGCCGGTGCTCGACGGCCGCACGCTCAGCGCACCCACGGTCGCCGCGACCCGCACGGAGGCCTGGGTGGTGCGGGACGGCGCGGAGCTGGTCCGCGTTCCCGCCGGAGGGCCGCCGCAGCCGGTCGCCGCTCCCACCCTCCCCGGCCTCGGGCGGGCCGACGTGCTGCAGCTCTCGCCCGACGGCGTCCGGGCCGCCGTGGTGGTGGAGGGCAGCCAGGGGCGCCGGCTCCACGTCGGCACCGTCGTCCGCTCGGACGCGGACGGCGCCGTCGTGCTCCGCGACCTGCGCGCCGTGGCGCCGACCCTGTCCGGCGTCGTCGACGTCGGCTGGCGGGACAGCAGCGAGCTGCTGGTGCTGGCCGGCGACGAGGGTCAGGACCGCATCGTCCCGTACTCGGTGGGTGTGGACGGCTGGGGCCTGAGCCCGGTGCCGACCTCGGGGCTGCCCAGACAGCCCACCGCGCTGGCGGCCGCCCCGTCGCGCCAGCCGCTGGTGAGCACCGGCTCCGACATCTGGCAGCTGTCCGGCGGGAGGTGGGTGACCCTGGTCCGCGGGGAGGAGCCGCTGCCGGGGACGGCGCCCTTCTACCCGTCCTGAGGTGCACCCGTCCTGAGGTGCACCGCCGTCCACAACCCGGAAGCGGCGTCCACCTCGTGCCCGCGCCACCCGGCAGGCTGGCCCGGTGGGCTCCGGGGTGCTGTCGGCGCTGGCCGACCTGGTGCTGCCCCGCACCTGCGCGGGGTGCGGGCTGCCCGGCGCCGTGCTCTGCACCCGCTGCGCGCGGCTGCTGGCCGTACCGCACCTCGCCTCGCCCCGGCGGTTCCCCGCGGGCTTCCCGCCGACGGTCGCCGCCGCGGTCTACGCGGGACCGGTGCGCCCGGTGGTCAACGCGTTCAAGGAGCACGGCCGTGCGGAGCTGGCCGCGCCGCTGGGCACCGCGCTCGCCCTGGCGGTCGCCGGGGCCCGGATCGGGGTGGCCGGGGAGCCGCCGCTGCTGCTGGTGCCGGTACCCGCGTCGCGGGCGGCCCTCCGGGCCCGGGGCCGCGACCACGTGCGCGAGCTGACCGGGCGGGCGGTGCTCGAGCTGCGCGCGGCCGGGGTGTCGGCGCAGGAGTGCCGGCTGCTGCGCCGGCGCGGCCGCGTCCGGGACTCGTCGGGGTTGTCCACCGCCGAGCGGCGGGCCAACCTGGCCGGCACCTTCGAGGTCACCGGCCCGCCGCCGACGCCCGGTGCGCTGCTGGTGCTGGTCGACGACGTGGTGACCACGGGCGCCACGCTGACGGAGGCGGCGCGGGCGCTGGGAGCCGCCCGGGGGGCTGCGGGCGGGGTGGTCGCGGCGGTCGTCGCGGCCACCCCTCGGACGCCGGCAGGCCCGGCGCGGGGTGCCGCGGGGAGCCCCGCGTACCGGACCGGGACGGTCCTCCACCACGACCTCGATCGACTGTCGCGGTCCAGGGGGAGGGACTAGCGTCGAAGCGACCAACGCCCGTCCCCAACCGGGAGGTCCCATGGAGATCGTGGTCCGTGGTCGCAACGTCGAGGTCCCCGAGCACTACCGCCAGCACGTCGAGGACAAGGTCGGCCAGCTCGAGCGGTTCGACGCCAAGCTGTCCCGCATCGACGTCGAGCTCTTCCACGAGAAGAACCCGCGCCAGTCGGCCAGCTGCCAGCGGGTGGAGATCACCCTGCGCGGCAAGGGGCCGGTGATCCGCGCCGAGGCAGCGGGCCCGGACTTCTACGCTGCGCTCGACCTGGCCTCGGGCAAGCTGGACAACCGGCTGCGTCGGGCGGCCGACCGTCGCCGGGTGCACCACGGTCGGCGGACCCCCGACAGCGTGCGCCTCAACGGTGCCGCGCTGGACGCCGGCAATCCCGAGCTGACCATCGAGCAGCAGCTCCAGCTCGACCGCGAACTGGCCTCCGGCACCCACGTCACCGACCTCGACGAGCACCTGCCCGGCCAGATCGTGCGGGAGAAGCACCACCCCGCGACACCGATGACCGTCGACCAGGCCCTCCACGAGATGGAGCTGGTCGGCCACGACTTCTTCCTGTTCCAGTGCGCCGACACGGGCCAGCCGACGGTCGTCTACCGCCGGCACGCGTACGACTACGGCCTCATCCGCCTGGCCCCCGTGGCCTCGGACGGCGCCGCGCCGGCGTCCGCGGTGAAGCAAACGGCGAGCGCCTGACCTGAACGGGGCACGGCCGCCGGCCGTGCCCCGCTCAGTCGCCAGCGAGCCGGCCGAAGAGGACGGCGTCGGCCCACGTGCCGTCGCGCTGGTCCAGGCAGGCGCGCACCACACCTTCCTGGCGGAAGCCGGCACGCCGGGCCACCACCTGCGACGCGGCGTTCGCCACGTCGACGAACAGGTGCACCCGCGGGGCGCCGAGGCCCAGCGCCCAGTCGGCGAGGGCGTGCGCGGCCTCCGCGGCGTAGCCGTTGCCGCGCGCCCAGGGGGCGACCGTGTAGCCGATCTCCGGGCCGAGCCGCCCAGGACGGAAGTGCAGCCCGCCGGTTCCGGCCAGGCGCCCGTCGGCCTCGATCACGACGGACAGCCCGGTGCCCTCGCTGCGCTCCCGTATGGCCACGTCCTCGACGAAGCGGCGGGCGTCCGCGGGGGTGTACGGCACCGGAATCGTCGGGATCCAGCGCTGGGTGTCCGCGTCCTGGGACGCCCGGTGCACCGCGTCGGTGTCGCTGGTCCGGAACGGGCGCAGCACGAGCCGCTCGGTCCGCAGCGTCTCGGTGGGCAGGTCGACGGCGGAGAGATCGAGGCTCACCGCCCGATCCTCACTGGTTGCCGAGGATGCGGTCCACCGAGATCTCGATGACGACCCGGGCCGGGTTCTCCCGCGGCTGCTTGTACCGCCGCGCGTACCGCTCGACCGCGTCGGCCACCGACGCGGCGTCGTCGCGGACCACGGCGGTGCCCTCCAGGGTGGCCCAGCGGCGCCCGTCGACCTGGCAGACGGCGACCCGGGACCGCCCGTCACGGACGTGCCGCGCCTTGACGGAGGTGCCGGAGGTGATCACCCGGGCGGTCCGGGTGGCCGCGTCGTAGGTGACGCCGACGGGGACCACGTGCGGGCTGCCGTCGGGGCGCAGGGTGGTCAGCGTCGCGAGGTGCCGCTCGGTGAGGAACTCCAGCAGCCCGGGGCCGGGGTCGGACGGATCGCGTGCCATCGCTGCAGCGTACGGATGGGACGCGTGGTGCCCGGGGCGGTCGCCGCGACCGCAGCCGCGGCCGGGCCGCCTACGCTGGGGGCGTGCTGTTCTCGAAGATCCTCCGTGCCGGTGAGGGCAAGCTGGTCCGACGCCTCGGCAGAATCGCCGACGCCGTGGAGTCGCTCGCCGACGACTACACCGACCTCTCCGATGCGGAGCTCCGGGCGAAGACCGACGAGTTCAAGGCGCGCCACGCCGACGGCGAGTCCCTCGACGCGCTGCTGCCCGAGGCGTTCGCGGTCGTGCGCGAGGCGGCCACCCGCACCCTGGGGCAGCGGCACTTCCGGGTGCAGCTCATGGGCGGTGCGGCGCTGCACCTGGGCAACATCGCCGAGATGCGCACCGGTGAGGGCAAGACGCTCACCGGGGTCCTCCCCGCCTACCTCAACGCGCTCTCCGGCAAGGGCGTCCACGTGGTCACGGTCAACGACTACCTGGCCAAGCGCGACGCCGAGTGGATGGGCCGCGTGCACCGCTTCCTGGGGCTGTCGGTCGGCAGCATCCTGTCCGGCCAGACCCCCGCGCAACGGCGCGAGCTGTACGCCTGCGACATCACTTACGGCACGAACAACGAGTTCGGCTTCGACTACCTGCGCGACAACATGGCTTGGAGCAAGGCCGACCTGGTGCAGCGCGGGCACCACTACGCGATCGTCGACGAGGTCGACTCCATCCTCATCGACGAGGCCCGCACCCCGCTGATCATCAGCGGCCCCGCCGAGACCGCCGGCAAGTGGTACCAGGAGTTCGCGCGGATCGTGCCGCTGATGAAGCGCGACGTCCACTACGAGGTGGAGGAGGACAAGCGCACCGTCGCCGTCACCGAGGAGGGCGTGGAGTTCGTCGAGGACCAGCTCGGCATCGACAACCTCTACGAGGCCGTCAACACCCCGCTGATCGGCTACCTGAACAACGCCCTCAAGGCCAAGGAGCTGTTCAAGAAGGACCAGCAGTACATCGTCAGCAACGGCGAGGTCCTCATCGTCGACGAGTTCACCGGCCGCGTGCTGGCCGGGCGCCGCTACAACGAGGGCATGCACCAGGCCATCGAGGCCAAGGAGCGGGTGAAGATCAAGGACGAGAACCAGACGCTCGCCACGATCACCCTGCAGAACTACTTCCGGCTCTACGAGAAGCTCTCGGGCATGACCGGCACGGCCCAGACCGAGGCCGCCGAGCTGCACCAGACCTACAAGCTGGGGGTCGTACCGATCCCGACGAACCGGCCGATGGTGCGGCAGGACCGCTCCGACGTCATCTACAAGACGGAGAAGGCGAAGTTCGACGCCGTCGTCGACGACATCGCCGAGCGGCACGAGGCCGGCCAGCCGGTGCTCGTGGGCACCGCCAGCGTCGAGAAGTCCGAGGTGCTGTCGAAGTACCTGCTCCGGCGCGGGATCCCGCACGAGGTGCTGAACGCGAAGAACCATGCCCGGGAGGCGTCGATCATCGCGCTGGCCGGGCGGCCGGGCGCGGTGACCGTGGCCACCAACATGGCCGGGCGCGGTACCGACATCCAGCTCGGCGGCAACGCCGAGTTCATCGCCGACGAGGCGCTGCGCGCCCGCGGGCTGTCGCCGACGGAGACCCCGGAGGAGTACGAGGCCGCCTGGGACGAGGCCCTCGAGGCGGCGAAGGCCCAGGTGAAGGCCGAGCACGAGGCGGTCGCGGAGGCCGGCGGGCTGTACGTCCTGGGCACCGAGCGGCACGAGAGCCGCCGGATCGACAACCAGCTGCGCGGGCGTTCCGGCCGGCAGGGCGACCCGGGGGAGTCGCGGTTCTACCTCTCCCTGGGTGACGACCTGATGCGCCGGTTCAACGGCCCGATGCTCGAGTCGATGATGAACACCCTCCGGGTGCCCGACGACCAGCCCATCGAGTCGAAGATGGTCAGCCGGGCGATCCTCTCGGCGCAGACCCAGGTCGAGCAGCAGAACTTCGAGGTCCGCAAGAACGTCCTCAAGTACGACGAGGTCCTCAACCGCCAGCGCACCGTCATCTACGACGAGCGGCGCAAGGTGCTCGAGGGGGCCGATCTGCACGAGCAGGTGCGGTCGATGGTCGACGACGTGGTTTCCGCCTACGTCGACGGCGCCACCGAGACCGGGTACGCCGAGGACTGGGACCTCGACCAGCTGTGGAGCGGTCTCAAGGCGCTGTACCCGGTCGGGGTCACCGTCGACGAGCTCGTCGCGCAGAAGGCCGGCGGGGAGCAGTCCGACCTCTCCGCCGAGGACCTCAAGGCCGCGCTGCTCGACGACGTCCACCGCGCCTACGAGGAGCGGGAGGCCGCCCTCGGCGCGGAGGTCATGCGCGAGCTGGAGCGGCGGGTGCTGCTCAGCGTGCTCGACCGCAAGTGGCGCGAGCACCTCTACGAGATGGACTACCTGCGGGCCGGCATCCACCTGCGCGCGATGGCCAACCGCGACCCGGTCGTGGAGTACCAGCGCGAGGGCTACGACATGTTCGTGGCGATGCTCGACGGCATCAAGGAGGAGTCGGTCGGCTTCCTGTTCAACCTCGAGGTGAAGACCAAGGACGAGCAGGAGGCCGAGGCGAAGGCCAAGCAGGCCGAGGCGGAGGCCAAGGCGCTGGCGGCTGCCCAGGCCGGCACGGCGAAGCTGCTGGCCCGGCAGGCCGCGGCGGCGAAGGCGGCCGCCGGTGGCGCTGCGGCCGCGACGGCGCGCCGCTCGTCGGCGCCCGCGGCACCGAACGCCCCGCTGGTGGAGGCCCCTGATCCGGCGGCCGCTGTCGCGGATGCCCCTGCTCCGGCGCCCCCGTCGGAGGTCCCTGCTCCGGCAGCTCCCGCACCGGCTGCCGAGGCAGCCGAGGAGGCGGCCACGGCCGGCACCGGGCCGGTGCTGGCGGTCAAGGGTCTCGACGAGCCGCGCCGTGCGCCGGAGAACCTCACCTACTCCGCGCCCAGCCTGGACGCATCCCCGGCCGAGGGTGGAAAGGCCAAGGCCGCCAAGACGGCGACGGTCTCCGGCACCAAGGAGACCCCGCGCAACGCGCCCTGCCCGTGCGGGTCGGGCCGGAAGTACAAGCAGTGCCACGGGGCGGCCGGCAACTAGCAGAAGGACCCCGTCCGGACGCCACGACGCCCCGCCGACCGGCACACGGTCGGCGGGGCGTCGTCGTGCAGGGGCGGCCCGCGGGGCTCAGCCGATCTGCAGCACCGTGCAGCGCCAGTGGCCGTCCATGCCCTCCAGTCGAGCCGCCACGGCGTGCGCGCGGCCGCCCCGGTGCGCGACGGCGCTGACCTCCGCGACCCCGTCCACCGGCTCGCAGACGCGCACCCGGCCGATCACCACCGGCGCGCTGCCCTCGGCGCACCACCGCGGGCGGCGGCCGGCCGACAGCGCCGCGTAGACGCCGGGCGAGGCCAGGGGCCGCACCTGGGCGAGTGGTCGCCGCCCGGCCAGCGCCTCCAGCGCCGTGGTCACCAGCCGCCGGGCCGCCGCGCCGACCGGCGGGAGTTCGTCCCGCCCCGTGAGGACGGGGCCGAACTCGTCGCACGCGGCGGCGGGGGCCACAACGCTCGGCCGTGGGCCCGGGCGTGGGACGGGCCGGGGGAGCGGCCGTCCCGGGTGCACCAGCCGCAGAGCCGGCAACGGGTCGGCCGGCGGCTGCGGTGTGGGGACGACGGTCAGGCGCAGGGCCGGGCGTGCGGTGGGCGGGGCGGGGCGGGACGGCGCGGTCATCGGGGCTCCCGGGAGTGGCGGTCGGTGGCGGACGGGCGGGTCACGGCAGGGCGGGCGGGCGCAGCACCTGGCCGGGTAGCAGCAGGTCGGGGTCGGGGCCGATCACCTCGGCGTTGGCGCGCCACCAGGCCGTCACGGCGGTGGCCACCTCGGCGGTGGCGGGCGCGCGCCCCGTGGTGCGCGCCAGGTGTCCTCGGCGATGCGCCAGAGGCAGTCGCCGCGCACGACGACGTGCTCGTCGGCGGAGGGGGCCGGCGGCCAGTCGGGCGGCGCATCGGCCCGCGCACCGTCGTCCGGCATCGGCGCGGCAGGCGGTGCCGGGGCCGGCCAGTCGGGGACGGCGCTCCCCGCTCCCGGACCGGGCCGGGCCGGGACCTCCTCCGCCGCGGCCGCGGCCGGCAGCCCGGGCGCGGCGGTCACCAGCAGCGGTGGGGCGATGCCCAGGCCGACGCCCAGGGCGAGGGAGGCGGCCCGGCGTGCGGATCGGGGGAGCAGCCCGCGGAGTGCGCCGTCGGCGAGGGCTCCGGCCGCGCCGGGCAGGGCCGAGCACGCGGTGAGCGCGAGGCCGAGCGCGCCCCAGCCCCACACCGCCCAGGCGAGCAGCCCCACCAGGTGGAGGACGAGGACGTCGGCGCCCGCCGTGTCGGCCGTGCGCTGCGCGGCGCCGAGCGCGGCGAGGGAGGCAGGGACGGCGGGTGTCAGCAGCCCCAGCAGGACGGCGATCGCGGCCATGCCGAGGCCCGTGCCGAGCAGTCGTCGCGCCGACATCCGCGCCTCCTCCGTGTTGACGTTGCGTCACTAAAGCAATCAAACGCAAGCAAACGCAAGTATTCGCACGATCTAGGCTGTCGGTGGAGGTGGGAGATGCGGTGGCAACAGCTGTTCGCCGACCTGCAGGCGCAGTTCGAGGCGGCGGAGGACGCGGAGGAGCGGGCCGAGTGGGCGTCGCGTGCCCGCGCGGAGATCGGTGCCGTCCGGCTGGCCGACCGCATCGGGGGCGCGCTCGGCGCGGAGCTCGTGGTGACCTGCCGCGGCGCGGGACGGGTCCGGGGGGTGCTCGCCGACCGGGGGAGCGACTGGCTGCTGCTCACCGACGAGCGGGGACGCGACCAGCTCGTGGCGGTCGCCGCGGTGCGGGCCGTCGACGGGCTGGGCCGGTGGACCGCGCCGGCGGAGGAGGCGGGCCCGGTGCGGGTGCGGCTGGACCTGCGGCGGGCGCTGCGCGGGCTCGCGCGGGACCGGAGCGCCGTCCAGCTCGTGCTGGACGACGGCACGCAGCTGACCGGGACGATCGACCGGGTGGGCGCCGACTACCTGGAGGTGGCCGAGCACGCGGCGGACCAGCCGCGTCGCCCGCACGCGGTGCGGCGGGTGTCGGCCGTGGTCGTGGACGCGGTAGCCATGGTGCGCACCCTGGTGCCCGGCTGGGACTGAGGCGTCAGGCCCGCTGGTCGGCAGCCTCCTCCGCGTCGGCACCCGGAGCCGGCTCGGCGGGCACCGTGCCCGCGCGGGCCTCGGCGTACTTCTGCTGGATGAACCGCTCCAGCTCGTCCACCTCGACGCGCCACTGGCCGCGGCCACCGATCTGGATGGCGATCAGCTCCTTGCGGCGCACCAGCGCATAGGCCTGCGACCACGAGACGTTGAGGATCTCGGCGACGTCGTCGAGGGTCAGGAAGCGAGGTGTGGGCATCGGCGTCTCCATCCGGTCGCCGTCCAGTCTGTCAGCCGTGCCGGTGGTCCGTGGCGCCCGTCCACACCCGAACGTGTGGACGGTGGATGCACGAGTACGCACGCGTGCCGCATCATCGGCACCCCATTGCCGCCATCGGCCCGTTCCCGCGAGCCGACGCGCCCGACCGGGCCGGTGGCCTGCCGGCAGAGAGAAGGTCGTGTGACCGTCGTGCGCACCCCGGGCGCCGTCCCGGACGCCCCCGAGCTGCCGGCGGGGCCCACCCCGCGGCGCGTCCGGGCGCCGGGGTGGCTGGACCTCCGGCTGGTGCTGGGGGTGCTGCTCGTCCTCGCCTCGGTCCTGCTCGGCGCGCGGGTGGTCAGCGCCGCGGACGCCACCGTGCCGGTCTGGAGCGCCGCCGACGACCTCGCGGCCGGGACGGTGCTGACCGCGGACGACCTCGTGGTGGTCGACGTCCGGCTCGACGACGCCGCGGACCGGTACCTGGCGGGCAGCACCCGTCCGGACGGCAGCACCCTCGCCCGCGGGGTCCGGGCCGGGGAGCTCGTGCCCCGCTCGGCCCTCGAGGAGCCGTCGGACCTGGTGCAGCTGGCGCTCCCGGTCCAGGCCGGCTACGTGCCGCCGGGCCTGCGCCGGGGGCAGCTGGTCGACGTGTACGCCGTCGCCGACCCGGCGGCCGGGGCCACCGGGCCGGCCGTCGGCAGCGTGGACCTCGTCGTCGGCGCTGCGCCGGTGCAGGCGCTGTCGGGCAGCTCCTCGGGCATGCTCTCCACGCCGACCACCACGGTGCAGGTCGTGGTGAGCGTCGCGGCCGACGACGCCGCCGACGTGTTGGCGGCCATCGCCGGGCGCCCGCTCGTGGTCGTCGCCCACCCGGCCGGGGCGACCGCGGTGCAGCGGACCGGCATCCCGGCGCCGTCGAGCGCGGCGCGCGCCACGCCCGCACCGTCGTCCGCGGCCGGCCCTGCTCCGGGGCCGGCCGCGGCCACCGAGGGAGCGCCCGCACCGGCGGGACCGACCGGCTGATGGCACTGCAGGTCTTCACCGCCGTGACCGGGGCCGGCTGGGAGTCCGAGCTCGTCGGCGCCCTCGACCGCGACGACCACGGGGTGACCGTCGTCCGGCGCTGCGTCGACGTCTCCGACCTGCTGGCCGCCGCCGCCACCGGCACCGGTCAAGCGGCCCTGCTGTCGGCGGAGCTGCGCCGCCTCGACGGCGACACGGTGGCCCGGTTGCACGCGGCCGGCGTCGCGGTCGTCGGGCTGGTGGAGCCCGGCGACGACGCCGCGGCGCAGCGGCTGCGCCGGCTCGGGGTCGCCCAGGTGCTGCCGGCCGATGCCGATCCGGAGCTGATCGCCCGGGCGCTGCGGGAGGCGGTCACGGGCGCACCGGCGTCCGGCCACGACGTCGCCGACCTGCGCGCGGCGCTCCCCGGGCCCGGTGCCCCCGTCGAGCCGGCGCGGCCGCCGGGAGAACGGGGCCGGGTGGTGGCGGTCTGGGGACCGACCGGGGCCCCCGGCCGGACGACGGTCGCGGTCGGCGTGGCCGACGAGTCCGCTCGGCTGGACGTTCCCACCCTGCTCGTGGACGCCGACGTCCACGGCGGGGTGGTGGCGCAGGTCCTCGGGCTTCTCGACGAGTCGCCCGGGCTCGCCGGCGCGGCCCGGCAGGCCGGCCTCGGATCACTGGACGGCGCGGCGCTGGCCGCGCTGGCGTGGGCGGTCCGCCCCCACCTGCGCGTCCTCACCGGCCTGGCCCGCGCCGACCGCTGGCCGGAGCTCCGGCCGGCCGCGGTCACCGCGGTCCTCGAGCAGGCGCGCCTCCTCGCGCGGCTGACCGTCGTCGACTGCGCCTTCGCCGTGGAGGACGACGAGGAGCTCTCCTTCGACACCGTGGCGCCGCGCCGGAACGGCGCCACACTGGCCGTCCTGGAGCACGCGGACACGGTGCTGTGCGTGACCGGGGCCGACCCCGTCGCCCTCCAGCGGTGCGTGCGGGCGCTGGAGCAGCTGCGCGACGTGCTGCCCGACGTCGAGCCGCTGCTGGTCGTGAACCAGCTGCGCCGCGGACCGGTCCCGGGTGAGCCGCGCCGGGAGATCGGGGAGGCCCTGGAGCGCTTCACCGGCCGGCGGCCCCGGTTCTTCCTCCCGGCCGACCGGCGCGCGACCGATGCCGCGCTCGCGGCCGGCCGCACCCTGGCCGAGGCGGCGGCGGGCTCGGCGCTGCGCACGGAGGTGCGCGCCCTGGCCGCCCAGCTCGCGGGGGTCCCCGTCCCCGTGGCCGGCCGACGCGGGGCGGTGCGCGGCCGGCGGGCGGGCTGAGCGCCGGGCTGTCCGGAACCGCGTCGCCGTCGTAGCGTGAGGGCCCGGTCGGGAGGAGCACGATGGTCGAGCGGTTGGGCACCCTGGAGGCCTCGTTCCTCTACCTGGAGGAGCCGGGCGTCCCCATGCACGTCGGCGGGGTGCTGATCCTCGAGACGCCCCCCGGTGGCCTCGACGCGCTCGCCGCGCTGGTCGAGGCGCGGCTGTCGCTGGTGCCGCGGTACCGGCAGCGGGTCGCCGAGGTGCCGGGGCACCTGGCCAACCCCGTGTGGGTCGACGACCCCGACTTCGACATCACCTACCACCTGCGCCGGTCGGGGCTGCCGCGGCCGGGCACGGAGCAGCAGCTGCTCGACCTGGTGTCCCGGCTGATGTCCCGCCCGCTGGACCGGCGGCGCCCGCTGTGGGAGGCGTACCTCGTCGAGGGCCTCGGCGGGAACCGGGTGGCGGTGGTGACCAAGACGCACCCCGCGCTCGTGGACGGGCTCAGCGCCGTCGACATCGGGCAGGTCCTGCTCGACGTCTCGCCGGACGCGCCGGCACCGGAACCGGCGGAGTGGCGGCCCCGCCGGCCGCCCTCGGGCGTCGAGCTCGTGTGGTCGGCCCTCGAGGACTACCGGCAGCGCCCGTCGTCGCTGGTCGGGCTGGCGCGCTCCGCGGCGACCGACGCGCGCGCCACCGCCGTGCGGATCGGCGGGGTGACCGGCGGCCTGCTCCGCACCGCGCGCTCGGCGATCCTGCCCGCGCCGCACAGCCCGCTCAACACCCCGGTCGGGCGGCAGCGCCGGGTGGCAGTGGCCTGCGCCGACCTCGACGACCTGAAGCGGGTGCGGAAGGCGCACGGGGGGACGGTGAACGACGTGCTGCTCACCGTCGTCGCCGGTGCGCTCCGGGAGTGGCTGCTCTCGCGCGGTGAGCCGCTCGTCGGCGGCACGTCGGTGCGGGCCCTGGTGCCGGTGTCGGTGCAGGACGAGGACGGCTCCGCGGGCAACCAGGTCACCTCCCACCTGGTGGACCTGCCGGTGGGGGAGCCCAATCCGAGGGTCCGGCTCGCCCGGCTGACCTACGCCATGCGCGGGCTCACCCAGCACGGGCAGTCGGTCGGGGCGGACAGCCTGATCGCGCTCAGCGGGTTCGCCCCGTCGACGCTGCACGCGCTGGGCGCCCGGGCGGCCCGGGGGCTCTCCCGGCGGCTGTTCAACCTCGTGGTGACCAACGTGCCGGGCCCCCAGGTGCCGCTGTACGCCGCCGGTGGCCGGGTGCTGGAGGTGTTCCCGGTGGTGCCGCTGGCCCGCGGGCAGGGGCTGTCGATCGGCATGACCTCCTACGACGGCACGGTGTTCTTCGGCCTCAACGCCGACCGGGACAGCATGGGTGACGTCGACGTGCTCGCCGACCTCATCGAGCAGGAGGTCGCCGGGCTGGTCGAGACCTCGTCCTGACCCGCCGTCCGGCGGCGGCTACGGTCGTCCTTCCACCGACGAAGGGGGTCAGCCGGGTGCGCGTGTACCTGCCGGCGACGACGAACGTGCTCCGCACCCTGGTCGAGGAGGGGCACCTGCCCGCTCCGCAGACCGTCTTCGCGGTCACCCCGCAGCTGCGCGAGTTCTATGCGCTCAGCGACGCGGAGGCCGACACCGAGGAGCTGGAGTACGCCGCGCTCCTGGCCGCGGCGCGGGCGAGCCTGCGGCTGCTCGACCTCGACCCCCTGGCGGCCCGCCGCCGGGTCGTGCTCGCCGCCGACGTGCCGGATGACGCGGTGACCCCGATGGACGACCCGCACGTGGAGCGCGGCGCGGCCCGGCTGGCCCACGAGGTGCGGCTGCCCGAGGTGGTGAGCGCGCACATCGACGACGCCGAGGCCGAGGAGGACGTCCGCCGGGCGGTGGGCGTCGTCCTGGAGGCCGACCTCGGCAGCGAGGACGCGCAGTTCGTCGTCGACCAGGCGGAGGGGCACGAGCTCGGCTGGTACGCCAGGCAGGAGCTCGGACCGGTCCTGGAACTGCTCTGACGCCGGGGCCCGCGGGCGCCCGCGGGTGCCGGCCCGTGCCGCGTCCGTAGGATCACCAGCCGTCTGTCAGCGTCGACGTCGGGAGCCAGCGAGATGCAGTTCGGTCGGTACTACGAGGAGTTCGAGGTCGGGGCTGTCTACAAGCACTGGCCCGGGAAGACCGTCACCGAGTACGACGACCACCTGTTCTGCCTGCTGACGATGAACCACCACCCGCTGCACATGGACGTCAACTACGCGGAGAAGACCACCGACTTCGGGAAGAACGTCGTCGTCGGGAACTACATCTACTCGCTGCTGCTCGGCATGAGCGTCCCCGACGTCTCGGGCAAGGCGATCGCGAACCTGGAGATCGAGTCGCTGCGGCACGTCGCCCCGACCTTCCACGGCGACACGATCTACGGCGAGACGACGGTGCTGGACAAGACGCCGTCGAAGTCGAAGGACGACCGCGGCGTGGTGTACGTGGAGACCATCGGCTACAAGCAGGACGGCACCGTCGTCTGCATCTTCCGGCGCAAGGTCATGGTGCCCAAGCGCTCGTACGGGGAGGCCCGCGGCGGCGAGCAGCCCGGCCGCCCGGAGCCCACCCCCCGCGGCTGACGACGGCGGGGCGTGCGATCGGGTCAGCCCGGCAGCACGCCCCACTCCCGCAGGGTCTCCACGAGTCGCGGCGTGCACCGCAGGGCGGCGATCGTCGCCGCGTCCGCGAAGACGACGTCGAGCGCGTCGTCCCCGGCGACCGGCTGCGCCCCGGGCTCCAGCAGGGCGCACGCGAGGTCGACGACGTCGTAGACGACCGCACCGCCGTCGATGCGGATCCGGCCCACCTCCGCCCCCGCGCGGACCCGCAGCCCGGTCTCCTCGCGGACCTCCCGCTCGACGGCCTGGCCGACGGTCTCGCCCGGCTCGACCCGGCCGCCGGGGAGCGACCACAGGCCCCGCCCCGGCTCGTTGCCCCGGCGCACCAGCAGCAGGCGGCGCTCCGCGTCGTGCACGACGGCGCCGACGCACGGCACCGCGGGAGGCTCGGCGGCGGTCACACCCGGGAGGCTACGCACGCCGGCCGCGGCCCCGCACCGCTGCGCTTGACGATCGGGGCCGCTCCCGCGACCGTGTTCCCCGATGAGTGCGTCACCGGTCTGCCCGCGCTGCGGTGAGCCAGTGGCCGTCCGCCACGGATCCGAGGCGCACGCCTGGTGCCACCGGCACGGCGCGGTCACGCCGCTGCACCACACCGCCCTGGTCGCCCACGACGCGATCGCCGCCGTCACCGCCGACGCGCGGGTGCCGGCGTGGGTGCCGGACCCGGTGCCCCCGGGCTGGGCGGTGACCGGGCTGGCCTGGGGTGGTGAGCCGGGCGCCCGGGCGATCGTCGTCGACTGTGCCGGACCGGCCCCGCTCGGGGGCGCCGCCGAGCTCGTGCTGGTGGCCGAGGAACCCGGTACCGGCGTCGGCTGCGGCTACGCCGGTCTCCCGGGGCTCGACCCGGGGGACGTGATCTCCGGGCCGAGCTCGGTCGACGTCGAGGCCGCCGGCCAGCACGCCCCGCTGTGGGCGGTGCCGACGAGCCAGGACCGTGCGGCGTTCGTGGGGGAGGCCTACGGGGTCTGGCTGTGGCTGGTGATGTGGCCGATGAGCGCCGCCTGGCTGCTGGTCGAGGAGCTGCGGCTGCTCGACCTGCGGGAACGGATCTACCCCGACCTGCCGCTGGGGCCGGTGGGGGAGCACCTGCTGCCCGGCCGCTGATCCCCGGTCGCGGAACCGACCGGGCCGCTCGTGACCGGCGCGTCGGTGTGGTGCGCCGTGGGGCCTGTGTTACTCATGGGACGAACGCGTCCGCCGCACCCGGCGGACCCTCCTGCCGGCCCGGACGCCCGGGCTGCCTCGTCCCACACCACGGAGGTGGCGGTGAACCTCAAGAAGGTCCTCACCTGGGTGGTCGTCGCCTTCGTGCTCTTCTACGTGATCCAGGCGCCGGAGTCCTCGGCGGAGATCGTCCGCAGCGCCGGCGAGGCGCTCGGCGAGGCGGCGTCGTCGCTCGCGCAGTTCGTCGGCTCCCTGGTCTGAGCCGGTGGCCGATGCTGTCGGGCTCCCGACCAGGGCCGCCAAGGACGTCCGGAAGTACCTGCTCGACGACGAGGACGCGGTGGTGGTCACCCGCCGGCACTGGGCGGTGCTCGTCGTCCCCACCCTCAAGTTCCTGCCGGTCCTGCTCGTCGGCGGCTGGCTGCTCGTGCTGGACCCGGAGAACCGGGTCACCAGCACCGTCGGGATGCTCGTGGTCCTGGTCGCGCTGGCCACCTACGCGATGCGGGTCGGTGAGTGGTGGATGCGGCACTTCATCGTCAGCCGGCGGCGGGTGCTGCTGACCTCGGGCGTGATCGTCCGGACGGTCACGCTGCTGCCGCTGCGCCGGATCACCGACCTGACGTGGAAGGAGACCTTCTTCGGCCAGCTGCTGGGCTACGGCACCTTCCGGTTCGAGTCCGCCGGGCAGCAGCAGGGGCTGTCGGAGATCACCTTCCTGCCGCGCGCCGGCGACCTCTACCGCGAGGTCAGCGGCCTGCTGTTCGGCAGCGACTGGGGCAGCGCCGGCGCCGGGGACGACGAGGGCAACCCCGAGTCGCCGGCACCGGCCGGGCCGGTCGCCACCGGCGGACGGCGGGACACCGAACCCATCCCGCCGCTCCCGCCGCGAGAGCCGTGACCGGCCGCTCCCCGGGTGGTGCATGCCCGCGTGCGGCAGGCTGACCGGTGATGCGGATCGACCTGCACACCCACTCCTCGGTGTCCGACGGGACCGACGACCCCGCCGCGCTGCTGGCCGCCGCGCGGGCCGCGGGCCTCGACGTCGTGGCGCTCACCGACCACGACACGACGGCCGGCTGGGCTGCGGCGGTGGAGAGCCGTCCGGCCGGGCTGACCGTCGTCCCCGGCATGGAGATGTCCTGCCGCTGGTTCCCCTCCGACCAGCCGCCGATCAGCGTGCACCTGCTCGGCTACCTCTTCGACCCGCTGCACCCGGTGTTCGCGGCGGAGCGGGCCCGGCTGCGGGACGAGCGCCTCGGTCGCGCCGAACGGATCGTGGCGGCGCTGGCCGCCGACGGGTACCCGGTGGTCTGGGCGGAGATCGTCGCCCACGCCGGCGGCGGGGTGATCGGCCGACCGCACGTGGCGCAGGCGCTGATCCGTGCCGGCGTCGTCGGCACCGTCGCGGAGGCGTTCGCCGGGCTGCTGCACCACCGCAGCCCGTACTACGTCAGCAAGGCCGACACCGACGTCCGCGAGGGGATCGCTCTCGTGCGGGCGGCCGGCGGCGTGCCGGTGTTCGCCCACGGGCTGGCCACTGCGCGCGGCCGGGTGGTCGGGGACGACGCGATCGCCGCCATGGCCGCGGCCGGGCTGCTCGGCCTGGAGGTCGACCACCCCGACCACACCGCCGAGCAGCGCGCCCACCTGCGCGGGCTGGCCGCCGAGCTCGACCTGATCGCCACCGGCTCCAGCGACCACCACGGCACCAACAAGGCGACGCCGCTCGGCGCGTGCACGACGGACCCGGCGCAGTTCGAGCGGCTGCTGGCGGCAGGCACCGGCACCGCGCCGTGGCGCGACTGATCCGGAAGCGTCGCCCCCCGCGGCTACCGTGACCGGTATGCGCAACCCCACGGACGGCGGGCAGGGCGTCCTGCCCGGCATGCCCCGGCGGCTGCTGCGCGCGAGCCCGAAGTCGCTGGCCGACTTCTCCGACTGCCCCCGGCGCTACCGGTTCGCCAACGTGGACCGGCCGAGCCCGCCGCGCGGCCCGCGGTTCGCCCACCACACCGTCGGCACGGCGCTGCACCAGGTGCTCTCCTCGTGGTGGGACCTGCCCGTCGAGCGCCGCACGCCCGGGGCCGCGCGGCAGCTGCTCGTCGCGGCCTGGAGCCCCGCGGGGTTCCGCGACGACGAGCAGTCCGACCGCTGGCGGGCCCGGGCGGCCGGCTGGCTCACCGACTACCTCGCCGGCGTCGACCCGACCGAGGAGCCCCGCGCCCGGGAGCGGACCGTCAGCACGATGACCGAGCGGATGACGCTCTCGGGCCGGGTGGACCGCATCGACGAACGCGGCGAGGAGCTCGTCGTCGTCGACTACAAGACCGGCCGTGCACCGAGCACCGACGACGAGGCGCGCGGCTCCCAGGCGCTGGCGCTCTACGTCCTCGCCGTCCGCCGCACGCTCCGCCGGCCGTGCACCCGGGTCGAGCTGCACCACGTGCCCTCCGGCACGGTGGCCGCCTTCGAGCACACCGAGCGGTCGCTGGCCAACCACGCCCGGCGGGCCGAGGACGTCGCCATCGACATCCAGGCGGCGAGCGAGGCGGTGGCCGCCGGGCAGGACCCCGACGCCGCCTTCCCGGCGGTCCCGGGCAAGCAGTGCGGGTGGTGCGACTTCCGGCCCAGCTGCCCGGCGGGGCAGGCCGCCGGCCCCGCCCGGGAGCCGTGGAGCTTCCTCCCCGAGGACGACACGGCCACCTGATGGAACGGCCACGTTGCAGGGTCCCGCCCCGAGCTCGCAAGGGGTGGGGCAGCGTGGTCCTCTCTCAGGCGGCCGGCGCCACGGCCGCGCGGACGAGCCCGGCGCGCACGATCGGTGACCGGTACGCCCGGTCGGGCAGCGCCAGGAACGCGGCCCGGAACGCCCGGAGCCCGGCGGTCGCCGCGGCGTCGGTCAGCGCCAGCCCCGGCAGGGAGTACATCCTCCGGGCCCAGGCGGGCAGCAGCGCGAAGCAGAGCGCCGCCAGGGTGCCCCACACCGGCCTCGCCGGCGTCAGCACCTGCAGCCACCCGGGCATCGGCGGCAGGAAGAGGTCCCGGACACCCTTCACGGCCGCCGGGGTGGCCGCCAGCGAGGGCCGCATGCCCTCGAAGTACGCGTCGAGCTCGGCCACCGACCTCGGCACCGTCGCCAGCGGCACCCCCACGAGGTGCGCGAAGGCCACCTGCTCGTCCACGTAGCGGTCGGCCTCGTCGTCCGACAGCGCCACCCCCGCCCGGCGGGCCGTCGTCAGGATCGACGCGACGGCGCAGGCGTGCACCCACAGGAGCAGGTCCGGGTCGTCGACCCGGTAGGCGCGGCCGGTCGTCTCCTCGACGCCGGAGAGCTTCCGGTGGTAGCCCCGCACCCGGGCGGCCATCCGGCGCGCCTCGGTCCGCCGCCCGAAGACGACCGTCTCCATGTACTGGCCGGTGCGGGTCATGCGCATCCACCAGTCGTCCTTGAAGCCGGCGGAGTTGCGCGCGACGCCGTCCATGGCCACCGGGTGCAGGGCCTGGAGCATCAGCGCCCCCATCGCGCCGACGTGGTACGCGGGGTCGCCGTGGATCCGCCAGGTCACGCTCCCCGGGCCGAAGAAGCCCAGGCGGTCCTCCTCCTCGGTCCAGTCGTCGGGCGAGGGCAGCGGTGCCAGCCGGCTCACGACCGCTCCTCGGCGCTCGACCAGAAGTCGCAGAGCACCTCGAGGGTGCGCGGCGGGTTCTCGACGGCGGGGGAGTGGATCGCGTTGTCGATCACCTCGTGCCGGGCGCCCAGCCGGCGGGCCATGTCGGCCTGCACGTGCGGCAGCCAGGCGTCGTCGGCCTCCCCGTGCGCCACCAGGACCGGCACACCGGCCTCCTTCAGCTCGGCCACCCGGTCGGGTTCGGCCAGCATGGCGTCGGCCATGCCCCGCAGCCCGGCGGCGGAGTTGCGCAGGAAGCGGCGCGAGTAGAACTCCCGGGTCGGCGCCGGTACGGCCTGCGCCTTGGGATCGGTCATCGCGAGCTGCTCCAGCGTCTCGTGGACCAGCGGCACGCCTCCGGCGTCCAGCAGGGGGCCCAGGTGGTCCAGCAGCTCGGCGCGGCGTCCGGTGAGCCGGGAGGGCCCCGACCCGAGCAGCGTGAAGGTGGTGAACAGGCCAGGTTCGGCCAGGACCGCGGCCCGGGTGACCAGCCCTCCGAAGCTGTGCCCCACCAGGTGGAGGGGCGCACCGGACTCCTCCCGCAGCACCTGCGCCACCGCGACGACGTCGGCGCCGAGGGCCGCCACCGAGTACTGGGCCGGCTCGTCGGGGCCCGGTGACTCGTACTGCCCCCGCTGGTCCAGCGCGACCACCCGGTACCCGGTGGCGGCGAGCGGGCTCAGCAGCGGGGCGAAGTCCTCCTTGCTGCCCGTGTAGCCGGCCACCATCAGCACGGTGCCGCGGGCGGCGCTTCCCCCGGTGTCCAGTGCGGCGAGCGGCCCGGCGCCACCGGGAAAGGTGCGTGCGACCGCGTCGTGCCGCGCGAGCTGGCGGAGGTCGTCGGGCGCGATGGCGAGGGACACGGGTCGGGCATCGGGGCCGCCGGGCAGGACCATGGCCCCCAGTGAACCCCGAACGCAGCGGGCGCGCCGGGGCGGGGCGGCCTCAGCGGTAGACGCGGACCTCGCCGGGCAGCGCGAGGACGACCGCAGGGCCGACGACGGTGGCCACCGCACCCTCGGGCAGGTCGCTCGCTCCCGACCGGCCCAGCTCGTCGCCGGTGCCGGCGTCGAGGTGGACGATCCCGTCGGACGTCGGGACGGGCAGCGTCGTGGTGCCGTCCGCGGTCGCCTCCCCGGGTACACCGGTGGTGGGAGCCGTCCACAACGGTCGGGCGGACTCCGGGTCGAGCGCGGTGAGCGTGCCCCCGGCGGAGACCAGCACCGCGGTCTCGGTGGCCGACGCCCGCACCGCGGACCCGGGGCCGGCGGCCAGGGTGGTGAGCAGCGAGCCGTCGGCGGCGGAGAGCAGCTGCACCTCGTCGCCCAGGCGCACCGTGACGAGCTGGTCCGCGCCCACCAGCTCGGTGGTCCCACCGTCGGATCTCGGCAGGTCACGGGTCCAGTGCGGGTCGCCGTCGAACCCGTCCAGCAGCTCGAGCTGCGCGGTGTCGGAGCCGGCGCACTGCTGCAGCACCGCCACGCCTGCGTCGCCGGCCGCGGACCGCAGCAACCGGCAGCCTTCCGGAGGGGCGTACCGCCAGCGGATGCCGCCGGCGGTGGGGTCGAGCGTGACGATCCCGGTGGGGCTGTGGGCCAGCACGATGCGGTCGGTGGAGGAGAGGGTCGCGTCCGCGCGGAAGTCGACGTTCCGGGTCCACGCGCGGACGCCGGTGCCGGCGTCCAGGGCGACCGCCTCGTCGCACCGGTCCTCGGTCCGGAAGACCGCCACCGCGACGCCGTCGGTCGCCGTAAGCCCGCAGAGCCGGGCGTTGGCCCGCGTGTAGTGCCAGGCCTCCTCGCCGGTCGCCGGGTCCAGCCCGCGCACCCCGTGCGGCGAGCCGACCAGCACGCGCCCCTCCTCGACGACGTCCCCGGGCACGGGGTCGCCCTCGGTGGACCACGCCTCGGCGACGGTGCCGGCCCGCGCCCCCGCAGGGGGATCGGCCGGAGGCGCGGTGCTGCTCGACGTGGCGGCCGCGTCCGAGCCCCGCCACAGCAGCGCGGCGACGACGACCAGTGCGACCGTGGCCGCCGTCCAGACCCACACCCGCAGCGGCGGCACGCCGACGGTGGTGGGCCGGCCACCCGCCAGGGGCCCGCGCCGAGCGTGCGAGGCATGGGCCCCCGGGAGGTGCTCCGTCATCAGCCCTCGGAGCCGGCGCCCGAACTCTCCGCGCCGGCGCCACCCGCGCCCGAGCCGCCGCGTCCGGCACCGCCACGCCGGCGCCGGCGGCGCGGCCTGGCGCTCCCACCCTCGGCGGAGGCCGCCGGGGTCGTTCCGGCCGGTGCGGCGCCCTCTGCCGCCGGGGCGTCGGCAGCGGCCGCCGACTCCCCGCTGCGGCGGGTCCGCCGCCGCGGACGGCTCTTGCCGCCGCCCGCGGACTGCTCGTCGCCGGGCTCCTGGCGCTGCGCCGGGCCGCGCGAGTCGCCGCGACCCGCGGGGCGGTTCCGCTTGCCGGTCTCGCCGAGGTCCTCGAGCACCTCCGCGTCCAGTCCCTCACGGGTCCGCTGCGAGCGCGGCAGCCGGCCCTTGGCGCCTTCGGGGACGTCGAGGTCGGTGTAGACCCACGGGGAGGTCGAGTAGGTCTCCGGCGGGTCGGCGAAGTCCAGGTCCAGCGCCTTGTTGATCAGCTGCCACCGGGGGATGTCGTCCCAGTCGACCAGGGTGACCGCGACACCGGTCGACCCTGCGCGGCCGGTGCGGCCGATGCGGTGCACGTAGGTCTTCTCGTCCTCCGGGCACTGGTAGTTCACGACGTGGCTGACGCCGGTGACGTCGATGCCGCGGGCGGCGACGTCCGTGGCCACCAGCACGTCCACCTTGCCGCTGCGGAAGGCCCGCAGCGCCTGCTCCCGGGCGCCCTGACCCAGGTCGCCGTGCACGGCCGCGGCGGCGAAGCCGCGGTCGACGAGCTCGTCGGCGACCTTCTGCGCGGTGCGCTTGGTGCGGCAGAAGACCATGACCAGGCCGCGGTCGCGGGCCTGCAGCACGCGGGAGAGCAGCTCGGGCTTGTCCAGGTTGTGCGCCCGGTAGATGAACTGGGTGGTCTGCGGAACCGTCGAGCCCTCGTCGTTGCCGTGGGCACGGATGTGCGTCGGCTGGGTCATGAAGGTCCGCGACAGGGTCACGATCGGGCCGGGCATCGTGGCCGAGAAGAGCATCGTCTGCCGCTTCTCCGGAACCATCGCGAGGATCCGCTCGATGTCGGGCAGGAAGCCGAGGTCGAGCATCTCGTCGGCCTCGTCGAGGACGAGCGCCTTGACCTTGCCCAGGATCAGGTCGCCCCGCTGGGCCAGGTCGAGGAGTCGACCCGGCGTGCCGACGACGACCTCGACACCCTTGCGGAGCGACTCGATCTGCGGCTCGAAGGCGCGGCCGCCGTAGATCGCCTCCACGCGGATGCCGCGCTTGGCGCCGGCGGCGCCCAGGTCGCGGGCGACCTGCACGCACAGCTCGCGAGTGGGGACGACGACCAGTGCCTGCGGCACCCCGTCACCGCCCTCGGCCGGCGGGACGACGCGCTGCAGGAGCGGGACGCCGAAGCCCAGGGTCTTGCCGGTGCCGGTGCGCGCCTGGCCGATGAGGTCGTTGCCGGCGAGCGCCAGCGGGAGGGTGAGCTCCTGGATGGCGAAGGTGCGGTGGATGCCCACGTCGGCCAGTGCGGCGACGATGTCGGGGTGCACGTCGAAGTCGCTGAACAGCGGGCTGTCGGCGGCGACGGGGGCGCCGCCGAGCTCCTCGACGGTCTGCGCGAGCTCCTCGGGAGCGGGCGCGCCGGTCTCGGCGTGCTCCAGCTCGGGGGCGGTGGTCTCGGTGGAGGTCTTCTCGGTGGAGGTCAAACTCTCGCCTCTGGTCTGCTGGGGACCGGCTGCGGCAGCGGTGTCGCCGCCTCGCGCCCGTCCCGGGTCGGTTGTCGCGGGATCGGTTCCTGCGCCGACGCGGCCAGCGGAACCGGACCTCGCCACGGCCCGGGAGACAGCCCGGGGGGCGTCGTCCAGCGATCGTCAGCGCACAGATGTTCGAGCGCGCCCGGAGGCTCGCCGATTCCCATGCTAGCGCGAGCACCGGTTAGCCTCTCGGCGCCGCGCTGCCCGGTGTCGGGTGCGTCACCCCTCCGGGGCACGCGGCGCCACCGCTGCCGAGCCCAGGAGTTGCCGTGCCACCGGTCCAGAACACGGCGGTCGCCGACCTGCTGGGGGTGCTCGCCTACGCCGAGCTGACCGCGTTCGACCGGCTGGCCGAGGACGCCCGGATGGCGCCGTCGCTCACCGGCCGGGCTGCGCTCGCCCGGATGGCCGCCGCCGAGATCGCGCACCACTTCCGGCTCACCGCGCGGCTGGAGGAGCTTGGCGTCGACCCCGCGACGGCGATGGCGCCGTTCGTCTCGGCGCTGGACACCTTCCACGAGAGCACCCGGCCCAGCACGTGGCTCGAGGGGCTGGTGAAGGCCTACGTCGGCGACGGGCTGGCCGCCGACTTCTACCGCGAGATCGCCGGCTTCCTGTCCGAGCCCGACCGGGGGCTGGTGCTCGACGTGCTCGCCGACACCGGCTACGCGGACTTCGCCGTCCGCGAGGTGCGCGCGGCGATCGCCGCCGACCGCGCGGTCGCCGGCCGGCTGGCGCTGTGGGGCCGCCGCCTGGTGGGGGAGGCGATGACCCGGTCGCAGGCGGTGATCGCCGAGCACGACCCGCTCGCCGAGCTGATCGTCTCCGGCACCGGCGATCTGTCGGGGATCGGCCGGCTCATCGAGCGCATCACCAGCGCGCACACGGCCCGGATGAAGACCCTCGGCCTGAACCCCTGAGGCGATGACATCGTCGGCCTCCGGCCGACACCGCGGCCACGTGCCGTCCCCCTGGTGCGCCGAGCGCGTCCATCGGGCCTGCGCGGGACCCTCCGGGCCCCACTCGGCACGACCATGCAGAAGGGGGCGGCTCCGCCGCAGCGGAGACGCCCCCTTCGCTCAGGTGCTGCTCGTGGCCGGCTGCGGTCAGCTGCCGGTGCCGGCGATGAAGCCCACGCGGCGCTGGTCGGCCTGCGCGATCTCCACGTAGGCGATCCGGTCGACGGGGACCAGGACCTGGCGCCCCCGCTCGTCGACCAGGGTGAGCAGGCCGTCCTTCGTCGAGCCCGACATGGCCTTGGCCACCTCGGCCGCGATCTCATCAGGGGTCTTGGGGCTGTCGATGACCAGCTCCCGGGGCGAGTGCTGGACGCCGATCTTGACTTCCACGTGGGCGATGCCTCCTCGGTTCGCGCGACTGAGGCCAACGCTAGTCCAGCCGTCGTCGCGGGCACCGTCCGAACCCGTGCGCCGTCAGCGAACGCCGCCGCTCAGCCCTGGGCCGGCTCGCCGTCGACGCGGGGGAAGCCGGAGATGCCCCGCCAGGCCAGCGCGGACATCAGCGAGACCGCCTCGTCGCGGGAGACGGTGCCCTTCCGCGGTAGCCACCAGCGGGCGCTGCTCTCGGCCAGCCCCGACAGCCCCGAGGCCAGCAGCAGCGCACGCTCCGGGTCGGCTCCGGTGTCGGCGGCGATGACGCCCGCGATGGCCTCGACGCACACCGCCGTACCGCGGTCGACGACGGCGCGGACGTCGTCGTCGTTGCGCAGGTCGGACTCGAAGACCAGGCGGAAGGCCTCGCCGTCGGCGTCGATGAAGTCGAAGTAGGCGCCGACGGCGGCGTCGACCCGGGCCCGGTTGTCGGCGGTGCGGCCCATCGCCTCGCCCACGCGGTCGGCCAGCTCGGAGACGTGCTCCTCCAGCAGCGCCAGGTAGAGCTCCCGCTTGCCCGGGAAGTGCTGGTAGAGCACCGGCTTGCTGACTCCGGCCCGGACGGCGATGTCGTCCATGGCCGCCGCGTGGAAGCCGTGGGCGACGAAGACCTCCTGGGCCGCGCGCAGCAGCTGGAGACGGCGCGCGCCGCGCGGCAGTCGGGACGTGCGCCGGTTGGCCGCGGCGGGGCGTGAGGGCTGCATGGCGAGGGGGATGGTACCGGCGGGCTGCCGGAGTGATCGACCGACGGCACTCAGCGTTACCGTCGCCGGTGATGTCCGAGGCCCCGCTCTCCACCACCCCGCTACCGGCGCTGGAGGTCGCGGTGCCGCCGTGGCTGGGCGAGGAGGTGCCGGTACGCGGCGGGGCGGTGTTCGTGCGGCGCACGCCGTGGCGGGGTCCCGTCGGGGACGGGCCGCCGGCGGGCGCGCCCGGGGAGCGGGCGCTGTACGTCCACGGTCTGGGCGGCGCCTCCACGAACTGGACCGACCTCGCGGCCCTGCTCGCGGTGCGGTTCGACGGCTGGGCGGTGGACCTGCCCGGGTTCGGCCGGTCACGGCCCCCGGCGCGCGGGCGGTACTCCATCCGCAGCCACGTGCGCGCCGTCGTCGACGTCCTCGAGCACGTCGCGGCCCAGCCGGGCGCGGGCGCCGGGGATCCGGTGCACCTGGTGGGCAACTCCCTCGGCGGCCTGGTGAGCTTGCTCGTCGCGGCGCTGCGCCCCGACCTCGTGGCGACGCTGACGCTGGTCTCCCCGGCCATGCCCGTCTACCGGGTGCCGCCGGCGTTCAGCCGGGCGCTGCTGCTCCTGCTCGTCCCCGGCGTGCCGACCCTCGCGGAGCGCCGGCTGGCCGCTGTCTCCCCGGAGGAGAGCGTCCGGTCGATGGTGCGGATGTGCTTCGGGAACCCGCATGCCGTGCCGCCCGAGCGCGTGGAGCAGGCGGTCCAGGAGATGCACGAACGGGCCCAGCAGCCCTGGGCGGACCGGGCCCTGGCCCGGAGCATGCGCGGGCTGATCACCTCCTACCTGAGGCTCGGCCCGGCCAACGCCTGGCGGGCGGCCCGGGGGCTGCGGATGCCGGTCCTGGTGATCTGGGGCGGGCGCGACCGGCTGGTCGATCCCGCCCTCGCGCCGCGCCTGGCCGCGACCGTGCCGGACGGTCGGCTCCTGCTCCTCGACGACGTCGGGCACGTGGCCATGCTGGAGGCCGCGGAGCCGACGGCGCGAGCGGTGCTCGGGATGGTGGAGGGCCGAACCGCGGGGCCGGGCGTGGCGGACCCGCCGGCTGTCGCCGACGCGCCACGTAGCGTGAGACGCTGAACGCACCGGGGGACGGAGCGAGCGAGCGGGGAGGCGACCGGTGGGAGGACGTCTGACCGACGGCCGACCCGTGGCCCGCCCCGGCCCGCCCCCCGCCCGCGGTCGGCCGAGGCCGACCGCCGGCCCCCGGGGTCGGCTGCGCCGGTTCGTGCGGCGCCACGGCTGGCGGGCCTACGCGATCCCCTTCCTGGCGCTCGCCACGGTCGCCGTCCTCGTCGACCTCGCGCTGCGCCCTCCGGGCGCGACGCCCGCCGCCCCCGCCGCGGTGACCACCTCGGCCCCGGCGGTCGAGACCTCCGCCCCGGCGCCCTCTCCACCGGCCGAGCCGGTGGCCCCCGCCGAGGGGGATGCCGGCCCGTCGGAGACCGCCCCGCCGGAAGCGGTGGCGGAGGAGTACGTGCAGCAGGGGGCGGGCAGCCTCTCGCTGGTCGGCGGCGGCTCGGAGGTGTACGGCACCGGTCCGCTGCAGCGGTTCATCGTCGAGGTTGAGGACGGCATCGGCGTGGACGGCGCGGCGTTCGCGGACGCCGTCACGGAGACGCTCGGCGACCCGCGGTCCTGGGGCAACGGTGGGCGCTACTCCTTCCAGCGGGTGGGCGAGGGCGCGGCGTTCGACTTCCGGGTGAGCCTGGTCAGCCCCGGCAGCATGGAGACCTACTGCCCGGGCGTGGGCACCGGCGGTTACACCTCCTGCCGGTACGGCGACCGCGCGGTGATCAACCTCGCCCGGTGGGCGACCGCCGTCCCGCACTACGGGGACGACATCGCCACCTACCGGCGGTACGTGGTCAACCACGAGGTCGGGCACGTCCTCGGGAACGGGCACGTGCAGTGCCCCGGGCCCGGGCAGCTCGCCCCGGTCATGCAGCAGCAGACCCTCGGGCTGCAGGGGTGCGTCCCGAACGCCTGGCCCTTCCCCTGAGATGCCGGGATCGCCGACCTCCGGGGCCGGCGGGATTAGGCGGGCATGCCACGCTGTTGTCGCCAACGACTACCGGCCCGTGGGGCCGTGTCCGCGACGTGAAGGAGCAAGCGTGTCCCTGCCACCGCTGGTGGAGCCGGCCGCCGACCTGTCGATCGACGAGGTCCGCCGCTACAGCCGCCACCTGATCATCCCCGACGTCGGCATGGACGGTCAGAAGCGCCTGAAGAACGCCAAGGTCCTGGCCGTGGGTGCCGGGGGTCTGGGCTCGCCGGTGCTGATGTACCTGGCCGCGGCCGGGGTCGGCACGCTCGGCATCGTCGAGTTCGACACCGTCGACGAGTCCAACCTGCAGCGTCAGATCATCCACGGGCAGTCCGACGTCGGGCGGTCGAAGGCCGAGAGCGCGCGGGACTCCATCAAGGAGATCAACCCGCTGATCGACGTCCGGCTGCACGAGACGCGGCTGGACAGCGACAACGTCCTCGACATCTTCGGCCAGTACGACCTGATCGTCGACGGCACCGACAACTTCGCCACGCGCTACCTGGTCAACGACGCGTGCGTGCTGCTGAACAAGCCCTACGTGTGGGGCTCGATCTACCGGTTCGACGGCCAGGTCTCGGTCTTCTGGAACGAGCACGGCCCCAACTACCGCGACCTCTACCCCGTGCCGCCGCCGCCCGGCATGGTCCCCAGCTGCGCCGAGGGTGGCGTGCTCGGCGTGCTGTGCGCGACCATCGGCGCGATCCAGGCGACCGAGGCGGTCAAGCTCATCACCGGCATCGGCGAGACGCTGCTCGGCCGGCTCATGGTCTACGACGCCCTGGAGATGACCTTCCGCGAGATCAAGGTCCGCAAGGACCCCGAGGGCGAGCCGATCACGGAGCTCATCGACTACGAGGCGTTCTGCGGCGTCGTCTCCGAGGAGGCCCAGGAGGCTGCCGCGGGTTCGACGATCACCGTCGACGAGCTCAAGGACATGATGGACGCCGGCAAGGAGTTCGAGCTGATCGACGTCCGGGAGCCCAACGAGTACGAGATCGTCTCGATCCCCGGCGCCACGCTGATCCCCAAGGACGAGATCCTCTCCGGCCGTGCCCTGGCGCAGCTGCCGCAGGACAAGCCGATCGTGCTGCACTGCAAGACCGGCGTGCGCTCGGCCGAGGCGCTCGCCGCGGTCAAGAACGCCGGCTTCAAGGACGCCGTGCACGTCCAGGGCGGCGTGACGGCGTGGGCCACCCGCATCGACAAGGCGCTGCCCACCTACTGAGAGGACCCTGTCCCTCCCCGCGACACGCTTCGCGCGCCGCGGGACCTTGGGACAGGGCCGTTCCAGCAGCTCACCGGGGCCCGGTCCGCTTCCCACCAGGGGAGGCGGGCCGGGCCCTCGGCATGTTGGACTGGCGCCATGGCCGACTTCTCGCCCGTGGAGCTCCTGGAGCTCTTCCAACGCGCCCAGAACCAGTTCACCGACCGGGTCGACGCCGTGGCGCCGGACCAGTGGGAGGACGAGTCGCTGCCCGGGTGGACGGTCGCCGACCTGGTGGCGCACCTGGTGAACGAGGCGCTGTGGGTGCCCCCGCTGCTCGCCGGTGAGCCCTACGACGTGATCGAGGGCCGGTTCCCCGACGACACCACCGACCTCCTGGGCGACGATCCGCTGCTGGGCTGGGAGTCCGCGGCCGACGGCGCGCTGTCGGCGTTCGCCGAGGACGAGGGCCTCGTCCGCACCGTGCACCTGTCGCGGGGCCCGACGCCGACCACCGAGTACATCTTCGAGATGACCACCGATCTGACCGTGCACGCCTGGGACCTCGCCCGGGCCACGGGCGGCGACACCGAGCTGGACGGCGAGCTGGTGACCGCCGCGCTGGTCTACGCCGAACGTCTCCCCGAGGACGGGGTGCCCGGGCTGTTCGACCCGTCGCTGGACGTCTCCCCGGCGGCGCCGCCGCAGACCAGGCTGCTGGCCCGCTTCGGGCGAAAGGACTTCTGACCCGCCGCCCGGCGTACCACGATGGGCGCGTGACCGATGCCGCGCTCGACGTCGACGAGGCCGTCTTCGACGAGGTGGAGCGGATCCCGCCCGGGCGGGTGAGCACCTACGGCGCCATCGGCCGGCTGGTGGGCGTCGGGCCGCGCAGGGTGGCGCGGGCGCTGAGCTCCGGCGGGGGCGCAGTGCCTTGGTACCGCGTGGTGCGCGCCGACGGCTCGGCCGCCGAGCCGGTGCGCGCCCGCCAGCTGGAGCTGCTGGCCGGCGAGGGGGTTCCGGTGCGCAACGGGAAGGTGGACCTGGCGGCCGTCGGCTGGCCCGACCGGGGAGCCGGCGGTGTCCTCCCTCGGGATGATCGCGGACCGGTGCCGGATCGCCCTCCGGGGCGATGCGCGCCGACCGGGCCGCACGGTGAGCTGACCCGGTGACGTCCCCGGCCCGGCAGCAGCCCCTTCCTCACGCTCCGGCGCGGTCCCGACCCGTGCGGTCCCGCGGCGCCCGCATCCGGCGGGCCTGCGTCCGCCTGGTGGCCGGCGTGCTCGTCCTGCTCTGCGCGGCGTTCGCCGTCGGCTGGGCGGTGACCCCCGACGTGGTCGACGCCCAGGAGCGGGTGGCCGAACGGCTGGCGGAGCACGGCGGCACTCCGACGACCGGGGAGGTGCCACCGCGCATCGCCGCGGCGCTGCTGGCCACCGAGGACAGCCGGTTCGGCTCGCACCCCGGGATCGACTGGCGCGGCGCGCTGCGGGCGCCGCTCGGGCTGGTCGTCGGGCGCGACCTGGGCGGCTCGACCCTGCAGCACCAGCTGGCCCGGGTGCTCTACGAGGACGGCGCCACGGACACGCCGGCCAGGGCGCGATCGCTGGTGCTGGCCGTCAAGATCGACCAGACCTGGACCGACGACCAGATCCTCCGCATGTACCTGGACGCCGTGTACTTCGGCCACGGGTTCTACGGGGTGCAGGCGGCGGCCGAGGGCTACTTCGGGCTGGCCCCCGACGAGCTCGACTGGGCGCAGGCCACCGTGCTCGTCGGGCTGGTGCAGGGTCCCAGCGCCTACGACCCCTTCGTGTACCCCGAGCGCGCGGCCGCCCGGCAGGCCCACGTGCTCGACCGGCTGGTGGCCGCGGAGACCCTCTCCCGGTCGGAGGCCGACCGGATCGCCGCCGAACCGTGGAACCTCACCGGCGGATGACTCCAGTTCCGGTCCCCGGCTGCCGACGACATGGGCATGAACACCATGGCGTGCAGGGCAGTGGCCCAGGCCGGATTGGTCGCCGGAACCGCGTCGCTGGACCGGGAGCAGGCATTCCCGCTGCTCCTGGTGGCCGGCTGGTTGACCACCGCGGCCGACCTGATGCTCGAGCAGTCGTTGCTGGACTCCCTGGCCTGACCCACCCGCTCCATCCACCCCGCCCGTCCCCGGATCGTCGTACCCCCGTGCTTCCATCGAGGAGTGGCACAGCGCGGGGGTGAGGGCGGTCCGGTCTACCGGTTGCTGCCGGGGGAGCCGCCGCGCTCCACCGCGCCGCTGCTCGATCCCACCCAGCAGGCGGTCGTCGACCACCCGGGCGGGCCGCTGCTGGTGCTCGCCGGCCCCGGCACGGGCAAGACGACGACGATCGTCGAGGCCGTCGCGACGCGCATCGACGCCGGCGTCGACCCCGAGCAGATCCTCGTCCTGACCTTCAGCCGCAAGGCCGCCGCCGAGCTGCGCACCCGGATCACGTCCCGGGTCGCCCGCACCATCCGCGAGCCGCTGGCGCGCACCTTCCACTCCTACGCCTACGGCGTGCTCCGGCGCGCCGCCGTGCTGCGGGGGGATCCGCCGCCCCGGCTGCTCACCTCCGCCGAGCAGGACGCCGTCGTCGCCGAGCTGCTGCGGGGTGACGCCGAGGGTGAGGGCACCGTCCGGTGGCCCGACGACCTCGCCCCCGCGCTGGGCACCGAGGGCTTCCGGTCGGAGTTGCGGGAGCTGCTGCTGCGGGCGACCGAGCGGGGGGTCGACGCCGAGCGCCTGGCCGCCTGGGGCCGGGAGACCGGTCGCGAGCACTGGGTGCACGCGGCCGCGTTCCAGCAGCAGTACGAGAACGTCAGCGACTTCTGGGTGGCGTCCCGGGGCGACGCCTCCGGCTACGACCCCGCGGAGCTGGTCCGGCAGGCGATCCTCGAGCTGACCGGTGACCCCGAGCTGCTCCGCCAGGAGCGCGAGCGCGCCCGCTGGCTGTTCGTCGACGAGTACCAGGACACCGACCCGGCGCAGGTCGAGCTACTGGAGCTGCTGGCCGGGGGCGGGGGGAACCTGGTCGCCGTCGGTGACCCCGACCAGTCCATCTACGCGTTCCGCGGCGCCGAGCCGCGGGGCATCGTCGAGTTCCCCGAGCGGTTCCGGCACACCGGCGGGCGCGCCGCCGGGCGGGTGTCGCTGGGGGTGTGTCGCCGATCGGGCGCGGAGCTGCTGCGGATCAGCCGCCAGGTGGCGGAGGGGCTGCCCGGTCCCTGGGAGCACCGCCGGCTGGCGGCGGGGGAGGGGATCCCGCCGGGCGAGGCGGAGGTGCACGTCTTCGGTTCGGCCGCGGTCGAGGCCGCCTACGTCTCCGACGTGCTGCGCCGCGCGCACCTGCTCGACGGCGTCCCGTGGTCGGAGATGGCCGTCGTCGTGCGCACCGCGGCGGTGCTCGGGCCGTTCCGGCGCGCCCTGGCCTCGGCCGGGGTGCCGGTCGCCGTCTCCACCGACGAGCTCCCGCTGGCCGCCCAGCCCGCCGTCGCCCCGTTCCTGCGGGTGCTGGCGGCGCTGCTGCCCGGCCCGGACGGGGAGCCCGCCGGTCTGGACGAACCGGGCGCCGAGGCGCTGCTGTCCTCGCCCCTGGGCGGGGCCACCGTGCTGGACCTGCGGCGGCTCCGCCGGGCCGTGCGCGCCGCGCTGGCCAAGCAGGGGCTGGACGCCGCGGAGCGCGGCGCCCCGCTCGCTGCCGCGCTCACCGACGCGGCGCTGCTGGAGGCGCTGCCCGAGCACGTCGCCCGTCCGGCGATCCGGGTGGCGGCCGTGCTGGACGCCGGCCGGTTCGCGCTCGCCCAGGACGGCACCGCGGAGGACGTGCTGTGGGCCATGTGGCAGCGCAGCGGCCTGGCCACGCGCTGGGCACGGGCCAGCGCCGCCGGCGGCCCGTCGGGGGCGGTGGCCGACCGCGACCTCGACGCGGTCGTGGCCCTGTTCGACGCCGCCGCCGGCTTCGTCGACCGGCTGCCGTCCGCCGACGTGCGGGCGTTCGTCGAGCACCTCTCCGCGCAGGAGCTCCCCGGCGACACCGGCGCCGCGCGGGCGGTCGCCGGCGAGACGGTCCGGCTGCTCACCGCCCACGCCGCCAAGGGCCTGGAGTGGGACCTGGTCTGCGTATCGGGGGTGCAGGAGGGACTGTGGCCGGACCTGCGGGAGCGCGCGTCGCTGCTGGGCGCCGAGCTGCTGGTGGAGATGGCGGCCGGCATCGACGGCGCCTCGACCGACCGGCGCGCCCTGGCCCTGGCCGAGGAGCGGCGGCTGTTCTATGTCGCCTGCACCCGGGCCCGGCGACGGCTGGTGGTGACCGCCGTCGAAGGCGCCCTCGACGGGGCCGACGCCGGTGCGTCGGCGTCCCGGTTCCTCGACCTGGTGTCCCCGCCGCCGCCCGACGGGCGTCCGCTCACCGAGCTGCCCCGGGCGCTCACCCTGCCCGCGCTCGTCGCCGAGCTGCGCCGGGCGGTCACCGACCCGCACACCCCGCCGGCCCGGCGCTCCGCCGCCGCGGCGCTGCTGCGCCGGCTCGCCGACGAGGGCGTGCCCGGTGCGGCACCAGCCCGCTGGTGGGGGCTCGCACCGCTCTCCGACGACGCGCCGCTGGTCGACGAGGAGCTGCCGGTGCGGGTGCGCCCGTCGGCGATCGAGACCTTCCAGCGCTGCCCCCTGCGGTGGGTGCTCGGCGCGGTCGGCGCCGAGGCCTCGCCCGACGCCACCCGCACCGTGGGTTCGGCCGTCCACGCCGTCGCGCAGCAGGTGGCCGAGGGGCTGTCCGCGCCCGACGCGCGCACCGTGCTCGACGCCGAGCTCGACCAGCTCGACCTGGGGCCCGGCTGGGCCGACCAGCGGCAGCGGGTGCACGCCCACGACATGCTCGACCGCTTCCTGCGCTGGCACGCCGCCAACCCGCGGGAGCTGGTCGGCGCGGAGGTCGACTTCGACGTGGTCGTGGGGCGGGCCCGCATCCGCGGTCAGGTCGACCGGCTCGAGCGCGACGCCGAGGGGCGGCTCGTGGTCGTGGACCTGAAGACCGGGAAGAGCGCGGCGAAGAACACCGAGGAGCACGGACAGCTCGCGGCCTACCAGGTGGCGGTCGCGGCCGGGGCCTTCGAGGAGCACGGCACCGCCCCCGGAGGGGCCGCGCTGCTGCAGGTCGGCACCGGCGTCAAGGCCAAGGAACAGCACCAGGAGCCGCTGCCTGCCGACGTGCCCCTCGAGGGCACGTGGGCCGGGGAGCTCGTCGCGGAGGTGGGCACCGGCATGGGCGCGGCGACCTTCGAGGTGCGCACCGGTTCGCATTGCTCGCGCTGCCCGGCGCGGCGCAGCTGCCCGCTGCAGGAGCCCGGCCGGCAGGTGACCGGGTGACCCCGAGGCGTGAGCGGCCCCGTCCAGAGGCTCGCCGCGAGCCTGCGAGCGGGGAGGAGGACGGGGTCCTTCAACTGTCCTTCGAGGACCTGCTGGCGGAGGTCCCCGCAGCGGAACCTGAGCCCCGCCGGCTGCTCACGCCCGCCGAGGTCGCGGCGCGGTGCGGGCTGTCCTACGCCCCGTCCGACGAGCAGGCCGGCGTCGTCTCCGCACCCGCGGACCGGCCGCTGGTGGTCGTCGCCGGGGCCGGGTCGGGCAAGACCGAAACCATGGCCGCCCGGGTCTCCTACCTGGTGGCCAACCGGATCGTCGAGCCCGAGGCGATCCTCGGGCTGACCTTCACGCGCAAGGCCGCCAGCGAGCTCAACGAGCGCATCCGGCTGCGGCTCGGGGCCCTCGCCCGCCACCCGGAGACCGAGGACGACCTGCGCGAACGGCTGGCGATCGCGCAGCCCACGGTCTCGACCTACCACGGTTACGCCGCCGCGCTGGTCGCCGAGCACGGCCTGCGGATCGGGGTGGAGCCCGGCGCCGGGGTGCTCGGCCCGGCGATGTGCTGGGGGCAGGCGGCGACCGTCGTCGCGGCCTGGACCGGCGACATGGCCGACGTCCCGCTCACCCTGCTCACCACCGTCGAGGACGTGCTGGCGCTGGCCGCGGAGATGGGCGAGCACGACGTGACCCCCGCGGCCCTGCGCACCTGGACGGCGCGGCTGGAGGCGCAGATCGCCGGCTACGCGGACGCCCCGAGGAAGAAGGGGCCCTACGCCGCGGTCGCCGAGATGCTCGCCCGGCAGAAGGCCCGCGTGGCGCTGCTGCCGCTGGTCGAGGCGTTCGAGGCGCGCAAGCGTGCCCTGGGCTCCATCGACTACGCCGACCAGGTGGCCCACGCCGCGCGCATCGCCGTCGCCGCGCCCGAGGTCGGCCGGCGCGAGCGCGCCCGCTGGAAGGTGGTGCTCCTCGACGAGTACCAGGACACCAGCGTCGGGCAGCTGCGCATGCTGGAGGCGCTCTTCGGCGGGGCGAGCGGCCACCCGGTGCTCGCCGTCGGTGATCCCCGGCAGTCCATCTACGGGTGGCGCGGGGCCTCGGCCGGCACCATCGAGCGCTTCGCCCGCACCTTCCCCGGGCGTCCGGGCCGCGCCGCGCAGCGGTTGACGCTGGCCACCAGCTGGCGCAACGACGAGGCGGTGCTGGCGGTGGCCAACGCCGTCTCGGCGATGCTGCCCGAGCCGGCCCAGCCGCTGCCCGACCTCGCCCCGGCGCCCACCGCCGGCCGCGGCTCGGTCACCGTCGGGCTGTACGAGACCGTCGCCGAGGAGACCGCGGCCCTGGCCGACCGGCTGGCCGCCTGCTGGGACGGCGCGGACCCCGCCGTCCCGGCGAAGGACGGGCAGCACCGCCCGCCGTCGATGGCCGTGCTGGTGCGCACCCGCAAGCAGCTGCCCGGCATCGCGGCGGCCCTGCGCGAGCGCGGACTGCCGGTCGAGGTCGTGGGGCTGGGCGGCCTGCTGGAGGTGCCGGAGGTATCCGACGTCGTCGCCACCCTCACCGTGTTGGTCGACCCGACGGCGGGTGACGCGATGGGCCGGCTGCTCACCGGTGCCCGCTGGCGGATCGGCCCCCGCGACCTCGCCGCCCTCGAGGCCCGCGCCCGCGCGCTCGTGCACGCGCGCCGGCCGGCCCGCCCGGCGGAGGGCGCGGAGGCCGGGGCGGTCGAGGTGCCGCAGGAGCGCGGCAGCATCGTCGAGGCGCTCGACGACCTCGGCGACGCCGCGCAGTACTCGCCCGCGGGCTACCGGCGGCTGCGCCGGCTGGGTGCCGAGCTCGCCCACCTGCGCGGCCGGATCGGGGAGTCGCTGCCCGACCTGGTCGACGAGGTGGCCCGCACCCTGGGCCTGGAGACCGAGCTGGCCAGCGCGCCGGGGATCAGCCCCGCCGGGGCCCGCGCCCACCTGGATGCGCTGCACGGTGTCGCGGCGGAGTTCACCGAGCTGGCCGAGCTGCCCTCGCTGCCGGCGTTCCTGGGCTACCTGCGCGACGCGGAGGAGCGGGAACGCGGCCTGGAGCCCGGGGAGGTGGCGGTCAACCCGGAGGCGGTGCAGCTGCTCACCGGGCACTCGGCCAAGGGGCTGGAGTGGGACGTCGTCGCCGTGCCCGGCATGACCGCCGACCAGTTCCCGGCGCGCACCAACGCCAGCGACTCCTGGATCAAGGACCCGGGCGCGGTCCCGGTCGACCTCCGGCTCACCGACCGGGAGGAGCTGCCCCGGCTGCGCCTGCCGGTGCCCGGCTCCGGTGACCAGGCGGTGGTCCGGGACGCCCTGGAGGAGTACGTCCAGGACTGGAAGGACTTCGGCCGGGACGAGGAGATCCGGCTCGGCTACGTCGCCGTCACCCGGGCGAAGCGGCTGCTGCTGTGCTCGGGCAGCTGGTGGCGTGACGGCGTGAAGCCGTGCGGGCCGTCGTCCCTGCTGCACACCGCGAAGGAGGCGTGCGAGGCCGGCGCCGGCACCGTCGTCCACTGGGCCCCGGCGCCCGAGGACGGCGCGACCAACCCCGCGCTGGAGGAGTGGCCGGTCGGTGTCTGGCCGGTCGACCCGCTCTCCGAGCCGCGCCGGCGGGCGCTCACCGCCGCCGCGCAGCTGGTCGAGGGCGCCGCGCCGCACCCGCTGGAGCCCGAGCGGTCGCTCGGCGGGGAGGACGAGCTCGTCGGGCAGTGGGTGCGCGACGCCGACCTGCTGCTGCGCGAGCGGGCGCAGCAGGAGAGCCCGACCGTCGACGTCCCGCTGCCCTCCCACCTGTCGGTGTCGGCGCTGGTCACCCTCCGCCGCAACCCGGCCGAGCTGGCCCGCCGGCTGCGCCGCCCGATGCCGGCGGCGCCCGCTCCTCAGGCCCGCCGCGGCACCGCCTTCCACGCCTGGCTGGAGGAGCGGTTCGGCGCCGCGCGGCTGGTCGACCTCGACGAGCTGCCCGGCTCCGGCGACGAGCTCGCCGCGCCCGACGACGCCCTGGACGAGCTGCGCGAGGCCTTCCTCGCCAGCGAGTGGGCCGATCGCCAGCCCGTCGAGGTGGAGGTGCCGTTCGAGACGCCGTTGGGGCCGATCACGCTGCGGGGCCGGATCGACGCGGTGTTCCAGCGCGAGGACGGCGGCTACGAGGTCATCGACTGGAAGACCGGTCCACCGCCCTCGGGCGGCGAGCTGGCCGCCGCCGGTGTCCAGCTGGCCGCCTACCGGCTGGGCTGGTCGCGGCTGACCGGGGTGCCGGTCGAACGGGTGAGCGCCGGCTTGCACCACGTGGCCGCCAAGGAGACGATCCGGCCTGTCGACCTGCTCGACGAGTCCGGGCTGCTCGCGCTGATCACCGGAACGGGCTGACCCGTCCTTCCTCTCGGCAGGAGAACCCATCAGCCCTGCGGCGTGGTGGGCGGGGCCGGGGGTGGCGTCGCCGGGGGCGGGGCCACCGTGGGCGCTCGCCGCCGCGCTCGGCGGACCGGCACGAGGACCGCACCGGCCACCAGCGCGGCGACGGCCACCCACGGCAGGACGACCCCGAGGACGACGGCGACCGAACCGGCGGTCGACGCCAGGGCCCGCCACCCAGTGCCCAGCCCGCCGAGGAAGCCGTCGGGCCCACCGGGCGGCGCCACGCCGAACGGCTCCAGGTGCACGCGCAGCGTCGACAGCTCCACCCGGTCGGCCAGCAGCGCGCGCCGCGACAGCAGCGACTCCAGCTGCTCCTGCCGCTCGGAGAGAGCCTTCTCGGCGGCCAGCAGGGCCTCGGTGTCGGCCGCCCCCTCCATCAGCGCCTGCAGCCGCGCCACGGAGGTTCGCAGCGCCGCGATCCGCGCGTCCAGGTCGACCACCGTCGTCGTGACGTCGGAGTGGGACACCGACACGTTCGCGACGTCGCCGAGGTCCTCGAGCTCGGCCAGCACACCGGTGAGCTCGAACGCCGGCACCCGCACCACGAGCTCGGCGACGGCCCCTCGAGTGCCGTCCCCCGACGCCGTCTGCTCGGTGCGCTCCTCGATCCGCCCGCCGACGGACTCGACCAGCTCGCTCACCTGCTGGGCACCCTCGGCCGGGTCCTCGACCGCCACGGAGGCGCTGGCAGTGGTCACCACCTGCCGGTCGCCATCGGTCTCGAACGGGTCGTCCGGCGCACTTCCGAGATCCCCCGGGATCGCGGGCACGGGAGCGACCGCGCCCCCGCCGGCACCGCCGTCTGCGCTACCGGACTCCGCGCCCGGCGAGCCCGTGCAGCCGGCCAGCAGCGCCAGGGCCAGCGCCGCGGCTGCCGTGCCGAGGAATCGTCGCGCGGCGCGGACCGGAGGCCGCTGGGTCGCCGCCGACCGGCGTCGACACCCGGTCGTGATGCCGAGGGGTGGTGCGAGGTTCGCGCGTGTCCCGACCATGCCGGTGTGGTCCTTTCCCCGGTGGTGCCTTCCGGGGGATGACGGCACGACGCCCCCGGCACGTTCCCGCGGGAACGTGCCGGGGGCACCGGACCTCAGCCGGGCGCACGGTGACGGCGAGGCCGCCCGCGGGCGTCGGCCCCTCCGTCTCCGCCCGGACCGGTCCGCGCTCGACCGCGCCGGGAGAGCGGACGACGTGCGGGTGCAGCTCCGCCGGGCGGTCGGCTCCCGAGCGGCGGGTCCAGCCGGTGCCGACACGTCGGCTCGTCGACGAGTCGACATGTCGCCGGCGAGCGCACTCAGGACAGCCGCATGACCACGGGGTCGTCGAACAGGTCGCATCGGGCGCCGGCGTCCTCGGCCACCCGAGCCGGCAGCGCGCTTACGACGAGGCGACGCGGTCCAGGATCGCCGCGGCCAGCTGCTCGGGCGCCTGCTCGGGGACCCAGTGCGTGATCCCGGGCAGCTCGACGAACCGGTAGTCGCCGGTCACGAACTCCTCGCACGCCTGCGCGGCCGTGCGGCCGATCGCGACGTCGGCGTCGCTCCACACGTAGGTGGTGGGCACCTCGACCTTGTCCACGCGGATGTCCGAGCTCATCGCGCGGTACCAGTTCAGCGCCGCGGTCAGCGCGCCCGGCGCCGACAGCGCCGCCACGTACTCGTCCGCGGCCTCGGGGGAGACGCCGGTCTCGCCGTCGGCGCCCAGCAGCATCCGGCGCAGCCGCCGCGCGTCGTCGGCCAGCAGCACCTCCTCCGCCTTGCCCGGCTGCCAGAACAGCCGGATGTAGGCCGAGCGCTCCTTCTGCTCCGGGTCGATCCGGAAGGCCGCGGTGTACGCCGCCGGGTGCGGCACCGACACGGCGGTCAGCGACCGCACCCTGTCGCTGTGCCACGCGGCCAGCGTCCACGCCACGTTGGCACCCCAGTCGTGGCCCACCACGTCGGCCACCGGGATCTCCAGCGCCGTCATGAGGTCCGCCGTCACCTGCGCCAGATTCTGCATGGCGTAGGCCCCCACCTCGGCGGGCCGCGCGCCGGGGGAGTAGCCCAGCTGGTCCGGCGCGTAGGTGCGCAGACCTGCCTGGGTGAGCAGCGGCGTCACCGCGGCCCAGGACGCCGACGTCTGCGGGAAGCCGTGCAGGAGCAGCACCGGCCGGCCGTCCTCGGGTCCGTCGACGCGCACGTCGAAGGTCAGGTCGCCGACATCGGTCCGCAGCAGCTCTCCGGGCATGCCCGGACGCTAGCCGGGCGGAGAGCGCTGCGCTGGCGGCACTACCGTCGACGCCGTGACCAGCGCCGAACGTGACTTCGTCCTCGACCACCTCGACGACGTGCACGCAGACCTCGACGCCTGGCTGCGCATCCCGTCCATCTCGGCCGACCCCGCGCACTCCCGCGACGTCGCCGCGAGCGCCACCTGGCTGGCCGACGCGCTGCGCCGGGTCGGCTTCCCGACCGTCGAGATCTGGCCGACCGCCGGCGCGCCGGCCGTCTTCGCCGAGTGGCCCAGCGCCGACACCGGTGCGCCGGTCGCCCTGGTCTACGGCCACCACGACGTGCAGCCGGTCGACCCGCTGGAGCTCTGGGAGCACCCGCCGTTCGAGCCCACCCGGGTCGAAGGCCCCGACGGCCCCGAGCTGCACGCCCGCGGCGCGATCGACGACAAGGGCAACGTCGCTTTCCACCTGCTCGGCATCCGCGCCCACTTGGCGGCGACCGGCCGCGACACCCCCGCCGTCACGGTGAAGCTGCTGATCGAGGGCGAGGAGGAGTCCGGGTCCCCGCACTTCGAGGCCCTGCTCCGGGAGAAGGCCGACCGGCTCGCCTGCGACGTCGTCGTCGTCAGCGACACCGGCATGGCCGCACCCGACGTGCCCAGCGCCGTGACCGCGATGCGCGGGCTGGCCGACGCCGAGATCACCCTGCGCGGCCCGGCAGTGGACCTGCACTCCGGGTCGTTCGGCGGCGCCGTCCCCAACCCGTTGCACGCCATGGCCGAGCTGATCGCGAAGCTGCACGACGACCAGGGCCGGGTGACCATCCCCGGCTTCTACGACGAGGTGCGGCCGCTGTCGGACCGCGAGCGCGAGCTGATGGGCCGGGTGCCCTTCGACGAGCAGGCCTGGCTGGCCGGTCCGGCTGCCTCGCGCGCGACCTACGGCGAGGCCGGCTTCAGCACCCTGGAGCGCACCGGCGCCCGCCCGACCGCGGAGGTCAACGGCATGTGGGGCGGGTACACCGGGCCCGGCCACAAGACGATCATCCCGGCCGAGGCGCACGCCAAGGTGACCTTCCGGCTCGTCTCCGACCAGCGGCCGGAGGACGTCGGCCCGCGGCTGCGCGCCTGGGTGGCGGCCAACGTCCCGGCCGGCATCGAGGCCGAGGTGCACACCCCGCCGGGCGGCGTCGCCCCGTGCGCGAGCGACCTGGACTCCCCGTACATGGACGCGCTGCTGACCGCCATCGGCCAGGCCTTCGACCGCGATCCGGCCGACGTGCTCTTCACCCGCGAGGGAGGCAGCGGCCCCGAGGCGGCGATCGTCGAGGCGCTCGGTGCGCCGCTGCTGTTCCTCGGCGCGGGCCTGCCCACCGACCGCATCCACTCGCCGAACGAGCGGGTGCTGCTGCCGATGCTGTACCGCGGCGCGGAGGCGGCGGCGCACCTGTGGCGGGAGCTGGCCGCGGCGCCGCGGCGCTGAGGACCTGACGGCATTCCCGCGGGAACGCCGTCACCGCGTTACCGGGAGGTCGTCCGGGAGCGTGCCGACGACGACGGTCGCGCCGAGGTCCTCGTCGGTCACCAGCCGGGGCAGCAGGCCGCCACGGGTGACGACGTCGACCGCCGCCTGCGCCTGCCCCTCGCCGCACTCGAACAGCAGCGCCCCACCCGGCGCCAGCCACTCCGCCGCCCGGGCCGCGACCCGGCGGGCGAGCGCCAGCCCGTCCGCGCCGCCGTCGAGGGCGGTCCGCGGTTCGTGGTCGCGGGCCTCCGGCGGGAGGAGCGCGAGGGCGCCGGTCGGCACGTAGGGCACGTTCGCGGTGAGGACGGCGACCCGGCCGCGGAGCCCCGCCGGCAGCGCGTCGAACAGGTCGCCTTCGTGCACGGGCACCCCGGGAAGATTGTCCCGGGCGCAGGCCGCGGCGGCGGGGTCGAGGTCGGCCGCGTGCAGCTGGATGCCCGGCACGGCCGCCGCGAGCGCGGCGCCGACCGCTCCCGTACCGCAGCACAGGTCGACGACGACGGCGCCCGGGCGGGCGAACGGCAGGGCCGCGCGGACCACCAGCTCGGTCCGGCGGCGCGGGACGAAGACCCCCGGCGCGACGGTGATCCGCAGCCCGCAGAACTCCGCCCAGCCCAGCAGCACCTCCAGGGGCGTCCCCGCCACCCGCCGCTCGACCAGCCGCGCCAGGTCGGCGGCGTCGCCGGCCGCGGACACGAGCAGCGCCGTCTCCTCCTCGGCGAAGACGCAGCCGACGGCCCGCAGCCGGGCCACGACCGCCGGGTCGGGCGCGGCTCCGGCGGGGTGCACGGCGGCCTCCTTCGACGGCGCGGGCGACGGTGCCGCCGCGGGCCACGCCCTTACGCTGAGCCCGTGACCGGAGTGGGCCAGGAAGCGGCGCCGGGCTGGTATCCGGACCCGGGTGGCGCCCCTGGCATGGTGCGCTGGTGGAGCGGCAGCGCGTGGTCCGACGTCATGATGCCCGCCGGCCCCGGGGTCGAGGTGCACCGGGCCGCCGCGCGGACCGCGGCTCCGCGGCCCCCGGAGCCGGTGGCCCCTGCGGCGCCCGTCGCCCCCGCCGGGGCCCGGTCGCGGATCCGGCGATGGGTCGCCGCGGCCGCCGTCCTGGTGCTCCTCGTGGCCGCCGTCGTCACCGTGCTGTCGCTGGGCTCGGGCGGGGACGGCGGCACCACCGCCGCTCCCGCGCAGCAGCCCGGTGCGGCCCCCGCGCCGGCACCCGGCCAGGCGTTCCCGCCGGGCACGGTACGGATCATCGACGAGGCCGCCGGCATCTCCTACCCGTACCTGGGCGAGGGCTGGCGGGAGTTCGACCTGGGCCGGCAGCTGGAGACGACCACGACCGCCGGGCAGTACTTCACGACGCAGGAAGCCACGCCCGACGGCGGGATCTTCATCTCCCAGTGCACCTCCGGGCCAGTGGCCGACGGATACGGGTGGGCGGGTCCCTCGACCCTGCAGAGCACGGTGACGACGCTGGCCGCCAGCGTCCGCGCCAACTACTACCCGTGGCCGAACACGATCGAGGTCCGGCGCGACGAGCCCCGGACCGTCGACGGGCGTGCCGCCCACCTCGTCGAGTTCCAGCTGGCGTGGGACGTCGAGGGCTACGACGCCTCGGGGGAGCGGGCAGCGCTGCTGCTGATCGACGTCGGCCGGCCGGCCCCGGCGCTGCTCTACGTCTCCATCCCCAACACCCACGCCGAGCTGTACGGCGTCATCGACCGGGTCCTCGGCGCCGTCGAGGTATTGGAGTGACGAGCTGAGCGGGCGACCGACGAGCGGAGCCCGGAGGGTTCCGGAGGAGGGACGCGGCAGCAGGGGCTCACCAGGGATGGGGACGGCAACTGGCCGCGGTGTCACCCGGAGGGTGACGTCGTCGTAGGGTCGGGCGCGTGACTGCGGCTGGTACCGAACTGACCCTGCGGCACCCGATCGAACGGTTCACGCTGGACAACGGCCTGCGGGTGGTCCTCGCCCCCGACCGCAGCGTGCCGGTGGTGGCGGTGAGCGTCTACTACGACGTCGGGATGCGCAACGAACCCGAGGGGCGCACCGGCTTCGCCCACCTCTTCGAGCACATGATGTTCCAGGGGTCGGCCAACGTCGCGAAGATGGAGCACGCGCGGCTGGTGCAGGCCGCCGGTGGCACGTTCAACGGGTCCACCCACCAGGACTACACGAACTACTTCCAGGCGCTGCCCGCCGAGGCGCTCGAGCGCGCCCTCTTCCTCGAGGCCGACCGCATGGCGGCGCCGGCGATCACCGAGGAGAACCTCCGGAACCAGATCGACGTGGTGAAGGAGGAGATCCGGGTCAACGTGCTCAACCGCCCCTACGGCGCCTTCCCGTGGCTGCAGCTGCCGCAGGTCGCCTTCGAGACCTTCGCCAACACCCATGACGGCTATGGCTCCTTCGTCGACCTGGAGTCCTCCACGGTCGCCGACGCCACCGACTTCTTCGAGAAGTACTACGCGCCGGGCAACGCCGTGCTGTGCATCGGCGGCGACCTCGACGTCGCCGCGACCGAGGAGCTGGTCCGCCGCTGGTTCGGCCCCATCCCCGGCCGGCACGTCCCGCCCTTGCCGGCCACCGGGGAGCCGTCCCCCACGACGGTGCGCTCCGCGGTGATCGAGGACCCCCTGGCGCCGGCGCCCGCGCTCGCCCTGGGCTGGCGGGTGCCCGACCCGGTCGGTGACTTCGACACCTACCTGGGCAGCGTGCTGCTGGCCGAGGTGCTCAGCGAGGGCGACGCCTCCCGGCTGGAGCGCCGGCTGGTCCACGACGACCGGATCGCCATCGCGCAGAGCAGCTACGTGGGCCTGTTCGGCGACCCCTTCGACGTCCGCGACGCGACCCTGCTCACCACGCAGGTGCACCACCCGGCCGCCGTGCCGGCCGAGCGCGTGATGGCCGCCGTGCACGAGGAGGTGGCGCGCATCGCCGACGAGGGCGTCGACGCGGACGAGCTGCGCCGGGTGCAGGCCCGCATCGAGGCGCAGCTGCTCCAGCAGGCCGACTCGGTGCTCGGGCGCACCCTCGCCTTCGCCGCGGCCGAGCTCGTCCACGGGCGCGCGGAGCTCGCCGGCGAGCTCGCCGCCCGCCTCGCGGCGGTGACCCCCGAGGCGGTGCAGGGAGCCGCCCGCGGGCTCGATCCGGGCACCGCCGCGGTGCTGGAGCTGCGACCTGCTGGAGGTACCCGATGACCGCACCCGAGCAGGTCTCGCTGATCCCGCCGCTGGGCGAGCCGCGCCCGCAGCCGGCGCCGGTGGCCGAGGAGACCACGCTGCCCAACGGGCTCCGGGTCGTCGTGGTCCCGCGCCCCGGGGTGCCCCTGGTCGAGCTCCGGCTGCGGGTGCCGTTCGCCGCGCCCAACACCCGCAACGCCGGCGTGCACGCGGCGCGCGGCGCCGTCCTCTCCGGGGCGGTGCTGCTCGGGACGCAGCGGCACGACCAGGCCGAGGTCGCCCAGCTGCTGCAGAGCCACGGCGCCGAGCTGTCGGTGAGCACCGACGCCGACCGGCTCATCTTCGGCACCACCCTGCTGCCCGGCGGTCTCGGCCCCGTCCTCGAGCTGCTCGCCGAGCTGCTCACCGGCGCCAGCTACCCGGCCGGCCGGGTGGACGGCGAGCGGGACCGGCTGGCCGAGCGGATCGCGATCGCCCGCACGCAGCCGGGCATGATCGCCCGCTCGGCGCTGGCCGCCCGCCGGTACGGCACCCACCCGTACGCCATCCAGCTGCCCGACGCCGAGCTGGTCTCCGCCGTCCGCGCCCCGGCGCTGCGGCGGCTGCACCGCGAGCGGGTCCTGCCCGCGGGCAGCACCCTCGTCCTCGTCGGCGACCTGGACCCCGCGGCCGCGACCGACACCGCCGCCGCGGCGCTCGAGGCGTGGACCGGCAGCGGCAAGGCGGTGGAGACCCCGCCGGTCGCCGAGCAGCCGGCGCACGGCATCCAGCTCGTGCACCGGTCCGGCGCGGTGCAGTCGAACCTGCGGCTGGGCGGCCCGGCCCCCAGCCGGACCGACCCCGACCTCCCGGCGGCACGGCTGGCGGCGATGGTCTACGGCGGGTACTTCTCCTCCCGGCTGGTGGAGAACATCCGCGAGCGGCGCGGTTACAGCTACAGCCCGCGCAGCGCCATCGACCACCAGCGCGCGGCGTCGTCGTTCCTGGTCGAGGCCGACGTGGCCACCGAGGTGACCGGGCCGGCCCTGCTCGAGACGCTCTACGAGCTCGGGCGGATGGCGCTGACCCCGGTGACCGAGGCGGAGCTGGACGCCGCCCGCCGCTACGTCCTCGGCAGCATGGCGCTGTCCACTTCCACCCACGCCGGCCTGGCCAGCACGCTGTCGGCGCTGCTCGGCGTGGGGCTGCCGGCGGACTGGCTGAGCACCCACCAGCGCGACCTCACCGAGGTCACCGTGGAGCAGGTGCAGGCCGCGGCCGCGCGCTACCTGGCGCCCGAGGCGCTCACCGCCGTCGTCGTGGGCGACGCGGACCGCGTGGCCGCCGAGCTGGGCGCCCTGGCGCCGGTCACCGTCACCGGGGGCGGCGAGCAGGCGTGACCGCCGGCGGCGGCGACGGCCCCCTGCTGTCCCGGGTCGCGCACGACCGGGCGCACCTCGCCCGGGTGCTGCCCGACCCCACCGGCGGCCGGCCGGTGCGGGTGCTCACCGTCGACGCCGCCCGGACGGTGCCGGTGGCCGAAGGCCCCGACGGCCCCCGCCTGGTCTGGGACGAGCGGCCGGAGCTGCCGGCGGGCGCGGTCTTCCTCGGCGAGGCCGACGGCGTCCCGTACGCGGCGGTGCGCGGGGAACGGGCGCTGACCGTCAACGGCCGGCCGGTCGACCGCTGGGCCGGGCTGCGCGACGTCGGTGCGGAGCTCGGCGACCTGGACGCCGGCCTGCTGGCGGAGGCCGTCGGCATCCTGGAGTGGCACGAACGGCACCGGTTCAGCCCGCTCACCGGCGCCCCGACGACGGTCGAGCGGGCCGGCTGGACGCAGCGCGACCCCACCACCGGGACCGAGTTCTTCCCGCGGGTCGACCCCGCGGTGATCATGCTCGTCCACGACGGCGGCGACCGCGTGGTGCTCGGCCGGCAGGCGACCTGGCCGCCGGGCCGGTTCTCCATCCTCGCCGGCTTCGTCGAGCCGGGGGAGTCCGCCGAGGCGGCCGTCGCCCGCGAGGTCGAGGAGGAGGTCGGGCTCCGCGTCAGCGACGTCCGCTACGTCGCCAGCCAGCCCTGGCCGTTCCCGCAGTCGCTCATGCTCGGGTTCGTGGCCCGCGCCGACGGCGACCAGGACCTCCGGCTCGATCCGCACGAGATCGAGGAGGCCCGCTGGTTCACCCGCGACGAGCTCCGGGCGCCCGGCGGGCAGCTGGCGGTGCCGCCGTCGATCTCCATCGCCCGGCACATCCTCGACCGCTGGCTGCGCGGCGAGCTCTAGGCACCCCAGCGACCGCCGAGCACGAGCGCGGGGCGGTCGGCGTGGTCAGCCAGCACCACGGCGTCGGCCAGCGCCACGGGATCGACCTCGTCGTCGTAGCGGTCGAAGGCCGGGAGCGCCCAGGCCGCCTCCGACGGGGTCCTGCGTCGCCGCGCGGCGGGCGTCACCCGCAGGTGCACCACGACGTCGAAGGCCAGGCCGACCCCCTGCAGCAGGGCGCCCGCCACCAGCAGCACGCCGCCGGCGGGTGCCGGACGGCGCGGCGCCCGGGCGGCCCGGTCGCGCTCCAGGTCCCACAGGACCGGCAGGTACTCCCCGGAGCCCCCCGGCCCGACCGGTCCCAGCACCTCGCGGGCGAGCGCGCCGGCGTCCAGCCAGTCGGTGTAGCGGGCGTCGGGATCGGTGCGCCCGTGCTCCAGCCGCAGCGACGCCGGCCGGTAGAACCCGGTGGCGGGGACGACGACGGCGGCCCGGCCCAGCGTCGGCAGGCGATCGGCGATCGAGCGCGCCAGGTCCTCCGGCTCCGCCAGCTCGGGGCCGTCGACGGCCACGCGCAGCGCGGTGGCGCCCGGCTCGGCGGGGAGCTCCGCCAGCAGCTCGGCCAGGCGGTCGGCGAGGGCGCCGGGGGACAGCGGCTCCGGTCGGGTCAGGAGCGGCCGTCCGCGGTGCTCACGGCGTCGGGCCGCACCGGCTCGACGCGCGGCGGCGGCGGGGGCACCGGCGCAGGCGCGGACGACGCGGTGCCTCCCGGTCCACCGGCGGGGGCGACGGCATCGGGCGCCAGGCTCGCGAGGACCTCGCGGGCGAGCTCGACCACGGGACGGCCCTGCGTGCGCGCCTCCCGGCGCAGCCCCTCGAACACCGTCCGCGGGCTGGCGCCCTGCCGTTCGGCCAGCACCCCGATCGCCCGCTCCGTGGACACCCGGGCGGCGAGCGCGTGCTCGAGCTGGGCGACGGTGCGCTGCAGGGCAGCGATCCGCACGTCGACCGGGTCGGCGTCACCGGGTGGCGTCACCGGGCCGCGGGCCGAGCGCCGGGCGGAGCGGTCGGGCTCGGGCAGACCGCCCATCTCGTCGGCCACCAGGTCGGCCAGGGTCATCCCCTCGACGAGGTCGTCGACGGGGTCACCGCCGACCGGATCGCCGTCGAGCGGGACGACCACCCACCCGCGCCCCGATCTGGTCAGGGCGACCCGCGGCCGGTCACCGGCCCCAGGGACGGCCGAGACCTCGGGGCGGGGCGGCGCATCGGGGGACACGTGCCCGTCGAGTTCGTCGGAGGGCCTGGGGCCGGGGACCACGGGTGCTCACGCCTCCGGTAGCTGTCCGAGCTGGGCCTTCACCGCGTCGATGCTCGGGTTGGTCAACGCGGTGCCGTCGGAGAAGACCAGCGTGGGCACCGTCCGGTTGCCGCCGTTGGCCTGCATGACCAGGTCCGCCGCCTGGGGATCGGTCTCGATGTCCACCTCGGCGAACTCGATGCCCTCGCGCTGCATCAGCTTCTTCAACCGCACGCAGTAGCCGCACCACGTGGTGGTGTACATCGTGACGGCAGCGCCGGGGGTCGTGGTCATCGCGGGGAGTCTCCCTGTTCGTGCCGGGTCGGTCCAGCCCCGTGGCGGGGTGGCGGTGGTGCGTGGGTCCCAACGTGGTGCTCCTGGGGATCCTTCCCGCCGTCCGTCGCTGCCGGCTGGGAGGATCGTCGCCGGGGGCCGTCGGCTCCCGGGTACGAGTCGGGTGAGGAACGGGGAGGGACGCCGGCGATGGCGCACGCGGACGCGGAGGCCGTGCTCGACGGCCTCGACGACGAGCAGCGTGCGGCGGCGCAGGCGGTGTCGGGGCCGGTCTGCATCCTCGCCGGTGCCGGCACCGGGAAGACGCGCACGATCACCCACCGGATCGCCTACGGCGTGCACACCGGCACCTACGTCCCCGAGCAGGTGCTCGCGGTCACCTTCACCGCGCGGGCGGCGGGTGAGCTGCGCGCCCGCCTGGCCGCCCTCGACGTGGGCGGGGTGCAGGCGCGCACCTTCCACGCCGCGGCGATGCGGCAGCTGAGGTACTTCGCCCCCCGGGTGCTCGGCGGCCCGATGCCCGGGCTGATCGAGAACAAGCTGCGGGTGGTGGCCTCCGCCGCTACGCGCAACCGGCTCACCACCGACCGGACGAGCCTGCGCGACCTCGCGAGCGAGATCGAGTGGGCCAAGACCACGCTGGCGACGCCGGAGGACTACCCGGCCCGCGCGCAGGCGGCCGGCCGCGAGGCCCCGTTCGAGCCCGCCGCCGTCGCCGCCGTCTACGCCAGCTATGAGCAGGCCAAGCAGCGCGACGGCGCCCTCGACTTCGAGGACCTGCTGCTGGTCACCGCCTACGCGCTCGAGGAGCACCCGGACGTCGCCCGCCAGGTCCGGGGCCAGTACCGGCACTTCGTCGTCGACGAGTACCAGGACGTCAACCCGCTGCAGCAGCGGCTGCTCGACGCCTGGCTCGGAGGGCGGGCCGAGATCTGCGTGGTCGGCGACCCGAACCAGACCATCTACTCCTTCACCGGCGCCGACCCCGACTACCTGCTCGGCTTCGCCGACCGGTATCCCGACGCGGCCGTGGTCAAGCTGGAGCGCGACTACCGGTCGACCCCGCAGGTCGTCGGGCTGGCCAACCGGCTGATCGGCCAGGCGCCTCCGCGCAAGGGCCTGCCCGGGCTTCGCCTGCTCGGCCAGCGGCCGCAGGGCCCGGAGCCGACGTTCGTCGAGCACCCCGACGAGCCGGCCGAGGCGGCGGCGGTCGCGGCGCGCTGCAAGGCCCTCATCGACGACGGCACGCCCGCCGCCGAGATCGCCGTGCTGTTCCGGATCAACGCGCAGTCCCAGGTGTACGAGTCCGCGCTCGCCGACGCGGGCGTGCCCTACGTCCTCAAGGGCGGGGAGCGCTTCTTCGAGCGGCCCGAGGTCCGGGAGGCGGTGCTGCTGCTGCGCGGGGCGGCCGCCGGGGGCAACGAGCCGGGCATGCTCGTGCCCGCCGTCCGCGACGTGCTGGCCTCCACCGGCTGGGTGGAGCACCGCCCGCCGGCCGGGGGCGCGGCGCGCGACCGCTGGCAGTCCCTCGCCGCGCTGGTCGACCTCGCCGTCGACCTGGTCGCCGAGAACCCCTCGCTCGACCTCGCCGGCTTCGTCACCCACCTCGCCGAGCGGGCCGACGCCCAGCACGCACCAACCGTCCAGGGCGTCACCCTCGCCTCGATGCACGCCGCCAAGGGCCTGGAGTGGGACGTCGTCTTCGTCGTCGGACTGGTCGACGGCGTGCTGCCGATCGCCCAGTCGCTGAGCCGTCCGGTGGCGGTGGAGGAGGAGCGCCGGCTGCTGTACGTGGCGGTCACCCGCGCCCGCGAGCAGCTGACCCTGTCCTGGTCGCTGGCCCGCAACCCGGGCGGCCGGCGCTCCCGGCCGCGGAGCCGGTTCCTCGAGGGGCTGGCGCCGGGCTCCGGGCCGACCGCGCCCCCGGCCCGGCGCCCCGCCAAGCGCCCCAAGGTGGTCCTGGAGGGCGAGGCCGGGGAGCTGTTCGAGCGGCTGCGCGCCTGGCGCAGCCAGGCGGCCCAGTCCGCCTCGGTGCCGGCCTACGTCGTCTTCTCCGACGCCACCCTGCAGGCCATTGCGGAGAGCCGGCCGGCCAGCCTCCGCGAGCTGTCCGGGTTGCCCGGGATCGGCGCCCGGAAGCTGGAGCTCTACGGCGAGGACGTGCTGGCCACCGTCACCGGCTGAGGCGGTGAGGGAGCGGTCGCCGAGGGCGACGGCAGGCGGTTCCGAGACCGGTGGGGACACCGTCCGGAGGACTCGTCGTTAATTCGATTGACCCGGAATCCGGGCGGTCATAGTGTCCCGTTCCACACGAGCTGCGCCCCGTAGCGCGCCCGGCCGACCGGCCGGGGGCGGAGAGAGGAAGGAGGGGGCATCCCGATGACCATCATCACTTCGATCACCGCTGCCTCCGCCGACCTCCTCGGCCTGGGCGGCATCGACACGCGTACGGGGGGCCTGGTCATGGCTGGTCCCGCTGCTCAGCACGAGGGCACCGGTCTGTCCTCCGCCGGCTGCGCCGGTGGCGAGTGGGCCGTCGGCACGCCGTTCGCGGCCGTCGCCCTCGACCGGCGCCCGAAGTCGCTCCGCGCTGTCGAGCGCCCCTTCGCGCCCACCTACCTGCCCACGAACGACGGCACCACCCTCGGGATCCGTTCCCCCGGGAGACCGCTGAGCTAGCCGCTCACCGGACCTCCTCGAGGCCGCGGAACCCGAACCCCGGGATCCGCGGCCTTTTTCTTTCCTCCGCGGCGCCCGGCCCCGACTTCGGTCGGCGGGCCCCCGCCGGCCGTACCCGACGAGTACGAGGAGGAGCGGCAGTGCAGCAGACGATCGACCGCCCGACGTCCCACCGCCGGCCCGGGCTCTCCCGGACCGGAGGCCCCGTCCCGCGGCGACCCCGTCCGTCCCTGCCCCCCGCCCCGGTCCGGCGCCCCCTGCCGTGCCGGGTGGAGGACCCCGAGCTGTGGTTCGCCGAGAGCCCGGCACAGCTGGAGCTCGCCAAGAGCTTCTGCGGCGACTGCCCGGTCCGGGAGGCGTGCCTGGCCGGCGCGCTCTCGCGCGCCGAGCCGTGGGGCGTCTGGGGCGGCGAGATCTTCGACCGGGGCGCCGTGATCGCCCGCAAGCGGCCACGTGGCCGACCCCGGAAGGTCGTCGCGGCGTGAGCCCGCGGTCATCCGGGTCCGGTAACCACACCACCAGCAGTTCCGTGCTCCCGTGGGGGAGCCGATCAGAGGAATCAGCCATGTACATGCTCGAGCACGAGATGGCCCGCAGCCGCATGACCGAGCTGCAGGCCGAGGCGATGGCCGTCTCGCGCGCCCGTCGTCTCTACCTGGCACGGCGGGCCGCCCGTCGCGCCGAGCGCGCGGTCCGCCGGGCCGCCCGCGCCAGCGCCGCCGTCTACTAGAAGGACCCCGTCCTCCTCACCCCTCGCACGCTCGGGGTGAGCCTCGGGACGGGGCCGCCGTCCTCCTCACCCCTCGCACGCTCGGGGTGAGCCTCGGGACGGGGCCGCCGTCCTCCTCACCCCTCGCACGCTCGGGGTGAGCCTCGGGACGGCGCCGACGGTCCTCCGGACCGCACCGCCACCACGAGCCGTCCCGGTGCCGTGGGGCCGGCGGTGCGGTCCGGAAACCGTCCCCCCGCGTCGGTCGGGGGTCTCAGTCGGCGAAGCCGGGGAGCCACTCCTCGAGGACGGCCCGCCAGTCGGCCGCGGCATCCAGCTGGCAGAGCACCCCGATAGATCCGATCGAGACCCGGTGGATCAGCAGGTACGCCGGTGGCAGGTTCAACTGCCTGCCCAGCCGGTTGGCCTCCGTCCGCGGATCGGCGATCCGCGTGGCCTGCTGCTGCATCCAGGCGCGGGTGAAGTGGAAGTGCCGCCCGGCGATGGGCTCCAGGAGGGGGAGCAGGTAGTCGAGCACCGCCTCGGGGTCGACGTGCACCCCCGGCCGCACGAAGCCCTCCGCGCGCAGATCGGCCAGCACCTCCGCCGCACGGCCGGCCAGGGCCCAGCGCAGCAGCCGCCCGATCGGCTCGGGGTGGCCGTCGGGGAGCCGGGCGATGGCCCCGAAGTCGATGACCCCGAGGCGGCCGTCGGGCACGAGCCGGAAGTTGCCCGGGTGCGGGTCGGCGTGCAGCAGCCCGGCGCGCTGCGGCGCGGAGAAGTGCAGCGTCGCCAGCAGCCGGCCGGCGCGGTCCCGCTCCTCACGGTTCCCCGAGGTGATGATCCGGGACAGCGGCGTGCCCTCGAGCCACTCGGAGACGATGACCTTGGGTGCGCTGGCCACCACCCGCGGGACCGCGATGTCGGCGTCCCCGGCGTAGGCGGCGGCGAACGCCCGCTGCGCGTCGGCCTCCAGGCCGTAGTCCAGCTCTTCCACCACGCGCGCCTTCAGCTCGGCGATCAGCGGCTTAACGTCCAGCCCGGGGAAGACGGCGGCGAACAGCCGGGCGAACCGGGCCAGCTGGTTCAGGTCGCTCATCAGCGCCGTCGCCGCGCCCGGGTACTGGATCTTCACCGCCACGTCGCGGCCGTCCCGCCACGTCGCCCGGTGCACCTGGCCGATGCTCGCCGCCGCGGCCGGGGCGTCGTCGAAGTCGGCGAAGCGCTGGCGCCACGAGCCGCCCAGCTGCTGCGCGAGGACCGCGTGCACGGTCCGCACGGGCATCGGCGGCGCCTCCTCCTGCAGCTTCGTGAGGGCCTCGCGGTACGGCGCGGCCATCTCCTCGGGCACCGCCGCCTCGAACACCGACAGGGTCTGGCCCAGCTTCATGGCGCCGCCCTTGAGCTGCCCCAGCACCGCGAACAGCTGCTCGGCGGTGCGCTGCTGCAGCTCGGCGTTCACCGTGTCCGCGGACTGCCCCGACAGACGCCTGCCCAGGCCCATGGTCGCGCGGCCCGCGGCGCCCAGGGGGAGGGAGGCCAGGCGCGCGGTCCGCGCGACCGACCCCCGGGGCATGGCCGGTCGCTCGTCACTCACACGTCCTCCTCGCCGGCGTCCGGTCGGAGCGGCGCCGTGTCGTGTCCGGTGAGCCCGTGAGCTCGCTCAGCGGCCATTGTCGCCCGACGAACCGGGATCCCGCCGGGAGGGCGTCCCTCGCCGTCCGTGGAGTCGGTCTCCCCGCCCGCCGCCGCGCCGCAGCCGCAGGACGGGTGCGGCGGCCATCGGCGCAGGCGGGGCAGCAGGTCGGGTGGGCGCAGCTCCACGGTGGCGTCGAGGGTGACCGGTGCACCGCGTCCGTCGACGCAGGCGAGCACCTGACCGGCCGCCAGCAGCGCGGTCAGCAGGCAGGTGAGCGTGGCCCCGCTGGCGGGCGGCTCCGCGGCGGTCAGCTGGGCCGCCAGCCGGGGCCAGCGCGGGTCGGCGTCGCGCCGGTGGAGGTCGCCGCAGCGCAGGCAGCTGGTGGCACCCGGGATCACCAGCGGCCCGACGACGCCCGTCTCACCGCGCACCGTGGCCACCAGGTGCGGTCCCGGCACGGCCGGGACCAGGGGGTCCGATGCGTCCCAGGGGCGGGTGAGGACGACGACGTCGGGCCGCAGCCCCGCCGGGAGGGGCCCGAGATCGGTCTGCGGACTGACCCGGCGGACGGCGTCCGCCGCCGCCACGGCGCGGGGCCGCCCCTCGTCGGCGGCGGTCAGGCCGCCGACCATCGCGTCTGCGGCGGTGACCACGCCCGCGTCCCGCACCACGACGCGGCCGATCCCGCTCGCGGCCAGGACAGCGGCCAGCGGGGTGCCCACACGTGTCGCACCCTCGACCACCACGGTGGCTCGCCGCCTGGTCCGCCAGCCGGCCGTTCCCGGGGTGGAGCCGGCCGCCGGCAGCTCGACCGCCGCGCGGGCGGCGGCGGCCGGACCGGGACCGATCGCGAGCAGGTCGGCCGGGTCCAGCTGCCGCACCAGGCCCGCCGAGGTGAGCGCGTCGAGGGCTGCGTCCACGAGGCCGGGCGCCAGGCCCGCGCGGGCGGCCTCGGCCCGGACGACCCGCCGCGATCGACGACCGTCGAGCGCGCGGAGCAGCGGAGCGAGCCCCGCGGCCGGGTGGAGGAGCAGCCCGTCGGTGGAGTCGACCCCGCCGATCTGGACGCCCTCGTCGTCACCGACGAGCAGCGGCGTCGCCGCCGGGAGGAGGGGATGGGCGTTGTCGCTCACCCCGGCAGGGTGGCAGCTGCGCGGCGGCGGCGCGCTCGTCGTCCACAGGGCCGTCCGGGACGACGACGGCGGCGCCCCTTCCCGGAACGCCGCCGACCGCAACTGCCTGGAACGGCCACCCTCCAGGGGCCCGCGCCGAGCCTGAGAGGTGCGGGGAGGAGGGTGGTCCTTCTAGGCCTTGCCGAGGATCCGGTTCATCTTGGTGCCGCAGACGGGGCAGGTGCCCTGCGCCATCCGGCGGCCGGACTCGCTGACCTTGACCTCACCGTCGAAGTCGCGCTTCTCCTTGCACTTCACGCAATAGCCGTTGTAGCTCTCCGCCACGGGATCTCCTCGTCTCCGGGGTGCCGCGGCTCGCACGCCGGGCACCGTTGGGCGAGCACGCTACCCGTGCCCGGTGGTCGCCATCCCCGTCGGCGGCCGCCCGGCGGCGAGTTCCCCGGCGGTCGGGGGCCCTCCCTTCCCCACAGCTGTGGACGACGCTGTGGATGCCATGGGGACGGCATGGCGTGTCCCTGTGCGGAACCGAGGGAGGGGCCGGGGACGGATCGCCCGCGGTGACCCCCGCCGCCCCGCCGACCAGCACAGACGTCCCCGTACGGGTGTGGACGCCCGCGTCCGGCCACCGTGGTCACCGGCTGGAGCGGCGGCGATGTCCACCGTCCGTGCGACCTGCACCCGAGCGGGTGTCTCCGCGCAGGCGCCACGCCGAGGCGGTGTCCTACGGTCTTCCCGTGCCCCGAACGCCCCCTGACGCGAGCGCCCTGCCTGGACCGGGGGACGGCGACGTCGTGGAGGTCCGGCGCAGCAGCCGTCGGCGGCGCACGGTGACCGCCTACCGGGAGATGGGCCGGACCGTGGTGCTCATCCCGGCGGCCTTCAGCCCGGCCGAGGAGCAGCGCTGGGTCGCCCAGATGGTCGCCAAGCTCCGCACGCGCGAGGAGCGCCGCAAGCGCTCCCTCGGTGGTGACGTCGAGCTCCTGGCGCGGGCGCGGGCGCTGTCGGCGGCGCACCTCGACGGCCTCGCCGAACCGGCGAGCGTGCGCTGGGTGGACAACCAGCACCGGCGCTGGGGGTCCTGCACCCCGGCCGACCGCACCATCCGCCTGTCGAGCCGGTTGCGCTCCATGCCGGAGTACGTCGTCGACTACGTGCTGGTGCACGAGCTGGTGCACCTGCTCGAGCCGGGTCACGACGAGCGCTTCTGGGCGCTCGTCGCCCGGTACCCCCGCGCGGAGCGCGCCCGCGGCTTCCTGGAGGGCGTCGAGCTGGCGGCCACCGCAGGCGCGGCGGGAGCCGAGCCGCCGCTCGACGTCGACGGCTGAGCCGGCTACCCCTGGTCGCCTGGCTCGCGCCGGTCCTCGCCCTCCTCGGGGTCGGAGCCCTCCTCGGTGTCGGAGCTCCCTTCGGCGTCGGACGCGCGGTCCGGAGCCCGCTCCGCGTCGTCGGCGGTCAGCGCGGCGAGCTCGTCGTCGACGCCCTGACGGGCGACGAAGTCCAGCGGCTCGTCCAGGTCCTCCGAGGTCGGCAGGAGGTCCGGGTGCGACCACAGCCGGTCCCGCGCCGCGCTGCCGTGCTGCTGCCCCATGGCGCCCCAGACCGTGGCCGCGTCGCGCAGCCGGCGGGGACGCAGCTGCAGCCCGACCAGGGTGGCGAAGGTCTGCTCCGCCGGCCCACCGGAGGCCCGTCGGCGCCGCATCGTCTCGGCGAGGGCGTCGTGCCCGGGCAGCCGGTCGCCCGCCGCGGCGGCGACCACGGTGTCCACCCAGCCCTCGACCAGGGCCAGGAGCGTCTCGAGACGGCGCAGCGCCATCTGCTGCTCGGGCGTCTCCTCGGGCTCGAGCACGCCGCTGCCGAGGAGGCGCTGGATGCTCTCCGAGTCGCTGGGGTCCAGCCCCGCGCCCATGCCGCCGGACATCGCCTCGTTGATGCCCCGCTCGATCGCCTCGCGGTCGATGGTGATGCCGCGGGCGTAGGCGTGCACGGCGTCCTGGAGCTGCTGGCGCAGCCAGGGGACGTGGGCGAACAGCCGCTGGGAGGCCGCCTCGCGCAGCGCCACGAAGAGCCGGACCTCGTCGGCCGGGCGGTCGAGCCCCTCGGCGAACGTGGCCAGGTTCTGCGGCACGAGCACGCCGGTGCCGGCCGGCGCCAGCGGCAGCCCGACGTCGGTGCTGGTGAGCACCTCGCCGGCGAGCGTGCCGAGGGCCTGCCCCACCTGGGCGCCGAACATCAGCCCGCCCATGCGGCCCATGATCCCGGCGACCGGCCCGAAGGACATGGCCGCCTCCTGCGGCAACGCGCTGGTCATCGCCGCCACCACGCGCTCGGCCAGCGGATCGATGAGCGCAGCCCACGCCGGCTGGGTCTGCTCGACCCACTCCACCCGCGACCACGCGGCGGTGCGCTCGATCCCCGACGGCAGCTCGGTCACCTGGTCGAGCCACAGGTCGGCCAGCCGGAGCGCCTCGGCGGTCGCGGAGCGCTCCTGCTCCGACGACGGCTGGTGCCCGGCCGCCAGCTGGCTGATCGCCCCCTGCCGGGCCAGGTCCCAGTTGACCGGGCCCCCCGACCAGTTCATGAGCTTCTGCAGCTCGGCGAACAGCGGCATCTTGCCGAGCACGTCGTCGGGCGACCCGCCGCCGGCCATGCCGCCGAAGAGGGCGCCGAGGCCGAACGGGTCGCCGCCCTGGTCACCGCCCTTGCCGGGCTCCCGGCGCTCGGGGTCGCGGTCGGGCAGGCCGAAGCCGAACGGGTGGTCGCTCATGCGTCCACGGTAGACGCGTGATCTTCGGCCGTGGGGCGGGATCGCGTTCGCCAGGAGCGCACCAGGTCGCGCGGGCGCCCCGCCGGCGCGCGGTGGGGGACGGCCGGAGGGCTCCCACCGGCCCCGCTGCCGCGGGCTCGCGCCGCGCCCCGGCGACGGGGCCCTAAGCTCGCCGGTCGTGACCCGTCGGATCGCCGTCCTCAGTGTCGGCGCCGTTCTGCTGCTGCTGTTCGGCGTGCTCGGCACGAGCGTGCCGGTGCCCTACGTGGCACAGGTCCCCGGCCCGACGTTCGACACGCTCGGGGAGGTCGACGGCGAGCCGATCATCGCCGTGGAGGGCAGGGAGCGCAACGAGGTCGAGGGCGACCTCACCCTCACCACCGTCGGGGTCAGCCGTGGCGGGCTGAGCCTCGTGCAGGCCGTGCGCGGCTGGTTCGACGACGAGGTCAGCGTCGTCCCCGAGGAGTCCGTCTACCCGCCCGACCGCACCGAGGAGGAGACCCGGCAGGTCAACCGCCAGGCCTTCCTCACCTCGGAGCAGGCGGCCGAGAGCGTCGCCCTGGGCGAGCTCGGCTACCCGCAGAAGGTGGTCGTGCGGGAGGTCCCCGAGGGCTCGCCGTCGCAGGGGCTGCTCGAAGAGGGCGACGCGATCGAGTCGGTCGACGGGCAGCCGGTGCCCGACTCGGAGGTCCTGACCGACGTCCTCGCCGGCATCCCGCCCGGGACGCCGGTCACGGTCGGCTACACGCGGCTGGGCGAGCCGGGTACCGCGACGGTCACCACCCAGGCGGCCGAGGAGCGGGAGGGCTCGCGGCTGGGCGTCAGCGTGCTCGACCAGCCGTCCGCGCCGTTCGACGTGGACATCCAGGTGGCCGATGTCGGCGGCCCGTCGGCCGGGCTCATGCTCACCCTCGGCATCCTGGACCTCGTGGGCGAGGAGGATCTGACCGGCGGCGCGGTCATAGCCGGCACCGGTACGATCGACCTGGCGGGGAACGTGGGACCCATCGGCGGTGTCCCGCTGAAGATGGTGTCCGCCCGCGACATCGGCGCCGAGCTGTTCCTGGTCCCCGCCGACAACTGCGCCGAGGCGCTGGCCGCTCCCGACACCGGCGTCCCGCTGGCCCGGGTCGCCACCCTCGACGACGCGCTGGCGGCCCTTGCCGACGTGCGCGCCGGCCGGACACCGGAGAGCTGCTGACCCGACCCCACACGGCGCCGACGCGCCCCCACCGGGAACCCCGCGCCGTCCGGTGCGTTGTCCTGGGGGCCGGGTCCGCCCGGCGCCGCACCACCCGACCCCACGGTCGATCGTCGCGTGGCCGAGAGACCACGCCTGCAAGTGAAGGAGACCGCTCGTGGCCATGCGGCCCCCCGTGCCGGTGCCGACGCTGTCCCGGCGCGCGAAGCTGGTCATCGGTGCCATCGCCGTGCTGCTGGTGCTGTTCACCGCCGTCGGCACCCTCACCAACGTCTACGTCGACTACCTGTGGTTCGACGAGACCGGGTACACCGAGGTCTTCTGGACCGAGCTGCAGTCACGCGTGCTGCTGTTCGCCGTCGCCGGCGTGGCGACCGGCGGGCTCACCGCGCTGGCCGTGTACCTGGCCTACCGGTTCCGGCCCACCTTCCGGCCGATGTCGCTCGAGCAGCAGAACCTGGAGCGCTACCGCCAGTCGCTGGAGCCGCGGCGCGGCCTCGTGCTGACCGGCATCGCCGTCGTCCTCGGCCTGTTCGCGGGGTTCACCGCGCAGAGCAGCTGGGAGACGTGGCTGTCGTTCCGCAACAGCACCGACTTCGGCCGGACCGATCCCCAGTTCGGCATCGACCTGTCGTTCTTCGTCTTCGACTACCCCTTCTACCGGCTGCTGCTCGGTTTCGGGTTCGCGATCGTCATCCTGGCGCTCATCGGCTCGCTGCTGACGCAGTACGTGTTCGGCGGGCTGCGGCTGCAGACGCCCGGGCAGAAGCTGACCGCCGCGGCGCGGGTGCAGCTGTCGGTGCTGCTGGGCTTCTTCCTCGCCCTCAAGGCCGTCGCCTACTGGCTGGACCGCTACGGGCTGGTCTACTCCAACCGCGGTGGCGTCTTCACCGGTGCCAGCTACACCGACGTCAACGCGCTGCTGACGCCCAAGACGATCCTGGTCTTCGTGGCGGCCGTGTGTGCCCTGGCGTTCTTCGCCAACATCCTCGTCCGCAACTTCCTGCTGCCGGCCGCGGCCCTCGTGCTGCTCCTGGTCTCCAGCCTGGTCATCGGCGTGGCCTACCCGGCGATCGTCCAGCAGTTCGTCGTCAACCCGAGCGCCAACGAGAAGGAAGCCGACTACATCGAGCGGGCCATCCAGTCGACCCGGGAGGCCTACGGTCTCGACGACATCGACTACGTCCAGTACGCGCAGGAGACCACCGGCAACGAGGTGGACCCCGACGTCGCGCTGGCCGAGCTGCGGAACGACACCGAGACCATCCCGAACGCCCGGCTGCTGGACCCGAACGTCCTGACCGACACGTTCACGGCCCGCCAGCAGATCCGGAACGTGTACGGCTTCCCCGAGAAGCTCGACATCGACCGCTACACCATCGACGGCGAGACCGGGGACTACGTCGTGGCGGTGCGCGAGCTGGACAGCGCCGGGCTGTCGGAGAACCAGAGCACCTGGATCAACCGGCACACCGTCTACACCCATGGGCACGGCTTCGTCGCCGCTCCGGCGAACGAGGTCGTGGCCGGCTCCGAGGGCGGCGAGCCGAACTTCACCACCGGCGACCTGCCGACCCGGGGGAACATCCCGGTCGAGCAGAGCCGGATCTACTACGGCGAGCTGATCCAGGACTACTCGGTGGTCGGGGCTCCGGAGGGCAGCGCGCCGCGGGAGTTCGACCTGCCGGAGGGCGGATCCGAGGATCGGCAGATCAACAACACCTACGACGGCGAGGGCGGTGTCTCGGTCGGCAGCTTCTTCCGGCAGCTGACGTACGCGATCTACTACCGCGAGCGCAACTTCCTGCTCTCCAGCGCGGTGAACGAGGAGTCGAAGGTCCTCTACGTCCGGGACCCGCGCGAACGCGTGGAGAAGGCGGCGCCCTTCCTGGAGGTCGACGGCGACCCGTACCCCGCGGTGATCGACGGCCGGGTGACCTGGATCCTCGACGCCTACACGACGTCGGACTCCTATCCCTACTCCGAGCAGATGCAGCTCGGCGAGGCGGTGGCGGACGCGCTCACCGGCACCGGGACGACCGCGCTGCCGAACGAGACGGTGAACTACATCCGCAACTCGGTGAAGGCCACCGTCGACGCCTACGACGGCACGGTGACGCTGTACGCCTGGGAGGAAGAGGACCCGGTCCTCCAGACCTTCATGAAGGCGTTCCCCGGCGTGGTAGAGCCGAGGAGCGAGATGAGCGACGAACTGATCAGCCACGTCCGGTACCCGGAGGACCTGTTCAAGGTGCAGCGGGACATCCTGACCCGCTACCACGTCGATGACCCGATCGCCTTCTACGAGGGCAGCGACCGGTGGCAGATCCCCGACGACCCGACGCGGAACATCGAGGAGAACCAGCCGCCGTACTACATCCTGGCCCAGCGACCAGGTGACGACGAGGCGACGTTCCAGCTGACCAGTGCGCTGAACGCCTTCCAACGGGAGAACCTGTCGGCGTTCGTCTCGGCGTCGAGTGCGCCGGAGACCTACGGCGCACTCCAGGTGCTGCAGCTACCCGGCAACACTCCGTTCCGGGGTCCCGGGCAGGTGCAGAACGCGTTCATCACGAACAACCAGGTGCGGCCCGACCTCACGCTGTTCGACAGCCAGAACTCCGCTGCCGTGTTCGGCAACCTGCTGACGCTGCCGATCGGTGACGCCGGGTTGCTCTACGTGGAGCCGCTCTACGTGGAGAGCACCGGGGAGGGCGGCTTCCCGCTGCTGCAGCGGGTGCTGGTCAACTTCGGTGACCGCATCGGCTACGCCAACACCCTCTCCGAGGCGCTGGACCAGGTGTTCGGCGACGGCGCAGGGGTGGTCGCGTCCGACGCCGACGGGGTGCCGACCGAGGCGGAGCAGGGGGAGGACACCCCCGGCGTGGAGCAGCCGGCCGATCCCACCGACGTACCGATCCCGCCGGACGGCACGGACGGTCTGCCGGCCACGCCGGACATGGAGCAGGCCGTCCAGGACATCAACGCCGCGCTCGAGGCGTTGGCCACCGCCCAGCGGTCCGGTGACTTCGCCGGCCAAGGTGCGGCGCTGGCCGATCTGCAGGAGGCCGTGACGGCCTATCAGCAGGCCCAGCAGGCGGCGGCCGGAGGCGGGTGACCGCCGGCCCGCGACGGGTGGGCGCCGACCTCGGCGCCCACCCGTCCGGGAAGGCTGGTACGGTGGTGTCACCGACGCGGGGTGGAGCAGCTCGGTAGCTCGCTGGGCTCATAACCCAGAGGTCGCAGGTTCGAATCCTGTCCCCGCTACCACCACGAAGGCCCGGCCCCACCAGGGGTCGGGCCTTCGTCGTTCTCGTCCTTCCGGGTGCTCGGGCCGCCGGTCCCGTGGTCAGACGGCGCTGAGCTCCTCGTGCGTGCGGGCGTCGGGCCAGTCGCGCGACCAGCCGTCGGCCTGGCGTGGTGCACGGCGGTACGGCGTCGGCCGCGGTCGTGCCGGCGGCAGCGCCGGTTCCGACGTCGGGGCGCGCCCTCCGGCCGGCATCTGCTGGACGGGAGACGGCGTCCCCGGGTCGGCGGGGGCCCGCGGGGCCGGCGGCGTACCCACGTGCGCGGGTGGGCGCGGTCGCGTGGTCAGCGCGGCGAGCAGCGTGTGCGGGCGCGTGCGGTCCGGGTCGGCCACCGGCGCGGCGGCCAGCGGGCGTGCCGTCGGTGCGGGGAACGGTTCCCGCCGCGGTGGGTGGGCCGGATCCGGCAGGCGGAGTTCGGCGAGGTCCTTCCACGTCGAGTGCCGCAGCCCGTCGACGGTGCACCGCACGCGGGCGGAGACCCGGCCGTCGGGGGTGTGCCGCCAGCCGAGCAGCTCGCCGGAGTACCAGATCCCGCGGTGGTGGATCTCCACCGGCTGCGGGTCTCCGACGAAACTGCTCGCCGCCACGTCCCCCGCCACGACCCGGACTGTAGGCGGGCCGGGAACGGGGGTGCCGGAGGCGCACGGGTCCGGCGCCTCGCGCGTGACGGCCCGTCCCACCGTTCACACGGGTCCGTGCCGACGCCTCCGCGTCAGGCGCGTGCCACCCCGCGACCGCCGCCGGTGACGCTCCGCGCGCGTGCTCCTCGGGCCTGGACCAGGCCGGTCAGGCGCCGCTCCCCGGGCAGCCTGGTCCGTCGCAGGGACTGCGCCACGTACTCGCCGAGCAGGGACCCCGCCGCCAGCGCCAGGCCGATGGCGATGGCGGTCCCGAGCAGCGTGAGGCCGCCCAGCGTGTCGCCCTCGGTGAGCCGGCGCAGACCGCGGTAGATGGCGAGCCCGGGCAGCAGCGGGATGATCCCGGCGGCCACGTAGACCAGCGCGGGGACCCGCTGGCGGGCAGCCATGACGAAGCTGCCGAGGCCGATGACGACGGCGGCGGCGGCCGTCGCGAGGGTGACCGACAGCCGCAGCTGGTCCAGCCCGACGAACACCGCCCAACCGAGCGCACCGGCGGCCGCCGCCGGAGCCAGGGTGCGCCGGGGGGCGTAGTTGGCGACGGCGAAGGAGGCCGAGACGGCGGCTGCGGCCGCGAGCTGCAGCGGCACCTCCGCCAAACCGCTCGGCGAGGGGTCCCACATCGTCATCGGCACGCCGAGCCGCACGCCGATTGACAGCCCGACCGCCACCCCGCTGATGATCCCGGCCGTCAGCAGCAACGTCTCGAAGGCCCGGGCGCTCGCCGTCACGTAGAAGCCGGTGATCGCGTCGTGCACCGAGCCGACGAGCGTGACACCCGGCAGCAGCAGCACGATGCCGCCGGCGACGACGAGCGACGGGCGGACGCCGATGTCGGCGGCCACGAGGGCGAGGGCGACCGAGGTGGCGATCAGCCCGCCGGCGGCGTTGAGGAAGAAGGGCGGCAGTCCGCGGCGGCCGAGGCGGTCGATGGCGAGGTCGACCAGCACCGTGGCACCGAAGGCGGCCGCCGTCACCACGGGCCCGGCGCCGAGCAGCACGGCTACCCCGGCGGCCAGGAACGCACGCGCCCCGGTGACCACCCACCGGCGGTAGGGGTGCCGTGCGGTGGCGATCGCCCGCAGCCGGTGGTCGGCCTCCGGCGGGGTCACCCGTCCCGCGGCCAGGTCGCCGACCACGTTGTGGACGGCGGTGGCGCGGGAGTAGTCCAGCTCCCGCCGCTGGACCAGGCGCAGCCCGCTGATCGGGGCGGCGTCCGCGGCGGGGTGGCCGGAGACCGTGATCGAGGTGAAGGTGATGTCGCACTCCACCCGCCCGAGCCCGCAGGACCGGGCCACGACCGTGCACGTGGCGGTCACCTCGGCGGCGCTGGCGCCGGCCGACAGCAGCAGTTCCCCCGCCCGGAGGGCGAGGTCGACGGCGTGGTGGGGGTCCTGCTGCGTGGGCGGCTGAGGTGGCACCCGCCCACGATCCCCGACGGTTCCGGTCCCGCGGGGGTGGGGCTTGTCACGCCCGGAAAGATGCGGCGCTCCGCAAGTGGTGCAAGTCTGGATCGTCGACCGGCCGTCGACCCCGCCGCCCTACGGTCTGCCGCCGGTGGGCACCCGGCTCTCTTGTTCCCGACCGAAGGATCCTTCCGCTCGTGCGAAGAACATCCGCCGTCTTCTGGGCCTCGCTGGCCATCGTGCTCCCCTTCGTCCTCTGGGGCGTGCTGTCACCGGAGTCCCTCGACTCCGCCGCCACCTCGGCGCGCACCTTCGTGGTCGACCGGTTCGGCTGGTTCTACCTGCTCACCGCCACGATCGTGCTGGTCGCGGTGATCGTGGTCGCGGCCTCGCGGTGGGGACGGGTGCGGCTGGGTGCGGACACCGACCGGCCGGAGTACAGCACCCGGGCCTGGTTCTCGATGCTCTTCAGCGCGGGTATGGGCATCGGCCTGGTGTTCTGGGGCGTGGCGGAGCCGGTGTCGCACTTCCTCACCCCGCCGACGGCCGACCCGGGGACCACGGAGGCCGCCCGGGATGCGTTGCGCTACTCGTTCTTCCACTGGGGCCTGCACCCCTGGGGCATCTACGCCGTCCTGGCCCTGGCCCTGGCCTACGCCCGGTTCCGCCGCGGCTGGAAGGCCACGATCAGCGGCGCGCTGCGACCGCTGCTCGGTGACCGCGTCGACGGCCCGCTCGGCGTGGCGGTGGACACGGTCGCCGTGGTCGCCACCGTCTTCGGTGTCGCCACGTCGCTCGGCCTGGGCGCCGCGCAGATCAACGGGGGCCTCGCCTCGCTCGACGACGGCATCGCGACCGGTTCCGGCGTGCAACTGGCCATCATCGCGGTGGTCACCGTCCTCTTCCTGATCTCGGCGCTCTCCGGGATCAACCGCGGGATCAAGTGGCTGTCGACCGCCAACGTCGTCCTCGCGGTGGGGCTCTTCGCCTTCGTGCTGTTCACCGCGGCGTCCGGCCGGCTGGTCGGTGCGTTCACCACGACCCTCGGCAGCTACCTCGCCGAGCTCCCCACGATGAGCCTGCAGACCGGCCCCTTCGACGCCGAGCGGTCGGATTGGATCAACGGCTGGACGATCTTCTACTGGGCGTGGTGGATCTCGTGGTCGCCCTTCGTCGCGACCTTCATCGCGCGCATCTCGCGCGGGCGCACCATCCGGGAGTTCGTCATCGGCGTGCTGGCGGTGCCGACGCTGGTCAGCGGGCTGTGGTTCTCCGTCTTCGGCGGAGCCGGAATCCTCGCCGAGCAGGAGGGGGCGGAGCTCGCCGGGCAGTCGACCGAGTCGCAGCTGTTCGGGCTGCTCGACACGCTGCCCGGTGGGGTGGTGGCCGGGATCGGGGCGATGATCCTGATCGTCACGTTCTTCGTGACCAGCGCCGACTCCGCCACCTTCGTGCTCGGCTCGCTCAGCAGCCGCGGTGGGCAGGACCCGGCGCGCGTCGTCAGCGTGATCTGGGGGCTGGTCATCTCCGCCTCCGCAGCCGTCCTGCTGGTCAGCGGCGGCCTGGGCGGGGTGCAGACCGCCTCGATCGTCGCCGCCTTCCCCTTCGCGGTCGTGCTCCTCATGGTGCTCGCGTCGCTGGTCAAGGGGCTGGGGGAGGAGCCCCGTCTCCCGCGCCGCGCTCCGGAGGACCCGCTGCTTCCCGGCACGACGGCGTCGCCGAACGGTCACCCCACCGGCGGGGCGACGGCTGCGCCGCCGGCAGCGGGCACGTCCAGCACCTCCTGAGCCGGCTGTCGGCCCCGTGGTCGCGCCGACCACGGGGCCGTCAGCGGGTCGGTCCCGCCCAAAGGGTAGGGTGGCGGACGCAACGCGGGGTGGAGCAGCTCGGTAGCTCGCTGGGCTCATAACCCAGAGGTCGCAGGTTCGAATCCTGTCCCCGCTACCAACGCAGTGCAGTGGCCCCGCCGGGCCCCGGAGACGGGCTCGGCGGGGCCTCTGTCGTCAGCGGCCGACCGTGGGTACGCAGTCCGACCGGGTCGTCCTCACCGACGGCCGGGGCGGGGTGGCTGCGTCGGTGCGGGTGCGAGCTCGAGCACGTGCCCGAGATCGTGTGCCTCGAGCCCGGCTCGCTCAGGCGGTCCGGTCGGCCCGCTGACCGGACCGATCGAGGCCCGGGCAACCCCCGTCAGCGGCCGGTTCCGCCTCAGCGCTGTGGTCCGCGCCCCCGGCCCCGGCTGGGCTCTGCGCGTCGGCGGCGGACCTGCCGAGCAGCCACACGCCCAGCATGACGGCGAAGATGATGACGATGATCGCGACGGCGAGCGCGGCGATCCGCCGCCGGGCCGGCTTTCCGCGCCCGACGCGGAACTCGGGATCATGCGGTCCACCGTGCCCGCGGTGGTCTCCTCCTGCGCTCATCGGTCCTCCCGGGTTGGCCGGTGCCGCGTCCGCGGCTACCGGGGGTTGGGTCGGGGCCTGAACGGGGCGGCCGGAAGGTCCGGGCTGCGCGCCCACTCGCGAGGCCGGAGAAGACGTCGTCCCCGCCCCGAGCACGAGCACCCGCTGACGAGGCGGGCTCGGCGGTGAGCGTGGCTGCCTCCGTGTCGTCCCCGGGGGCCGACGTGCTCGACCGACCGGTCGTCCCCCTCACCTCGACTGGGGGACCTGGTCATCCGATCGTAAAGTCCCGTCTCGGTTTCATCCCGGCTCGACGGGTAGCGCGTCCAAGGACGGTGCAACCCAACGGGAGGGATCTCCCCATGAGCCAGACTGTCGCCGACGTCCTGCTGGACCGCCTCCGGGAGTGGGGCGTCGAGAAGGTCTTCTCCTATCCCGGTGACGGGATCAACGGCATCCTCGAGGCGTTCGGGAAGCAGGACGGCCTGCAGTACGTCCAGTCCCGTCACGAGGAGATGTCCGCCTTCGAGGCGGTGGGGTACGCCAAGTTCACCGGCCGGGTGGGCGTCTGCATGGCCACCTCGGGGCCGGGCGCGATCCACCTGCTCAACGGGCTGTACGACGCCAAGCTCGACCACGTGCCCGTGGTCGCGATCGTCGGGCAGACCGACCGGAGCGCCATGGGCGGCTCCTACCAGCAGGAGGTCGACCTGCTGTCGCTGTTCAAGGACGTCGCCCACCACTACGTGCACGTGGTGAACACGCCCGAGCAGCTCCCCAACGTGATCGACCGCGCCATGCGGATCGCGGCCGCCGAGCACGCGCCGACCGCGGTGATCATCCCGGCCGACGTGCAGGAGTTGGAGTACAGCCCGCCGACGCACGAGCACAAGATGGTGCCCTCCAGCAGCGCACACACCTCGGCGCCGACGATCGTTCCGGACGACCGGTCGATCCGCGCCGCCGCCGACCTGCTCAACAGCGGGAGCAAGGTCGCGATGCTCGTCGGCCAGGGGGCTCGGGGCGCCCGCGCGGAGGTCGTCGAGGTCGCCGACATCCTCGGCGCCGGCGTGGCGAAGGCGCTGCTCGGCAAGGACGTGCTCCCCGACGACCTGCCGTTCGTGACCGGGTCGATCGGGCTGCTGGGCACCCGGCCGACCTGGGACATGATGAAGGACTGCGACACCCTGCTGACGGTCGGCTCCAACCTGCCCTACAGCGAGTTCTTCCCCGAGTACGGCCAGGCCCGCGGGGTCCAGATCGACCACGACGCGAAGTACATCGGCATGCGGTACCCGTACGAGCTGAACCTCGTGGGGGACGCCGCCACCACCCTCCGGGCGCTGATCCCGCTGCTGGAGCGCAAGGCCGACCGCTCGTGGCGGGAGGGCATCGAGGACGGTGTCCGGCGCTGGTGGGAGACCATCCACATGCGTGCCATGACCGACGCCGACCCGGTCAACCCCATGCGGCTGTTCTACGAGCTGAACGATCGGATGCCCGGCAACGCCATCATCACCGCGGACTCCGGGTCGTCGGCCAACTGGTACGCGCGCCACCTGCGGTTCGGCCCGGACACCCGGGGCTCGCTGTCCGGGACGCTGGCCACCATGGGCCCGGCGGTGCCCTACGGCATCGGTGCCAAGTTCGGGCACCCCGACCGGCCGGTCATCGCCTTCGTCGGCGACGGGGCGATGCAGATGAACGGCCTGGCCGAGCTCATCACCATCTCCCGGTACTGGCGGGAGTGGACCGACCCCCGCATGGTGATCGCGGTCCTGCACAACAACGACCTCAACCAGGTGACCTGGGAGATGCGGGCCATGGGCGGGTTCCCGAAGCTCGCCGACTCGCAGTCGCTGCCCGACGTCTCCTACGCCGCGTTCGCCGCCGGCCTCGGCTTCGAGGCGATCACGGTGGACGACCCGGACCAGCTGGGGCCGGCGTGGGACCGCGCGCTGGCGGCGGGCCGGCCGGCGCTGCTCGACGTGCACGTCGACGCCGACGTACCGCCCATCCCGCCGCACGCGACGCTCGAGCAGATGACCGAGACGGCCAGATCGCTGTTCAAGGGCGACGAGGACGCGTGGGGTGTGGTCAGGCAGGGGGCCAAGACCAAGATCCAGGAGTTCCTGCCGCACCGGGGCTGAGCGATGGCGGTCACCGATCTGCCCCCGCCCACCAGCCTGCCGCCGGAGCCTGCCGGGCCCCACCGGGTGGACGTCGCGGCGCTGGCGGCCGACCTGCGCCGCCGGGTCGACGGCGGTGTCCGGTTCGACACCGGCACCCGCGGCGCGTACTCCACCGATGCCTCGAACTACCGGATCCCGCCGCTGGGGGTCGTGGAACCGCGGACGGTGGAGGCAGCGGTCGAGGCGGCGGCGGTCTGCCGCGAGCACGGTGTGCCCCTGCTGTCGCGAGGCGGCGGCACCAGCCTCGCCGGCCAGACCACCAACGCCGCCGTCGTCCTGGATTGGAGCCGGTACTGCACCGGCCTGGTCTCGGTCGACACCGACCGGCGGACCTGCGTCGTGGAGCCGGGCATGGTGCTCGACCACCTCGACGCCCGGCTCGCCGAGCACGGGCTCACCTGGGGGCCGCAGCCGGCGACCCACTGGACCTGCACGGTCGGCGGCATGCTCGGCAACAACGCGTGCGGGGCCTCGGCGCAGGTGTACGGCAAGGCGGTGGACAAGGTCTCCCGGCTGGAGGTCCTGCTGGCCGACGGCACCCGCATGTGGGTCGGGCCGACGAGCGACGAGAAGTACGCCGAGATCGTCCGGGCGGGTGGCCGCCGCGCCGAGGTCTACCGCGGGCTCCGGGCGCTGCGGGACCGCTACCTCGCCGAGATCCGCACCGGTTTCCCGCGGATCCCGCGCCGTGTCTCCGGCTACAACCTCGACGCGCTGCTGCCCGAGAACGGCTTCGACGTGGCCCGGGCGCTGGTGGGCAGCGAGGGGACGCTGGTGACCGTGCTGCGCGCGGAGCTGCAGCTGTCGGAGCTGCCGCGGGTGCGTCGGCTGGCGGTCCTCGGCTACCCCGACGTCGTCGCCGCGGGCCGCGACGTCGCCCGGCTGCTCCCGCACCGTCCGCACCGGCTCGAGGGCGTCGACGAGGTGCTCCGCCGCAACCAGGACGAGCTCGGGATGAACCCCCGGGCCCTGGAGAAGCTGCCCGACGGCAGCGGCTGGCTGCTGGTCGAGCTCGCCGGGGACGACGAGGAGGAACTGGGCGGACGCATGGATCGGATGGTCGAGGACCTCCGCTCCGCGCCCGAGCCGCCGGCCGTGCTGGTCCTGAGCGACCCCGCGGACCAGGCGGACATGTGGGCCTTCCGCGAGTCCGGGCTCGGCGCAACTGCGCATCCGCCGGACGCGCACGACACCTGGCCGGGGTGGGAGGACTCCGCCGTCGCACCCGATCAGCTCGGGGAGTACCTGGCCGACCTCGCGGAGTTGCTCGACCGGCACGGCCTGACGCCCTCCTCCCTGTACGGGCACTTCGGTCACGGGTGCGTGCACCTGCGCATCCCGTTCCCGCTGGGCGCACCGGGCGGCGAGCACACCTACCGCCCGTTCCTCGAGGACGCCGCCGAGCTCGTCACCCGCTACGGCGGCTCCATGTCCGGCGAGCACGGCGATGGTCAGGTGCGCGGCGAACTGCTGCCCCGGATGTTCGAACCGGAGATCGTCGAGGCGTTCGGCCGCATGAAGGCGCTGCTGGACCCGGACAACCGGATGAACCCGGGGAAGGTCGTCGCTCCGTACCCCCTCGACGAGCACCTCCGGGTCACCGCCGACTACCCCGCCTGGCAGCCCGAGGTCGCCTTCGGCTACCCGGAGGACGACGGTTCGTTCGCCCACGCCGCGGCGCGGTGCGTCGGCGTGGGCAAGTGCCGCTCCTCCCTGGAGGTCGGGTCCGGCCAGGTGATGTGCCCGAGCTACCAGGTGACCGGCGACGAGAAGCACTCCACCCGCGGTCGCGCGCGCCTGCTGTTCGAGATGCTCCGCGGCGACGTCGTCCGCGACCGCTGGCGTTCTACCGCGGTCCGGGACGCGCTGGACCTCTGCCTGGCGTGCAAGGGCTGCCGCAGCGACTGCCCGGTCGACGTGGACATGGCGACGTACAAGGCGGAGTTCCTGTCGCACCACTACGCGGGCCGGCTGCGCCCGCGGACCCACTACACGCTCGGCTGGCTGCCGCTGGTCGCGCGGTTCGCCGCGCTGGCGCCGCGGGTGGTGAACGCCCTGACGCAGACGCCGGGGGTGCGCACGGTGGCCAAGGCGGTCGGCGGGGTGACCCCGGAGCGCGACCTGCCGCTGTTCGCCCCGCAGCGCTTCACCTCCTGGTACCGCGACCGGGGACCGCGCGGAACGGGGGAGCGTGGCGAGGTGCTGCTGTGGCCGGACACGTTCACCGAGTTCTTCCAGCCGCACATCGGCGAGGCGGCGGTGACGGTGCTGGAGGACGCCGGCTTCACCGTGCGGATCCCGGACCAGGAGCTCTGCTGCGGGCTCACCTGGATCTCCACGGGCCAGTTGGCGACGGCCGCACGGATCCTGCGCCGGACGGCGGGCGCGCTCGCACCGGAGCTGCGCGCGGGCATGCCGGTCGTGGCGCTGGAGCCCAGCTGCACCGCGGTGTTCCGATCCGACGCCCCCGAGCTGCTCCCGGACGACGAGGACGTCCGGCTGCTCGCGGCGTCCGCCCGCACGCTCGCCGAGCTGCTGGGCGAGCGCGCGCCGGAGTGGGAGCCCCCTCGGGCGGATCGCGCGGCGATGGTCCAGACCCACTGCCACCACCACTCGATCATGGGCTTCGACTCCGACCGCGAGCTGATGCGGAGGGCCGGGTTCGACGCCGACGTGCTGAACTCCGGCTGCTGCGGGCTGGCCGGGAACTTCGGCTTCGAGCGCGGTCACTACGACGTCTCCATGGCCTGTGCCGAGCAGGCCCTGCTGCCCGCGCTGCGCGAGGGCGACCCCCAGGCGGTGGTGCTCGCCGACGGCTTCAGCTGCCGCACCCAGGTCGAGCAGGCCGACACCGGCCGCAGGGCGGTGCACCTGGCCGAGGCGCTCGCCGGTCTGGTGACCGGCGCGCGGCTCGAGGACAACCCGGAACGGGTGCTGGCACCGGCCCCGCATCCGCCGGGCCGGCTGGCGCAGGGGGCGGTGCTGGCGGCGGCCGCCGGCGTCACCACCGCCGCGGTGACCGGGGCGGTCACCGCGGTGCGGCGCACGCTGACCGGCCGCTCCGCCGGCTGACCACCTCCTGGAGAGGAGCACCGCTGCCGTGGGAAGCACACCGGACGTCCCGGTGCAGAGCGTGGTCGTTGCCGTCTACCGGCTGCCGACCGACCGCCCCGAGGCCGACGGCACCCTGCAGTGGGACGCGACGACGGCGATCGTGGTGCGCGCCGCTGCCGGGGACCGCACCGGGACCGGCTGGACCTATGCCGACCGGTCCACCGCGGCGCTCATCCCCGGCCTGCTCGCCGGCGTGGTGGAGGGGCGATCGGCCCTGCACCCGCAGGACGCCACGCATGCCATGGCCCGGGCCGCCCGCAACGCCGGCGTCCCCGGCCTGGTCGCGATGGCGATCTCCGCGGTCGACGTCGCCCTCTGGGACCTGAAGGCGCGGCTGCTCGACGTGCCGCTGGCGGTGCTCCTGGGGGCCGTGCGGCGGGACTCGCCGGTCTACGCCAGCGGTGGGTTCACCACCTACGACGACGCCGCGACCCGCGAGCAGCTGACGGGCTGGCTCGACCGGGGCTTCGACCGGGTGAAGATCAAGATCGGGGAGTCGTGGGGCAGCGCGGAGCGCCGCGACCTGGCCCGCACGCGGCTGGCCCGCGAGGTCGTCGGGGACCGCGTCGATCTGCTGGTCGACGCCAACGGCGGCTACACCGCCAAGCAGGCGGTCCGGGTGGGCCGGGCGCTCGACGACCTGGGGGTGGTCTGGTTCGAGGAGCCGGTCTCCTCCGACGACCTGGCCGGGCTGCGACTCGTGCGCCGGTCCCTGGACTGCGACGTCGCCGCCGGGGAGTACGGCGCGCGGATCGAGGACTTCGCTGCCCTCTGCGGCGCCGGCGCCGTCGACTGCCTGCAGGTGGACGCCAGCCGCTGCGGCGGGGTCACCGAGTGGTTGCGCGCGGCGGCGGTGGCCGCGGGGCACGGGCTCGAGGTCTCCGCGCACTGCGTGCCCACCCTGCACGCACACCTGGGCCTGGCCACGCCCAACCTGCGCCACCTCGAGTGGTTCCACGACCACGAGCGGTTCGAGCGCCGGCTGTTCGACGGCGCCCCCGAGCCGCGGGAGGGCCGGGTCCGGCCGGACCTCGCTGCCCCGGGGCTCGGCGTGGGCCTGCGCGAGGCCGACGTCGAGGAGCTGCGGGTGGCCTGAGCCGCGCCGCCCGGGGTCAGAGCGGGGACTGGCGGGAGCGCCGCCGGGCGTACCAGAACAGAGCACCCGCGAGCACCGGCGGGGCCGCCACCAGCGCGATGCGCAGGAACCAGATGACGGTGACCACCTCCAGCCCGAGCACCTGGGCGATCACGTCGCTGGCCGCCCCCGCGCCCGTCACCGCGCCGAGCACCACGACGAAGGTGACGAAGGCGACACGGAACGGCGCGTCGAGCGGTCGCTCGCTGAGGTCGAGGTCGGATTCCGGACGCCGGCGGAACAGCCGCTCCAGCAGCGGGTAGACCACCACCGCCCCGCCGATGAGCACCGGCAGCAGGACACCGCCCAGGAACGGGTTCGTGATCGTCGCCCCCAGGATGCTGAACTCCACGGCCGGCAGGATGAGGATGCCGCCCTCGGCCGGGAACAGGTACCAGTCCGGGTACATGTCGTTGCCGGCCACACCGGGCAGGTACGGGCCGATGTGCAGGACGTCCCCGAAGGGGACCAGCGCGGCGGAGACGACGAGCAGCGTGGTGGTCAGCAGGGTGAGCAGCAGTGCGCGGGACCGCAACCCGCTCCGGGCGGGGGTCGCCACGACCAGTTGTCCGTCGGGGCGACGGCGCCGCGGCAGCACTGTGTGCCGCTGGCGGACGACGAGCCACAGGTGGACGGCGAGCAACCCTCCGAAGGCGACCGGCAGCAGCAGGACGTGCAGCCAGAACAGCCGGGGGACGACGTCGGCGACGTCCGGGCCCGCGAAGACGAGGTCGGCCAGCTCCCCGCCGAGCCAGGGCATGCTCGCCGCGATCGAGTACCCGATCCGGACGCTGCTGCCGGTGATCACGTCGTACACCAGGTTCTGGCCCGACCAGCCCAGCGCGAAGGCCAGTGCGAGCAGGACCAGGCCGAGCAGGTAGTTCGAGATGCGGCGACCCCGGAAGGCCCCGGCGAGGAGCACCCGGAGCACGTGCAGCAGCAGCGCCGCGACGAAGAGGTAGCTCGCCACCCGGTGCACCCGGCGCAGCAGCAGCCCGCCGGGCAGGTCGTGGCTGATCGAGACGACGGAGGAGAACGCGGCCGGCAGCTCGCGGCCGTCGTAGAGGTCGGCCGAGCCCTGGTACTCCACCAGCTCGGCCGACGGCTCGTAGAAGAAGGTCAGCACCAGCCCGGTCAGCAGCAGGACGGCGAAGCAGATCACCGCGACCGGCCCCAGCAGGAACGACCAGTGCGTCGGGACGAACAGCTCGCGCAGCCACCGGGGCCGGGTGGGGGCTTCCTGGACGCTCATCCGCGCACCGGACCGATGGGCGTCGCGAAGTCGCCGAGGGCCACCAGGAAGCCGTCCGCGTCGACGCCGAGGGGGAGCTGGGGGAGGGGGCGCGACGCCGGCCCGAACGTCGGTACCGCCCCGCGCGCCGCGTCGAAGGTGGCCTGGTGGCAGGGGCAGAACAGCGAGTCGCTGTCCTCCTGGTACAGCCCGACCGGGCAGCCGGCGTGCGTGCAGACCTTCGAGTAGGCGACCAGCCGTTCGCCGACCACCCAGTCGAGGACCGTCGGCGGCTGCGCGCTCTGCGCGGAGAGCCGCACCAGCACGACCGCCGCCAGGTCCTCCCGGGCGGCGCCCTCGGGCCACACGGTGCCGAAGCCGCCGATCGGCACGTCCGCCGCGCGGATCCGCTGGCCCTCGGCGGTCACCAGGTGCGTCCCCCGCCGCCAGCTGGTGGCCGGCGGCTCGTCCCGGCCCAGCCAGGCGAGCAGGCCGATCCCGGCGAGCGCGCCGACGCCGACGCCACCGAGGACCCAGCGCCGGCGGACCGGGTGACCGGCGACCGCCGCGAGCAGCGGTGCGTCCCCCGGCTCGCGCTGGCCCGGCCAGGCGAGCTCCTGGTCCTCGTCAGCGGGCAGCGCGGCGGCCACGACGAGAGCGGCGCACAGCGTGCCGATGCCGAGGAGCAGCCCGAGCGCGGAGGTGGGCCAGTCCAGCACCAGGCCCGCCACGAACGCCGCGAGCAGGATCGCCGCCACGGCTCCGGCCGCGAGCGGGACCGGGCGGCGCAGGAGCGCGGGGCGGGACTCCGGGCGGGGCTCCGTGGCCGTCACTGCTCCGTGCCCTCCCTGTCCTCCGGGTCCGAGGGGGTGCGCCCGGCCGGTTCCGGGGCCGATCGCCGGCCGGTCCGGACGACGAGCACCAGCGCGCCCGCCATGGCCAGGGCGATCAGGCCGGTGAAGACACCGCCGTAGACGCGACTGACGTCCGAGAGCCCCAGGGGGGTGGTCTCGGCGTCCGACAGGTCCTGCACGTAGGCGGCGATGTCGGCGGCGTCCTGCTCGCTGAGGACCTCGTCGCCGAACCGGGGCATCTCGAACGGGCCGACCCGGATCGCCTCCACGATGCCGGTGGGGTCGATGCCGGTGACCTCCGGGGCGACCGTCCCGTCGGCCGAGATGCCGCCGTTGCCCCCGGCGCTGTGGCAGGGCGCGCAGTTGGTCAGCCAGAGTGGCTGACCGCGGCCCGGGTCGCCTCCCCCCACCTCGGGGATCCCGCCCTCCAGGTCGAACTCCTCGGCCATCCAGGTGACGACCGCTTCGCGCTGGGCGTCGGTGAGCTGTTCCTCCACGGCGCCGACCGGCCGGTGCAGGATCGGCATCCGGCCGGTGCGGATGACCAGGTCGACGTAGGCCACCGGCAACCCGCGCAGGTCCGGCCCCGCCTCGTCGCCGGTCCCGGGGATGCCGCTGCCGTCGTTGTTGTGGCAGATCCCGCAGTACCGCTGGTAGACGGTCCCGCCGTCGGCGACCTCCTCGGCGGGCGGCGCCGGGGCCGGGGCGGCCTCGACCGGTGCCGCCACCAGGGTGAGGGCGACGCAGGCCGCGACCAGCGCCAGCACCTGGAGCAGGCGCGCGGCCGTCGGGATCCGGCGGCGGCTCACGAGGGCTCCAGCGAGTACAGGTAGGCGACGATGGCGTCGACGTCCTCGTCGGTCACCCCGAGGTCGGGCATCAGGTTGCCGGGGTCCAGCTCCTGGGGGTCCTGGATCCAGCTTCGCAGGTTCTCGGGCGTGTGGGGGAGCTGCCCGGCGATCACCCGCCGCTCGACGAGCGTCCCGAGCGGCGGACCCACCCGGCCCTGCGGCCCGGTCACCCCCGGCACCTGGTGGCAGGCCGCGCAGCCGTACTCGCGCAGCAGCTCGCGCCCGCGGTCCGCGGACACCTGCGGCTCGCCGGTCGCGTCGGTGCAGGCGCTCAGCCCGGCCGCGGCGGCCACGAGCGCCGCCGCCAGCCGGGCCCGCATTCCCCGCCGTCCCCCGGTCACCAGCACGGTCCGTACACGAGGACGGGGGGCAGCGCCAGCACGATCAGGCCGACCGCCAGCAGGTTCATGGTGAGGCCGGTGAGCGCGAGCAGCCGGTTGCGCGCGGGGCTCGGCACCGGGTCCCAGGCGCCGGCCGGGGGCGCGTCCGCGGGGTCGCGCCGACGCCGCCAGGGCAGCAGCGGCCGGAGCTCGGGACCGGGGACGGCGGCGGACTCCGGCTGCGGTGGCAGGTGCCGCATCGACCACCAGGACGCCCAGGTCGCGGCCAGGGCCATGACCGTGAGGGCCACGGTCAGCACGACGAGGAAGACGGGGAGCGCCAGGCCCTCGGTGGGGCACCCGATCTCGATGAACCAGTAGCCGACCAGCAGGTGCAGCAGCCAGGCCGCGGTGCCACCGCCGACACCGAACCAGAACAGGACCGGCCGGCCGGCGGGGCGCTTGGTCTCCGGAGTCGCGGCGGTCACCAGAACCTCGGCGTCAAGTAGAGGGTGGCGGCGATGACGATCCAGGACCAGACCACGAAGTACCAGTAGTGCGCGGCGGTCACCGCCATCTCCTGCTCGCGGGGGGGCATGCTGCCGGTCCGCACGCGCAGCAGCACGATGCCCAGCCCGAGCAGGGCCAGGGCGGCGTTGACGTGGTGGAAGCCGGCGAGGGCGAGGAAGAGGGAGCCGTACACGTCGCGCTGCGGGTCGATGTCGTTGGCCGCGTAGTCGGCGAACTGCACGAGGAGGAACGCCACCCCGAGGACGACGGCGGCGGCCAGCGCGGCGGGGACCCGGCCGGCCGCCTTCCCGGCCCGCGCCGACAGGTGGACCGCGGCCACCGGGACGGCGCTGAGCAGCAGCAGCGCGGTGGCGACCGCGGTCAGCCCCAGCGCGGGGGCGGGCGCCGGCTCGGGCGGCCACGTGTCGAAGCCGTCGCGCAGGTAGAAGTAGGAGAACAGCAGCGCCGCGAGCATCGACACCAGGACGAGCTGGAGCAGCAGCATCCCCCACCACCCGGTGCCGCGGGCGATGTGCGGGGCCGGACGGGGGGCGGCGTCCCCGGCGTGTCCGCTGGTCCTCACAGCCGGTCCTGCCTGTTCCAGACCCAGGCCACACCGGTCACGACCGCGGCGAGCACACCGGTGAGGGCGACGGGGTAGACGTCGATCATCGTGCCGATCAGGGCGACGGTGAGCGAGGAGGCCATCAGCAGCGGCCACCACGACTTCTGCGGCAGGGTGACCAGCTCCTCGGGGGCGGCGTCGAGGATGCTGGTGAGCACGACCTGCCGCACGGGAGCGCGGGGCTCGCGCAGCTCGTCCTGCCAGGTGGCCGGGTCGTACTTCGGCCGGAAGGGCCGGGTGTCCCACAGCGGCGAGCGGCTGGCGACCTCCGGGATGCCGCGGAAGTTGTAGGCCGGCGGCGGCGAGGTCGCGTACCAGTCCAGGGTCTCCCCGCCCCACGGGTCGTCCCCGGCCCGCTCGCCGTACCGCGCCGACAGCACCACGTTGCCCAGCGTCATGAGCAGGCCCAGGGTGAGGACGACGGTGCCCGCGGTCGCGATCGCCTGCGTGAGCTCCCACCCCGTGTTCTCCGCGTAGGTGTAGAGGCGGCGCGGCATGCCCTGCAGCCCGGTGATGTGCAGCGGGAAGAACGTCACGTTGAAGCCGACGAAGGTCAGCCAGAACGCCGTCTTGCCGATGCGTTCGTCGAGCAGGCGGCCGCTCATCTTCGGCATCCAGAAGTGGACGGCGGCCAGCACCGGGAAGAGGATCCCGCCGATGAGCACGTAATGGAAGTGCGCGACGACGAAGTAGCTGTCGTGCGCCTGCTGGTCGAACGGGACCGAGGCGACCATCACCCCGGTGACCCCGCCGAGGACGAAGATCACGATGAAGCCGACGACGTACATCATCGGCGTCTTCCACACCGCCCGGCCCTGCCAGATGGTGGCGATCCACGCCGAGACCTGGATGGCGCTCGGGATCGGGATGAACAGGCTCGCCACGGAGAAGAAGGCCAGCCCGAGCTGCGGGATCCCCGTCACGAACATGTGGTGCACCCACACGCCGAACGACAGGATGCCGATGGCGACCGTCGAGACGGCGATCAGGCTGTAGCCGACGATCCGGCTGCGGGCGAAGACCGGCACGATCGTGGAGACGATGCCCAGCCCCGGCAGCAGGATGATGTAGACCTCGGGGTGGCCGAAGAACCAGAACAGGTGCTGCCAGAGCAAGGACTCGCCACCGGCCGCCGGATCGTAGAAGTGCGTGCCGATCTTGCGGTCCAGCTCGAGGAGCACGCTGGCGACCACCAGCGGCGGGAACGCGAAGATGACGGCGATCCCGGTGACCAGCACGTTCCACGCCAGCAGCGGCATCTGGCTGATCTTCATGCCCGGCGCCCGGTACCGGAGGATCAGCACCACCAGCTCGATCGCTCCGGCGATCGTCGCGATCTCCACGAACGTCACGCCCAGCAGCCAGAAGTCCATCGAGTTGCTCGGGGAGTACTCGGGCCCGGTGAGCGGGGTGTAGGCGAACCAGCCGCCGTCGGGGACCTGGCCGAACAGGAAGCTGCTGTAGAGGAAGATCCCGCCGAGCACGTAGATGTACCAGCCGAAGGCGGTCAGCCGGGGGAACGGCAGGTCCCGGGTGCCGAGCATGAGCGGCAGGAAGTACATCGCGAAGGCTTCGCCCACCGGCACGGCGAACAGGAACATCATCGTCGTGCCGTGCATGGTGAACAGCTCGTTGTAGGTCTGCGCGTCGAGGAAGGTGCTCTCGGCGCTCCCGAGCTGCCAGCGCATCAGCACCGACTGGATGCCGCCCAGGGCGAAGAAGACGAACGCGGTGATGAGGAAGCGCTGGCCCACCTGCTTGTGGTTGAGGGCCGTGAACCAGCCGGCCAGGCCGGGTGGGGTGGCCCACGTGGCGGCGAGTCGGTCCTCTGTGGCCGGGGGATCCTGCAGCGCGGTCATTCGAGGCTCTCCAGATAGGCCAGCAGCGCTTGCAGGTCGTCGCCCGAGAGGTTGTTCGGCGGCATGCGGACCCCCGACTTGAGGCCCTGCGGGTCGAGGATCCAGCCCGCCAGGTTGCCCCGCGTGTTCTCGAGCATCCCCGCGGCGATCGTGTCCCGGGACGCGAGGTGGGTGAGGTCCGGGGCGAAGTCGTCCCCCTCGCTGACGTCCTCGATCCGGTGGCACTGCCCGCAGCCCGCGGCCAGGTACACCTCGCGGCCGGCCTCCTCGAGCTCGCCGTCCGGCTCCGCGGAGCCCGCCTGCAACGCGACCAGGTGGTCGGCGAACTCGTCCTCCTCCTGGGCGACGAGGACGAACTGCATGCGGGCGTGCTGGATGCCGCAGAACTCGGCGCACTCCCCGAGGTAGCGACCGGCTTCCTCGACCTGGAAGGACAGGACGTTGGTCTGCCCGGGGAGGAGGTCGAGCTTGCCGGCCACCGGCGGGATCCAGAGGCTGTGGATCACGTCCGCCGACGTCATCTCCAGCCGGACGGGGCGGCCGACCGGCACGTGGATCTCGTTGGCGGTCACCACGTCGGCGTCGGGGTAGCGCACCTCCCACCAGAACTGGTGGCCGACGACCTCGACGGTGAGCGCCTCGGGAGGGGCAGGCCGGGAGATGTCGACGCCCACCACGAGGCTGTAGGCGAAGACGGCGGGCAGGACGACGATCGGGACGACCACGCCCCACACGGCGATGAAGGCCTTCGCGCCCCGGTTCGCGGCCCGTGGCTCGCGGCGCGCGCGGTGCCGGAGGGCCAGCACCAGGAACACCACGGTGGCCAGCCACAGCAGACCGCCCAGGACGATCATGAACCAGGTGAGGCCGGCGATCTGCGCCGCCTCGGGGCCCACGGGATCGAGCACCGAGCCCGGCTCCGGTGCGGCCACCGGAGCGAGGTCGGCTGGCACGATCGCACCTCCGTGGCGGGCTGGTCGGGCTGCCCCTCCGGGGAGGGCTCCCGTGCGGTCCCGTCCGACCCTAGTGGCTGGCTTCGGCCGCACAACCGCAGCTGCTCGGCCCGGGCGCGGGCGGCGGTGGCACCATCCTCGGCACGATGACCCAGTCGAGGACCGGCCGCCCTGCCGCGGGGGAACCGCCGGTGCTGTGCCTGCAGGAGGTGGCCCGCCGCTACGGCGGGCGGACCGCGCTCGCCCCCCTGACGCTGCGGCTGTCGGCCGGCGCGGTCTGCGTCGTCGGCGGGGGGAACGGCGCCGGCAAGACCACGCTGCTGCGGATCGCGGCGGGGCTGGTGGAGCCGACGTCGGGCACCCGGTCGGTGACCGGGCACGCGCTGTACCTGCGCCCCGGGGCGGCCGCGCGCCGTCGGCAGCGGGCACTGGACGCCGTGACGTTCGCCGGCGCCCTGGCCGGCCGGGAGCAGCCGGCCGGTGCCGCTGCGGCGGCCCTCACCGCGTGCGGGCTCCCCGAGGAGCTGTGGGGACAGGAGGCCGGCCGCCTCTCGGCGGGGCAGCGGGCGCGGGTGACCCTCGCCGTGGCCCGGGTGGTGACCCCGGCGGTGGTGTGCCTCGACGAACCCATGGAGCACCTCGACGCGGCCGGCCGGGAGGCCGTGCGCCGCACTGTCGAGGACCTGGCCCGCGCCGGGTCGGCGGTGCTCGTCGCGGGCTCGGAGGTCGCCGCCGGCCTGGGCCCGGTCGACGCCCGCCTGGAGCTCGTCGGTGGCGCCGCGACGGTGCTCGGGTGAGCGGGGGAGGTGGACGGCGGGAGGGCCGCGCCGGCGTGCTGCGCACCGTCCCGCTGCTGGTCCGGCGGGACGCGCGGATCGCCCTGGGTGGCGTCGACGGTTTCGCCTCGGTGCTGCCGTTCGTCGCGGCCGGGGTCGTGCTGGGGGGTCTCGTGCTCGGCCCCGACCCCGGCGCGCTCCGGGCCGCCGCGCCCGGCCTGGTCTGGCTGCTCGTGCTCACCGCCGCGGTTCCGCTGGCCCGGCTGGTCGCGGCGGCGGAGCGCGACGAGGACTCCTGGGACCTGCTGCGCGGCCTGGTCCCGGCCGGGGCGCTGTTCCTCGCCAAGGCCGCCGTCCTCTGGACCGCGCTCGCGGTCACCTGGACCACGGGGACCGTCCTCGCCGTCCTGCTCCTCGACGGCCCCGTCTCCCTCGCCGGGTGCGCGGCGGCGGCGCTCGGCCTGGGCGGCGTCGCGGCGAGCACCACGGTGTTCGGCGCCCTGCTGGCGGCCTCGGCCCGCGGTGCGGGCCTGCTCGCGGCCCTGGTGCTCCCCGCCGGGCTGCCCGCCCTGCTGGCCGGGACGCAGGCCGGCGTCGTGGCGGAGCCGCTCCCGTGGCTGGTGCTGCTGGTCGCCTACGACCTGGTCGCCGGGGCGACCGCCTGGGCCGTCTTCCCCTTCCTCCTGGAGGAGTGAGAGGCTGGCCGGGTCCCCGCTGACCCAGCCGTCCCCGGGCCTTCCCGGGCGGGGACCGGTCGACAGGAGGAGCGAGCGTGCGTAGGACTCCGGTGCCCGGCGGTGCGCTCCTCCCCGCCGCCGCTGCCGGGGCGACCGCGGTCGCGCTGGTCCTGGCGCTCGTCGTCGCCCCCGAGGACGGGGTGCAGGGTCCGGCGCAGCGGTTGATGTACGTGCACGTCCCGGCCGCCTGGGTGGCCTACCTGGCGTTCGCGACCGTGCTGGTGTGCAGCGTGGGCTACCTGGTGCGCCGTGAGCTCGGCTTCGACCGGTACGCGCAGGCGGCCGCCGAGCTGGGCGTCGGGCTGACGGCGCTGGCGATCGCGCTGGGCATGCTGTGGGGCCGCCCGGTCTGGGGCGTCTGGTGGACGTGGGATGCCCGGCTGGTGACGACGGCGGTGCTCCTGCTGGTCTACGTCGCCTACCTCGGCGTCCGACGGATGGCCGACGACCCGCACGTCGCCGCCCGCCGGTCCGCGGCCATCGGCATCGTCGCCTTCCTCAACGTGCCGGTCGTGCACTTCTCGGTCGTCTGGTGGCGGACGCTGCACCAGCCGCCCACCGTGCTCGGCCCCGAGGGCAGCCCACCGATCCACCCCACGATGGCGTGGGCGCTGGGCGCGGGCGTCCTCGCCTTCACCCTCCTCGCGGTGCTCGTCGTCCGCCGCCGGGTCGCCCGGCTGCGGGCGGAGGCGTCCGAGCCGGCCGGCGCGCCCGCCGGTGCCGGCGGCGAGGACGCGCCGGTGATCACCGTCGTCCCCGGGGGCGGCCGGTGAGCGGGCAGCTGGCGGTGGTCCTCGGCTACCTGCTCACGCTGCTGGTGTGGGCCGGGTACCTGTGGGCCACCCGGCCGGGGCGGGGTGACCGGTGAGCCGGTCCACCGCGCGGCGGCGCACCCTGTCGCTCCGGCTGCTGGTGGTGGTCGGGGCGGTCTCCGGCGCGCTCGCGCTGCTGGGGGTCAGCGGGCTCGCCGACACCCTCGTCTACTACCGGACGCCGACGGAGGTCGTCGCGGAGCAGCCGGGGGAGGACGAGCGGCTGCGCCTCGGGGGCCTGGTGCAGGCCGGCTCCCTGGAGCGCGTCGGCGCGGAGGCCCGGTTCACCGTCACCGACGGCGTCGGGACCCTTCCCGTCGTCTACTCCGGGGCCCTGCCGGCAGTGTTCGCCGAGGGGCAGGGCGCGGTCGTCGAGGGGTGGCTGCGCGCGGACGGCGTCTTCGTGGGCGACCTGGTCCTGGTCAAGCACTCCAACGAGTACCAGCCGATCGGGGAGAGCGGGTGACGGCGCTGCTCGGGACCGCCTCGCTGGCCTCGGGACTCGTCCTCGCGCTCACGTCCGTGGCGGCCTGGGTGGGCGTCGCGACGGGCCGCGCGCCGGCCGGATCGGCGCGGCGGCTGACCTATGCCGTCCTCGGGACGGCGCTGGCGGCCGCCGCCGTGCTCGAGTGGGCGCTGCTCACCCACGACTTCGGCGTGCGGTACGTGGCGGAGAACGGCGGTCGCGCCGTGCCGCTGTACTACACGGTGACCAGCCTCTGGTCCGCCCTGGAGGGGTCGCTGCTGCTCTGGCTGGTGGTGCTCGCCGGTTACGCCGCCGCGGTCGCCCGCCGCCCGGACGCGCGGGCCGCCCGGCACCACCCCTGGGTGCTGGTGACGCTGTCGGTCGTCGCCGCCTTCTTCTTCGCGCTCGCGCTGTTCGGGGGCAACGCGTTCGAGCGGGTCTCCCCGGCGCCCACCGACGGCCCGGGCCCGAACCCGCTGCTGCAGGACAACCCGCTCATGGGGGCGCACCCCCCGCTGCTGTACCTGGGGTACGTCGGACTCGCGGTCCCCTTCGCCTACGCGGTCGCGGCCCTCGCCACCGGGGACACCGGGCGCGGCTGGCTGCTGGCCGTCCGCCGGTGGACCCTCGTGTCCTGGACCTTCCTGACGCTGGGGATCGTGCTCGGCGCCTGGTGGTCCTACGCGGTGCTGGGCTGGGGCGGCTACTGGGCGTGGGACCCGGTGGAGAACGCCTCCCTGCTGCCGTGGCTGACGGCCACGGCGCTGCTGCACTCCGCCATGGTGCAGGAGCGGCGGGCGACCCTGCGGGTGTGGAACGTCTGCCTGGCCGTCGCCTCCTTCGTGCTCGTGCTGGTCGGCACGTTCCTGACCCGCAGCGGCATCGTCGACAGCGTCCACGCCTTCAGCCGGTCGTCGCTGGGTGCGCTGCTCCTGGGGTTCGTCGCCGTCGTGCTGGTCGTCGTCGCGGTGCTGCTGGTGTGGCGGGCCGACCGGCTCGGGCCCGACGGGACCCTGTCCGCCCGGCTCTCCCGGGAGACGGTGTTCCTCGGGAACAACGTGCTGCTGGTCGGGCTGGCCTTCACCGTCCTGCTGGGCACCCTCTTCCCGGTGTTCGCCCAGCTGGCCGACGGCCGCCAGGTGTCGGTGGGCCCGCCCTACTACAACCAGATGGCGGTGCCGGTCGCGCTCGTCGTGCTGCTGCTGATGGCGCTGGGTCCGCTGGTGTCGTGGGGGAGCGACTCGGTGCCGGCGCTCGCCCGCCGGGTGGCGGTGCCGGTCGCCGTCGCCGTCGGGCTGGTCGCGCTGCTGGTGGTGCTGGGCGTCTCCGGCGCCGCGGCGCTGACCGCGTTCGGCCTGGCCGCCCTCGTCCTGGCCACGTCGGTGCAGCTGGTCGGCCAGGGGACGCGCGTCGTCCGGCGGGCCACCGGCCGGTCGTGGCCGCGGGCGCTGCTGGAGGCCGGCCGCCGCCGGCGCCGGTTGTACGGCGGGCTGGTCGTGCACGTCGGGGTGGCGCTGGCCGCCGTCGCCGTGGCGGCGTCCTCCTCCTTCGCGACGGCGACGGAGCAGCGCGTCGCGGTGGGGGACGCGGTGAGCGCGGCGGGCTGGACGGCGCGGCTGGAATCGGTGGAACGCGAGCGGACGGCGCAGGAGATGCGCGTGGTCGCGCGGCTGGAGCTGGAGGAGGCCGGCCGGGCGAGGGGCGCGGCCGCGCCCGAGCTGCGGACGTTCCCCGCGCACTCCATCACGGTGGCCTCGCCGGCGGTCCGGTCCACGCTCGCCGGTGACGTCTACCTGACCGTCACCGAGGTCGACCCGGACGGCGGGTGGGCGTTGGTCCGGATCGCGGTGAACCCGCTGGTCTCCTGGCTCTGGATCGCCGGCGGGGTGATGGCGCTGGGGGCCGCGGTGGCCGGCTGGCCCGCCCGCCGCGTCCGGCGGGGGCAGCAGGCGTCGGAGGAACCCGCGACGAGCCTGTCGTCGGGGGAGCGGTGAGTGGCCGGCGGCGGTGGCTGATGCTGGTCCCCGCCCTGCTCGTGAGTCTGGTGCTGACCGTGCCACTCGCGCTCGCGCTGGACCGGCCCGAGGGGGCCCCCTCCACGGCGATCGTGGGGAGCCCGGCCCCGGCCCTGGCGGGTGCCACCCTGGACGGTGGGCACGTCGACCTCGCGGACCTGCGCGGTTCGGTGGTGCTCGTGAACGTCTGGGCTTCGTGGTGCGCGCCGTGCCGGGAGGAGATGCCGTTGCTGGTCGAGACGGCGCGGCAGTGGGGGCCGCAGGGGCTGCGGGTCGTCGGCATCGACGTGAACGACGACGACGACGCCGCCCGCGAGTTCCTCGCGGGCGTCGGCGGGACCCCGTTCCCGAGCGTGGCCGACGCCGACGGCCGGCTGGCCGTGGAGTGGGGGACGACGGGTGTGCCCGAGACCTTCGTCGTCGACCGGGACGGCACGGTCGTCGCCCGCCGGGTGGGCGCGGTCTCCGCCGCGTGGCTGGCGGACGAGGTGCTGCCGCGGCTGGAGGCGGGGTGAGCGGCCGGGCGCGGGTCCTGGCCGTCGTGCTCGCGGTGCTCGCCCTCGTCGCCGCGCTGTGGTGGCGCCAGGAGCCGGTCACGCAGCCCGATCCGGCGGCGACCGCGCGGGAGATCGCGGCCGGGCTGCGGTGCCCCACCTGTGCGGGCGAGTCCGCGGCGGACTCGGCGGCGCCGGCGGCCCGGGGGATGCGGGCGGTCATCGCCGAGCAGGTGGCGGCGGGCGAGAGCCCCGAGGAGATCCGCGCCTGGTTCGTGGGGCGCTACGGCGAGTGGATCCTGCTCGACCCGCCCCGGGAGGGGGTGGGCTGGGCGCTGGTCGTCCTGCCGGGGGTGGCCCTGGCGGGCGGGGTGGTCGCGGTCGGCGTCCTGGTCTCCCGCCGGCGGCCGGGCAGCCGGACCACGTTGACCGACGCCGACCGCACGGCGGCCGAGGCCGCCGTGGCTGCGGCCGCCGCGCGGCCGGACCGGCTGACCGGGTCGGGCGACGACGAGCGCCTGGAGGCGGCCCTGCAGCTGCTGGACGACGTCCGGTCCGGGCCGCGGACGACCGCGCAGGCGCGCGCCGCGGAGGACGAGCTGCTGGCCGAGATCCTGCGGCTGTCGGCCCCCCGGCGGGAGCCGGTCCCCGACGACCTCGGTGAGGGCGGCGCCCCGGCTCCGGAGGAGAGGCCGGTCCGGGTGCGGCGGACATGGCTGCCGCGACCGGCGGTCGTCGTCCCGGTGGTCGCCGTGGCCGCGGCCGGCGCCGTCGCCCTGGTCGCCGTCCCCCGCGCCGCGGCGCCCGCCGCCGCCGACGCCGCCGAAGAGGGATCCGCACCGGTGAGCGCCCCGGGCGCGGTCGGCGCCGACCCCGCCGACGAGCTGCTGCGGCAGGCGCGGGAGCTGGACGACGCCGGGCACTTCGCCGAGGCGGCGACCGGCTACCGGGCGGTGCTCGAGGAGCGGCCGGGCGACCCGGCGGTGGCGCTCTCGCTGGCGTTCGCCCTGCTCCGCGACGATCGGCCCGGCGAGGCCCGCCCCGTGGTGGAGACCGTGCTGGCCGAGCACCCCGAGCACCCGGAGGCGCTGCTCCTGCTGGGGTCCGCGCAGCACGCGCTCGCCGACGACGCGGCGGCCGCCACGCTGCGGCGGTTCCTGGAGCTGGCCCCCGACCACCCGGCCGCCGACGCGGTCCGCGCCCTGCTGGAGGACCCGTGACCGGGCGCCGGGCGCACCGGCGGCTGGTGCCGCTCGGGCTCGCGGTCCTCCTCAGCGGGTGCGCGGCCGGGGCCTCGTCCACGGCACCGGCGGCACCCGCGCCGCCGGCCGCCGACCAGCGCGTCGGGCTGACCGAGTGGGAGATCGTGACCGAGGGGCGTCCGCTGCTCCCGGGGGAGATCCGGCTCGTGGTGACCAACGCGGGAGCGGCGCCGCACGACCTCGCCGTCCGCGTCGACGGCGACCAACGTGCCGTCACCCCGGTGCTCGACCCGGGCGAGGCGCACGAGCTCACCTTCCCGGTGGCGGCGGACGAGCGCGTCGGGCTGTGGTGCACCGTGACCGGCCACCACGCCGCGGGCATGCACACGGTCCTCGACGTGGTGGCCGGGGAGCCGGCGCGGTGAGCGGCGTCCCCGTCCCCGGCAGCACGCTGGCCCACCCGCTCGGCGGGGGCGGCGACTGGTCCTACGCGACGATCGCCTTCCTCGGGCTGGCCGCGCTCGGCTACGCCTGCCTGCTGGCCTGGACCGCGCCCCGTCGTCGCTCGCCCTGGGCGGCGGCCGGACCGGGGGCGGCCTGGCTGCTCGGCCTGACCGCGCTCGGCGCCGCCCTCGCCTCGCCGCTGGAGCGGCTGGCGGAGGACTCCCTCACCGCCCACATGACGCAGCACCTGCTGCTGACCATCGTCGCCGCGCCGCTGCTCGTGCTCGCCGATCCGGTGCCGCGCGTGCTCACCGCGCTACCGCCCCGGGCCCGCGAGGTCCTCGCCCGCCCGTGGTCGGCGGTGGCCCGGGGTGCCCGTCGTCCCGCCGTGGTGCTCGGGGTGGCCGTCGGCTACCTGTCCGTGGTCCTCCTCTGGCACCTGCCGGGGGCCTACGAGGCGGCGGTGCGCTCGGAGGCGGTGCACGTCGCCGAGCACCTGACGTTCCTCGCCGCGGGGGTCGTCTTCTGGTGGTGCGTGCTGCGCGTCCCGCGCCGACGGCTCGGCCAGCTCGTGGCGGGGCTGGTCGCCGTGCTCGTGCCGGCGTTCGGCGAGGCCGTGCTCGGTGGCGTCATGATGCTCTCGTCCAGCCCCTGGTACGGGGTGTACGTCGAGCGGGCCGCCGACCACGGCTTCGACCCCGTGGCCGACCAGCAGGTGGCCGGCGCCGTCCTGTGGGCCGCCGGCACCCCGGTCTACCTGCTGGCCGCCGTCGTGCTCGTCCTGCGCCTCGTCCGGTCCGCGCCCGCGGACGACGCGCCGCAACCGGCGGTGCCCCCGATGCCCGACCGGTCGCGGTCGCCGCGCCCCGCTCTGGACGCCGCGCGGCGCTGAGCGCCGCGGTGCCTCAGCCCGCGGCCGGGCGGCGGGCTGAGGCGATGCGGACGTCGTCGCGCAGGCTCTCCACCGTCTCGTCCGGGACCAGCGGCCACGCACGGCGCAGCTCCGCGAGCGCACCCCCGAGGAGCGCGCCGGCGCCACCGGCGAGGAGCCCGGTCGCCAGCGCGGCGGAGGTGGCTGGGCTCACCCTGCGGTCCAGGGCGCGCAGCAGGAGGGCCGTCGCGCTGCCGACGGACATCGCGCCGAGGACGCCGGCGGCGCCGAGGAGTGCGCCGGCGCGACCGGCCTGCTTGGCCTTGCCGGCCAGCTCGGCCTGGGCGTGCTGCAGCTCCTGCCGGACCAGGGCCGAGAGGTCGGTGCTCAACGACTGGAGCAGGTCGCTGGTGGAGTTGCTCCGGGTCGGTTCGCTCATGGGTGCTCCTCGCGCTGTGGCGGGTGGACCGGTGCGGCACCACGTCCGCTACCCGCGGCCCCCGGGGTCCGAACCCGGGGCGCGCGAACCGGGACGTCGGGCCGCGGGGGGCCGCAACGGGGGCCCGGTGCGCACGCCGAAGACCTCCCGCAGCGCCACCCGTGCCGCGTTGTCCCCGCACATGCCGTGGACGGCGGGTCCCGGTGGGGTGGCCGACGAGGCCAGGTAGGTGCCCGGCACGGGCGTCTTGTAGGTGTTCCACCGGGGCACCGGGCGGGCGAGCATCTGCCGGAGGGACGCCTCGCCGTTGGAGATCTCCCCGCCGACGTAGTTCGGGTTGTACGCCTCCATCTCGGGTGCGCGCATGGTGTGCCGGGCCAGGATCGTGTCGCGGAACCCCGGGGCGAACCGCTCCACCTGCGCCTCGATCCGGTCGGTCATGTCGACGTCGGACCCGTTCGGCACGTGCGCGTAGGCCCACAGCACGTGCCCCCCGGACGGTGCCCGCGTCGGGTCGGCCACGGTCGGCTGCACGGCGATCACGAACGGCCGGTCGGTGTCGCGTCCCGAGGAGGGGGCGGACTCGGCGGCAACGGTCTCGTCGAGGGTGCCCGACAGGTGCACGGTGCCGGCGCGGCGGACGTCGGCATGGGTCCAGGGCACCGGTTCCGACAGCGCCCAGTCGATCTTGAAGACGCCTGGGCCGTGGCGGTACCGGGAGACCCAGCGGCGGTACCCCTCGTGGACGCGGTCGCCGGCCAGCCGGACGAAGGCCTCCGGGGTGGTGTCCAGCAGGACCGCGGGGACGCCCTCGAACTCGCGCAGGTCGGTGACCTCGTGCCCGGTGACCACCTCACCTCCCTGTTCCCGGAGGGCGACGACCATCGCGTCGGCCAACCGCTGCGAGCCGCCCTCGACCACCGGCCAGCCGCTGTGGTGAGCCAGCATCCCCTGCAGCAGGCCGAGCCCGCCGGTGATCGCGCGGGTGAGGTCCAGCGTCCCGTGCGCGGCGGCCCCGGCGAGCAGTGCGCTCGGCTCCTCGGTGCGGAACCACCGGCGCGCCAGCCAGCGGACGTCGGGCAGGCCGTTGACGGCGAACGAGGCCATCGCCGGGAGGCTCCGGGTGGGGAACCGGCGCAGCGCGCTGCCGAGGAAGAAGTCCACGAGGTCGTCGCCCGCGTCGACCAGCGGACCGAGCAACCGGCGGTAGGCGGGGCCGTCGGGCCCGAACCCGTCGGCCGTCTGCTCCAGCGACCGGTGGGCGACCGCGGCCCGGCCCTCGTCGAGGGGGTGGGCGTACGGGACCTCCGGGTGCAGGAGCCGCACGCCGCGGGACGGCAGGTCGAACTCGCGGAAGAACGGAGCGGCGGCCGCCATGGGGTGCACCGAGGCGCAGATGTCGGAGAGGAAGCCCGGCCGGGTCAGCTCGGCGGAGCGGATGCCTCCTCCGGGCCGGTCGTCGCGCTCGAGGACCTGCACCCGCAGCCCCGCGGCGGCCAGCCGCAGGGCCGCGGCCAGGCCGTTGGGCCCCGAACCGACGACGACGGCATCCGGCTTCCCGCTCACCGTCCCCATGCTGGGCGACGAGCCCGGTGCGGGCGAGCCGGCGACCACGGCGCAGCGCGCGGACGTGCAGGCAGCGCGGGGGATGGCTAGGGTCGGATACGGCAGCTGAACGGGCCGAGGCGTGCGACCGAGACCGTGCCTGCACGCCCGGCGACCCGTCCGCCCCTCCCGGCGGCGCGGGCTCTGCAGGAGGGGCGCATGAAGACCTGGCTCGACGCCTGGCCGGTGGTCCGGCAGCTCACCGGGAACGATCCGCTCGGTCGTGGCGACGCCGTCCGGAGCAAGCGCACGAACTCCCTGACCCCCCGCACGGCCACCGCCGACCGGGTGGTGCAGAGCGTGTGCCCCTACTGCGCGGTGGGCTGCAGCCAGCGGGTGTTCGTCCAGGACGAGAAGGTCACCCAGATCGAGGGTGACCCCGACTCGCCGATCAGCCGCGGCCGGCTGTGCCCCAAGGGGGCGGCCAGCAAGAACCTGGTCACCAGTACGACCCGTCAGACCAAGGTCCGCTACCGCCGTCCGTACGGGACGGAGTGGGAGGACCTCGACCTCGACACCGCGATGGACATGATCGCCGACCGGGTGATCAGGACCCGCCGCGAGACCTGGCAGGACGAGGTCGACGGCAAGCGGGTCAACCGGACGATGGGGATAGCGAGCCTCGGAGGGGCGACCCTCGACAACGAGGAGAACTACCTCATGAAGAAGCTCTACACCGCCCTGGGCGCGGTCCAGGTCGAGAACCAGGCGCGCATATAGCACTCCTCCACGGTCCCCGGTCTGGGGACCACGTTCGGTCGCGGCGGCGCGACGATGCCGCAGCAGGATCTGGCCAACTCCGACTGCATCGTCATCCAGGGCTCCAACATGGCCGAGGCCCACCCCGTGGGCTTCCAGTGGGTGATGGAGGCCAAGGCGCGCGGCGCGACGGTCATCCACGTCGACCCGCGGTTCACCCGCACCAGCGCGCTCGCCGATCTGCACGTCCCGCTGCGGGCGGGCAGCGACATCGCCTTCCTCGGTGGGCTGATCAACCACGTCCTGCAGAACGAGCTGGAGTTCCGCGAGTACGTCGTCGCCTACACCAACGCGGCGGCCATCCTGCGGGAGGACTTCCAGGACACCGAGGACCTCGACGGCCTGTTCTCCGGCTACGACCCGGAGAAGGGGCAGTACGCGGAGACGTCGTGGCAGTACGAGGGCACGGAGGTCACCGCCGCGGCGGGCCAGCGCCAGGCGCCCAAACCGGGCGCGTCCGGCGTCTCCGGAGCGCGGCCGGCCGACGCGGAGGAGCACGCGGAGGGCGGCTCGGAAAAGTCGGGCAGCGGTGGCGTCCCTATCGGCGGCAAGCCCCGCCGCGACGAGACGCTCCAGCACCCCCGGTGCGTCTACCAGGTGCTCAAGCGCCACTACGCGCGCTACACCCCGGAGCTGGTCCAGGAGGTCTGCGGCATCGAACCGGCCGTCTTCCGGAAGGTCGCCGATGCGCTGACGAGCAACTCCGGTCGCGAGCGCACCAGCGCCTTCGTCTACTCGGTCGGCTGGACCCAGCACACCGTCGGCGTCCAGTACATCCGGGCCGCGAGCGTGCTGCAGGCCCTGCTGGGCAACATGGGGCGCCCCGGGGGCGGCATCCTGGCGTTGCGCGGGCACGCCAGCATCCAGGGGTCGACCGACATCCCGACGCTCTACAACCTGCTACCCGGGTACATCCCGATGCCGCACGCCCGCGAGGACCGTGACCTGGACGACTTCGTCGCCGAGGCCTCGGGCTCGGTCGGCTACTGGGGCAACATGCGGAAGTACGCGGTCAGCCTGCTGAAGGCCTGGTGGGGCGACGCCGCCCAGCCGGAGAACGACTTCTGCTTCGACCACCTGCCGCGGCTGACCGGTGACCACAGCAACTACCAGACGATCGCCGAGCAGATCCAGGGCACCGTGCCCGGCTACTTCCTCGTCGGCGAGAACCCGGTCGTCGGCAACGCCAACGGGAAGATGTCCCGGCTCGGGCTGGCCAACCTCGAGTGGCTCGTCGTCCGTGACCTGCAGCTGATCGAGTCGGCGACGTTCTGGGAGAACGGCCCGGAGATCGAGACCGGGGAGCTGGTGACCGAGCAGATCCCCACCGAGGTGTTCTTCCTGCCCGCGGCGGCGCACGTGGAGAAGGACGGCTCGTTCACCAACACCCAGCGGCTTCTGCAGTGGCACTCCCAGGCCGTGGAGCCGCAGGGGGACTGCCGCAGCGACCTGTGGTTCTACTTCCACCTCGGCCGCATCATCCGCGAGAAGCTCGCCGGCTCCACCGACCCGCGGGACCGGCCGATCCTCGATCTCACCTGGGACTACCCGACCCACGGTCCGCTGCAGGAGCCCAGCGCGCACGCGGTGCTCCGCGAGATCAGCGGGACGGGGCCGGACGGCACGGCGGTGTCGGGGTACACCGAGCTGGCGGACGACGGGTCGACCAGCTGCGGCTGCTGGATCTACTCCGGGGTCTTCGCCGACGAGGTCAACCAGGCGAACCGCAAGAAGCCGCACACCGAGCAGGACATGGTCGCGCCGGAGTGGGGCTGGGCGTGGCCGATGAACCGCCGGGTGCTCTACAACCGTGCCTCGGCCGATCCGGAGGGCCGGCCGTGGAGCGAGCGGAAGAAGTACGTCTACTGGGACGAGGACGCCGGGCAGTGGACCGGCCCGGACGTCCCGGACTTCCAGGCCACCAAGCGGCCCGACTACGTCCCGCCCGAGGGAGCCACCGCCGAGGACGCGCTCGCCGGCACGGACCCGTTCATCATGCAGGGCGATGGCAAGGCGTGGCTGTTCGTGCCGGCCGGGCTGGCCGACGGGCCGATGCCGACCCACTACGAGCCGGCCGAGTCACCGGTGCCCAACCCGCTGTACGAGCGGCAGGCCAACCCCGCGCGCAAGGAGATCAGGGGCGCGTGGAACCGGGCCAACCCGGCGATGAACGAGGTCTTCCCGTTCGTCGTCACCACCTACCGGCTCACCGAGCACCACACCGCCGGCGGGATGAGCCGCACCCTGGAGTACCTCGCCGAGCTGCAGCCCGAGTTCTTCTGCGAGGTCAGCCCCCAGCTGGCCGCCGAGCGCGGGCTGGAGCACATGGGCTGGGCCACGCTGGTCAGCGCGCGCAACGCCATCGAGGCACGGGTGCTCGTCACCGAGCGGATGCGCCCGCTGCGGGTCGCCGGCCGCGAGGTGCACCAGATCGGCATCCCGTACCACTGGGGCCAGAACGGCATCACCACCGGCGACTCGGCGAACGAGCTGCTCGGCGTGGTGATGGACCCGAACGTGCACATCCAGGAGTCCAAGGTCGCCACCTGCGACATCCGGCCCGGCCGCCGGCCCCGGGGGCCGGCGCTGGTCGAGTTCGTCGAGGACCACCGCCGCCGGGCCGGCGTCGCCAGTGGGCGGCTCGGCCCCAACGGACGAGCCCCGATCGAGGAGCGGTCATGACGACGATCAGTTCGGCGAGCACCGCCTTCTCCGGGGACGACCCGCAGAACCGGTTGTTCGGCCCGGTCCCCGACGTCGCCGGCGAGCGCGGGTACGGCGACGACCACCCGCCCCGGGTCGGCTTCTTCACCGACACGTCGGTGTGCATCGGCTGCAAGGCGTGCGAGGTGGCGTGCAAGGAGTGGAACACGCTCCCGATGGACGACGCCGAGGGCAACCGGGCGGAGCTCGGGCTGACCGGGGCGTCGTACGACAACACCGGCATGCTCGGGGCCAACAGCTGGCGGCACGTGGCGTTCGTCGAGCAGAGCCGCGCGGTCGACCTCCCGATGCCGACGGTGGGAGCGCCGGGCGCGGTTGGCGGTCAGCGGCCGCTGCAGGACCCGCCCGTCGTCCACCCCCGGGTGCCGGCGTCGGCGACCACGGCCGAGCAGAGCGCGCCGCAGCAGACGCCGTCGGCGGACCGGGAGATCCGGTGGCTGATGAGCTCCGACGTCTGCAAGCACTGCACGCACGCCGCCTGCCTGGACGTCTGCCCGACCGGCTCGCTGTTCCGGACCGAGTTCGGCAGCGTCGTGGTGCAGGAGGACATCTGCAACGGCTGCGGCTACTGCGTGCCCGCCTGCCCCTACGGCGTCATCGACCAGCGGGAGGACGACGGTCGGGTGTTCAAGTGCACCCTCTGCTACGACCGGCTCACCGACGGGCTCCAGCCCGCGTGCGCGAGCGCCTGCCCGACCGAGTCGATCCAGTTCGGCGACCTGGACGAGCTCCGGGCCCGGGCCGACGCCCGGCTGGCGGCGCTGCAGGACAAGGGTGTCGAGGGGGCCCGGCTGTACGGGCACGACGAGGACGACGGGGTCGGGGGAGCGGGCGCCTTCTTCCTGCTCCTGGACGAACCGGAGGTCTACGGGCTCCCGCCGGACCCGGTGGTGACCACCCGCGACCTGCCGTCGATGTGGCGGCACGTCGCCGCGGGCGCGGCGATGGTGGTCGGCCTGGTGGCGTCGGCGTTCGTGGGGCGACGCCGGTGACGGCGGCCGACGGCGTCCCCGGGGCGGGCTGGCGCCGGGCGGACGGGCCACCGGCCCAGGACCGGGAGCGACGGCGTCGCGCTGGGGGCCGCCCGCCGCGTCCCGGCGAGTCGATGGCCGGGGAGGCGCAGTTCACCTCCTACTACGGGCGGCCGGTGATCAAGCCGCCGGTGTGGAAGACACCGGACGTGCCCCTGTACCTCTTCCTCGGCGGGGCGGCCGGGTCGTCGGCGCTGCTGGGGACGATGGCCGAGCTGACCGGCCGGCCGGGCCTCGCACGGGTCGCGCACCTGACGGCCGGGGGCGGGGCGCTGTCGTCGGTGGCCTTCCTCATCCACGACCTGGGCCGGCCGGCGCGGTTCCTCTACATGCTGCGGGTGCTCAAGCCGACCTCGCCGCTGTCGGTGGGGTCCTGGATCCTGGCGCCGTTCAGCGCCCTGGCCACGGCCACGGCCGGCGCCCACCTGCTGGGTCGCTTCCCGCGTCTGCGGATGCTCACCGGGGTGGGGGCGGCCGTGCTCGGCGGACCGATGACCACCTATACGGCGGCGCTGCTGTCCGACACCGCGGTGCCCTCGTGGCACGAGGCGCACCGGGAGCTGCCGTTGGTCTTCGCCGGCTCGGCCATGGCCGCCGGGGGCGGCATCGCCACGGCGTGCACCACGGTCGCGGAGGCGGGGCCCGCCCGGAAGGTCGCGGTGGCCGGTGCCGCGATCGAGCTCGGGATGATGCACCGGGTGGAGCACGGCCACGGGCTGGTCAGCGAGCCCTACCGCGCCGGCCGCCCGGGTCGGCTGCTGAAGACGGCCCGGGCCTGCACGGTCGCGGGGACGGCGCTGACGCTGGCCTCCGGCCGACGCCGGCTGCCGGCGGTGCTCGGGGGAGCCCTCCTGGCGGCCGGCTCCGCGCTCACCCGGTTCGGCGTCTTCGACGCCGGCATGGTCAGCGCGAAGGACCCGAAGTACACCGTCGAGCCGCAGCGGACCCGGGCGGCCGAACGGGACGCCGCCGCGAGCGCCGTGGAAGCGGGCGCCCCGTCCTGAGTCCGGCAGCGAGGTGACTCCCGGGTGGGAGGGGCCCCGCCCGGCATGACGGCCCGCCCCTCCGAGGTGCGAGTTCGCCGGGCCGAGGCCTGCCGCAGCCTGTCGGCACGCGGGTTGAGCCGAGCCGTCGGGCGTCGAGCCGCGCGGTGACGCGGCTCTACGCCCGACGGAGCGGCCAGACGTGTCCTTTCCTGCGCACCCCGGAGGCACCTGCTGCCGAACTCACGCCGTCCTGAGTTCGGCAGCAAGGGGTGAAATGGGTGGGAAATCCGCAGTCCGCTCCTGGAGAACTTGCCCCGCCCGCGCGGCAGCGGCCAGGCTGCTCGCCTGATCACCCCTGTGCGGGGAGGGGCGCCGACGTAGCGGCCATCGGCCGGGTGCTGGTGGGCAGCGAAGTGGCGGGCCTGGCTGTCGTCGTGAAACTGCGATGCGCAGCTCTCCCGGCAAGGTCGGACCGCGCGTCGTGCACGAGCCCGGGAGCGAGATGTCACATCCTCGTGCCGTCCAGCGGTGCCGGGCTGCGTGGCGAAGGAGGAAGCAGTGGACGTCCTACGGCGTGCGGCCGGCGCTCGGCGGCCCGGGCGTTGGTGGGACCGCGGCATGTGGTTCTGCGCCCTGGCCGTCGCAGCCCTCGGTGTCGGTACCGGTGGTTGGTCGATGGCCCATCAGCTTCGCAGCCAGCCGGTGAGCGCCGAGGTGCTGTCCTGCCAGACCGAACCGCACGCCTACGGCCGTTGGCTGGGCAGTCGCACGACCTGCGAGGTGACGACTGACAGCGGAACGGTCGAGCTGGAGACCGAGCGCTGGCACCCAGCCGGAAGTGAGTTGTCCCTGCGAAGCGGCGGTGACGCGGTGTTCGACCCGGACCTCAGCCGTGACCAGGTGTGGTGGCTGCCCATCGGCGTTCTCGTCGGCGGGGTCGCCTGGTGGATTGGTCTTCCCCCGCGAACCGACCTCACCTACGGACGGCACGCCGCCCAACGACAAGAGCCCCGGCGCCGAGCCGCTCGAGAGTGAGGACATCCCCACCCGAATCTCCCCTTGCTGCCGGACTCACGCCGTCCTCAGTTCGGCAGCAAGGTGAGATGTTCTGTGCGCAGGTCGCACGGCAGCGCGCGACCTCCGCTGGGTCGAGCTGCAGAAGCGCCGTCCTCCCGCCCCACGACGATGCCAGCACCGCCGCTGGGGACTTGCGCACATCCGTCACACCTTGCTGCCGGACTCACGCCGTCCTGAGGTCCGGACGGCCCGACTCCCACGGGACCAGCCGGCTCACGGCCGGCCGGCCGGGTCCGATCCGGGCTGCTCGGCCGGGTGCGTGCCGCTGAGGTGACGGGCGGCGTTGACCAGGCCGACGTGGCTGAACGCCTGCGGCACGTTGCCGAGCTGACGACCGAGCCGGGTGTCGTACTCCTCGCTCAGCAACCCCACGTCGTTGCGCAGCCCGAGCAACCGCTCGAACAACTCCGTCGCCTCGGTTCGGCGTTCCGTGCCGTTCAGCGCGTCGACCAGCCAGAAGCTGCAGGCGAGGAAGGCGCCCTCGGGACCGGGCAGCCCGTCGTCGGTGTCCTCGGCCTCCGGCCGGTACCGCAGCAGGAGGCCGTCCTCGGCCAGTTCGCGGCGGACGGCCTCGACGGTGCCCGTCACCCGGGGGTCGTCCCAGTCGAGGAACCCGAACCGCGGGATGAGCAGCAGGGCCGCGTCCAGACCCCGCGAGCCGTAGTACTGGGTGAACGTGCCGCGCTCGGCGTCGTAGCCCTTCGCGCACACGTCGGCGTGGATCTCCTCCCGCAGGGCCCGCCAGCGGTCCACCGGACCGTCGAGGCCCTGCTGTTCGACCGCCCGCACCGCGCTGTCGACGCCGGCCCAGGCCATGACCTTGCTGTGCACGAAGTGCCGACGCGTGGCGCGCACCTCCCACAGGCCGTTGTCGGGCTCGTGCCACGCGCCCTCCAGGTAGTCCAGGAGCTCCCGCTGGAGGGACCACGCGTCCGCGCTGTGCGGCATGCCGGCCTCGCGGGCCAGGTGCAGGCCGTCGAGCACCTCGCCCCAGACGTCGAGCTGGAACTGGTCGGCCGCGGCGTTCCCGATCCGTACCGGCGCCGAGCCCTCGTAGCCGGCGAGCCAGGGCAGCTCGTGCTCCGGCAGCCGCCGGGTGCCGTCGAGGCCGTACATGATCCGGAGGTCTGCAGGGTCGCCGGCCACCGCGCGCAGCAACCAGTCGCGCCACGCCCGTGCCTCGTGCACGTAGCCGGTGCCGAGCAGGGCCTGCAGGGTGAACGTGGCGTCCCGGAGCCACGTGTAGCGGTAGTCCCAGTTGCGCACCCCGCCCAGCTTCTCGGGGAGGGAGGTCGTCGCTGCGGCGACGATGCCACCGGTGGGGGCGTAGGTCAGCGCCTTGAGGGTGATGAGCGAGCGGCGGACCGCGTCGTCCCACTGCCCGGTGTAGTCGCAGCGGCCGATCCAGTCGGCCCAGAACGTCTCGGTGTTGGTGAGCGCCGCCTCGGGCTCCGGCGGCCGGGGACGCGGTCGGTAGGACGAACCGTGGCTGAGGACGAACGGCACGCGCTCCCCGGCGTCGACCCAGAACTCCGCCCGCGCCGTGCCGTCGTGCTGCTCGAGGGGGATCGGGGTGCGCAGCCACAGCGCGTCCGGTCCGGCGACGGCGACGGCGACGAGATCGTCGCCCTCGGTGTAGATCCACGGGCGGAGCTGGCCGTAGTCGAAGCGCGGCCGCAGGTCGGTCTGCATCCGCACCCGCCCCCGAGCGCCCCTGCACGACCCGGACGACGTCGGCGGACTCGCCGCGCACGGGCATGAAGTCGATGACGACGACCGAGCCGTCGGGCGTCTCCCACTCCGTCTCGAGCACCAGCGAGTCCCCGCGGTAGCGGCGTCCGGTGCAGGTGGCCGCCCCGCTGGGTGCCAGCAGCCAGCGACCCGCGTCGTCGTCGTCGAGCAGCGCGGCGAAGCAGGCGGGGGAGTCGAAGCGGGGCAGGCACAACCAGTCCACCGACCCGTCGCGGCCCACGAGGGCGGCGGTCTGCAGGTCACCGATCAGCCCGTAGTCCTCGATCCGCCGTGCCATTGGTCAGCGATCGCGGCGCCAGGCGGCCACCGCCGTCGCCAGGAGCCCGGCGCCGGCTGCGGCGAGGGTCCCGTGGTGACGGGAGGCCCAGATCTGCGGATCCCGGTCGCGGGTGCGGTGGCGGAAGCTGCCGCGGGCGCCGAAGTCACGGCCGTCGGGCCCGTCGGCCGGCTCCCAGAGGTTGACCGGGTCGGTGGACGAGGCCTTCTCGCCCCGCTGCTGGCCCTCGTACCCGTTCCGGGCGAGGTACCAGTCGAGGAACTGCGGCCAGACCTTGTTGCCGAGGATCGTCCAGACGGTCGGGTTGCCCACCCACCACGCGCGGCGGCGCGGGTGCTCGCTGGCGTGCACGAGCGCGTCGGCCATCATGTCCACCGGGTAGATCGGGGGCACCGGCTGCGGCCGTTCCGGGAGCTTGTTGAGGACCCAGTCGAACTGCGGGGTGTTCACCCCGGGCAGGTTGACCATCGTGACGTGCACGTTGCTGCCGTCGTGCCGGAGCTCGGTCAGCAGGGACTCGGTGAAGCCCTTGATGGCGTGCTTGGCCCCGCAGTAGACGCTCTGCAGGGGGATGCCCCGGTACGCCAGGGCGGAGCCGGTCTGCACGATCACGCCGCGGTCCCGGGGCTTCATCCGCCGCAGCGCCGACATGGTGCCGTGCACGAACCCGAGGTAGGTGACCTGGGTGACGCGCTCCCACTCCTCGGCGGTGATCTCCTCGAAGGGCGCGAACACGGTGCTGAAGGCGACGTTGCACCAGACGTCGATCGGCCCGAACTCCTCCTCCACCCGGCTCGCCGCCGCGTCGACGGCCGCCGCGTCGGCGACGTCGACCGGGATCACCAGCGGGGTGCCGCCGGCGGCCCGCACGTCCGCTGCTGCCCCGGCCAGGCCGGTCTCGCCCCGGGCCAGCAGGGCTACCCGGTCCCCTCTGCGGGCGAAGGCGACGGCGGTGGCCCGCCCGATCCCCCCGCTCGCACCGGTCACGACGACGACCCGACCGGTCCCGGCTTCTCCCGTTGCGCGCACGGCAGCCCCTTCCGTGGTTGTCGCGGCGCGGGCGCGGCCCGGCCGCACGAACGCGGTGCCGCGACCGGGGAGGTGCGGCGACATCGGCCTCCTCCGGTGTGCACGACCCGCGGGGGCGGCAAACCCGTTCCGGAGGACGTTCCGGGCCCGCCGGGACCCGGAGGGGTCAGTCCGCCGCCCGGTCCGACGCGTGGTCGTTCCCGCCGAAGATTCGCGCGGCGACCTCGCGCCGGACGACGGTGGCCCACTCGTGCTGCCGGTTGGCCTGCTCGACCAACCCGTCGAGCTGTTCCTTGTCGAGGCGGTCGTCGGCGTCGGCCACCTCCCGCAGGGTCTCGAAGCCGCTGCGCTTGGCCCGGACCGCGGAGGCGAGGAACTCGAACTCCACCAGGTCGCTCAGGGGGGAGCGGCTCAGCAGCCTGCCGTTGAGCTTCAGCCGCGAGATCTTCTCGCCGATCCACAGCGCCACCTGCTTGTGCCGCTGGATCGGGAGGCCGAGGGCGTCCATGGTGGCGCTCAGCGCGGCCTTCTCCTCATGCAGCTCGGCCAGCAGCTGTTCGAGCCTGGGTGCGTACTTCGTCCCCCGGTGCACGTCCAGCATCCGCCGGACCAGCTCGATGCCCCCGGTCGAGGCAGCCAGGTGGTCGTTGCAGTAGATGGTCAGCAGATCGACGTTGCGCAGGCCGGCGGACGGTTGGGACACGGGGGACCTCCAGGGGACGAGCGGCTGGTCACAGTGTCGTCGCGGGCGTGGCGTCGCGCGCGTCGCGGGACCGACGGGAGCTCCGGTGGCCGGCAGGTGTGACTCCGGTGCCCGGCAGGTGTACTGTGGGGATCACCGACGCGGGGTGGAGCAGCTCGGTAGCTCGCTGGGCTCATAACCCAGAGGTCGCAGGTTCGAATCCTGTCCCCGCTACCACGACGGAGGCCCGGTCACGCAGGTGATCGGGCCTCCGTGCGTCAGGCCCGGGGCCTCCCGCGGGAGTGTGTTGTGTGTCACCCCGATTCTCTCTAGCGTGCGGGGCACGACCGCCGCCCAGGGAGGACCGCTCGTGTCCGTCGACGCCGCACCAGCACCGGGAACCGTGCCGCCCCCGCGCAAGGCGGGCGCCGCCGACCTCGGCATCGACCTGTCCGACCGCGACTTCTGGCTGCGCCCCCCGGCCGAGCGCCACGCCGTCTTCGACCGGCTCCGGGCCGAGCGACCGTTCGCGTTCTTCGCCGAGCCGGAGATCCCGAACATGCCGAGCGGTCCCGGCTACCACGCGGTCACCCGCTACGCCGACCTGGAGGCGATCAGCTGCCAGCCGGCCGTCTTCTGCTCGGGGGAGGGCGCGGTCTCCATCCAGGACATCCCGGCTGACCTGAACGAGTTCTACGGCTCGCTGATCAGCATGGACGACCCGCGGCACGCCAAGATCCGCCGGATCGTGGCGAAGACGTTCACCCCGCGGATGCTCGAGCGCGTGGTGGACTCCGTGGCCGGGATCGTCGACGACGTCCTGGCCGAGGTGCGGCGGAAGGCGGCCGCGGGGGACGGCACGTTCGACGTCGTGGCCGACCTCGCCGCACCCATCCCGCTGCGGGTCATCTGCGACATGATGGGCATCCCCGAGGCGGACCGGGCGATGGTGCTGGCGAAGTCCAACGTCATCCTCTCCGGCGGTGACCCGGAGCTCGTGGAGAACGAGGAGGACCCGCTCACCGGGGTGCTCATGGCCGGCATCGAACTGGCCGGGCTCATGGAGCGCCTGGCCGCCGAGCGGGTGGCGCGGCCCACCGACGACCTCACCACGGCCCTGGTCACCACCGACGTCGACGGCGAGCGCCTGACCCACCAGGAGATCGCCTCGTTCTTCATCCTGCTGCTGGTCGCGGGCAACGAGACCACCCGCAACGCCATCTCGCAGGGGCTGCTGGCGCTGCAGGAGCACCCGGACCAGCGGGCCCGCTGGCTCGCCGATCCGGGGCTCACCCGCACGGCCGTCGAGGAGATCGTGCGCTGGACCAGCCCGATCACCTGGATGCGCCGTACCGCGACCCGCGACGGGGAGCTCAACGGCTACCGGTTCGCCGCCGGTGACAAGTTTCTGCTCTTCTACGCCGCCGCCAACCGCGACCCCGAGGTGTTCGCCGAGCCGCACCGCTTCGACCTGGGGCGCGACCCCAACCCGCACGTCGGCTTCGGGTCGAAGGGGCCGCACTTCTGCCTGGGCGCCCACCTGGCCCGGCGCGAGCTGGCCATCACCTTCGCCCGGGTGTTCGAGCAGCTGCCGGACCTGGAGATCACCGGTCCGCCGGACCGGCTGCGGTCCTCGTTCGTCAACGGGCTCAAGCGGCTCCCGGCCCGGCTGGCGGGGAGCTGATGAGCCGGCTGGCGGCGGACCTGGAGCGCTGCGTGGGCGCCGGCGCCTGCGAGGCCCTCGCGCCGGACCTCTTCGAGGTCAGCGACGAGGGGACGGTGACGGTGCTGCGCCCGCACCCGGAAGGCGGCGAGCTCCGCGACGCCGAGGAGGCGGTGCGGCAGTGCCCGACCCGCGCCCTGCAGCTGGTCGAGGAACAGCCGGCCACCGCGGCCGGTTGACCGCTGGCATGGAGACCACCGTCACCGACGTCCCCGAGTCCGACCGGTTCGAGATCCGCGACGGCGACCGCGTGCTGGGCGTGGCCGCCTACGAGCGCCGCGGCGACACCCTCGTGTTCACCCACACCGAGATCGACCCCGACGCCGGGCAGTCCGGGCTGGGCAGCACCCTCGTCCGCGCCGCTCTCGACGAGGTGCGCTCGCGGGGCGGTGCCGTGGTGCCGCGCTGTTCGTTCGTCGCCGGCTGGATCGAGCGGCACCCCGACTACGCCGACCTGGTGGCCGACACCGACCGCTGAGGCGCGGGACGGGGGCGAGGATCTCCTTTCCTCCGGATGCCCGGGCGACGTCCGGCTGCGAGGCTGGACGTCGTGCGTGTTCTGGTGGCGGGATGGTTCAGCTTCGACGAGGTGATCGCCACCGTCGGCGACGAACTGGGGGCCGACGCCGTCGCCGGGTGGCTGACCGAGCTGGGCATCGACCACGACGTGGCGTGGGCGCCCTACCTGGGGCGAGGCGTGCACTGGCGCGATGTCGACCCGGCGGACTACACGCACCTGGTCTTTACCACGGGACCGGTCGGGAGGGACCTCGCTCCGCTCCGGGAGCTGACGGCGACCTTCGCCACCGCCCGGCGGCTGGCGGTCAATGTCTCCGTCGTCGACGACGCCGTGCGGTCGATGTTCGACGAGGTCTGGGAGCGGGACGCCCCGGACATCACCCGGCCCGATCTCGCGGTGGAGGGCCCGGCACCGGAGGCGCCGGTGCTGGCGGTGGCGTTCGCGCCCGTGCAGGGCGAGTACGGCGACCGCAGCCGGGCCGACCGCGTCCGCGGCGTGATCGAGGAGTGGCTGGCCGCGCGCGCCCTGCCCTGGTTCCCCATCGACACCGACCTCTTCGACAAGCCCCACCCGCGGCGACCGGCGCAGGTCGAGGCGCTGCTCCGGCGTGCGGACGCCGTCGTGAGCATGCGGCTGCACGGCCTGGTCCTCGGTCTCAAGAACGACCGCCCGGTCATCGCCTGCGACCCGATCGCCGGCGGCGCCAAGGTGACCGGGCAGGCGCGGGCACTGGACTGGCCGCTGGTGCTGGACCCCGGGGAGGTCACCGCCGAGTCCCTGGACGAGGCGCTCGCCCGTTGCCTGTCCGGTGACCTCGCCGACGCGGTGACCCGGTCGCGCCTCCGGGGGGCCGCCGGGATCGAGGAGGCGCGGCGGTGGTTCAGCGCGCAGCTGGGGCGTCCAGCGGGCGCTGCGCACGGCTGAACCGGCGCTCGACGGCCGGAGGGACCGGTCGGCGTCGGCGCAGCACGGCCGGTAGCCGGCGCACCCACCCCAGGAGCGCTCGCCGGGCGGCCGGCTCGGTCACCGCCCGCCGGGCCAGCCGGGCGGTGGCGGCCAGCGCCACCGGGAGCGGCCGGCGCAGCCAGTCCACCAGCAGGTCGTTGCGCGTCTGCAGCGCCCAGCGATCGGCGGACACGGTGGCCGGCCCGGCGGGGTCGTGCCAGGCGACGACGTCGTCGGCGTAGACCTGCTGCCACCCGGCCGCGGCGAGGTCGAGCGCCAGCAGGTGCTCCTCCCCGCCGAAGAACAGCAGCGGCGAGAAGCCGCCGACCGACAGGTACGCGTCGCGGCGGACCACGGTGGCGAACGCCGGGTAGCTGAGCACGTCGGGGCCGGGGGCGCCCGGCGTCGTGCCCAGCACGGCGGCCCGGTGCTTGCGCGTGACCGCGTCGACCGACCCGTCGGCGGCCATCCGGACCTGCGCCGCGACGACGGCGACGCCGGGGTGGGCGTCCAGCAGGTCCGCCGCCCGGTCGAGGGCACCGGGCGCCCACCACGAGTCGTCGTCGGCGAACGCGACGTAGGGCGTGGCGACCCGCTCGACGCCGGTGGTGCGGGCCACCGCCCCGCGGTTCACGGGCAGCTCGACCACCTGCACGGCGGGGTGCAGCTCGCGCACCGCCTGCGCCGTGCCGTCGGTCGACGCGTTGTCCACGACCACGACCGGCACCCCGTCGCGGTCCAGCCGGCCGAGCGACCGCAGCAGCGACTCGCGGCGGTCCCGGGTGGCGATGACGACGCTGACGCGAGGGGGGAGCACCTGCCTCCCGTACCGTGCCGCCGTGATCCTCGAACATGCACCGTTGACCGTCCGGGACGGCGAGCAGGCGGCGTTCGAGGCCGCGTTCGCGCGGGCCCGGCACCTCATCGCGTCGATCCGCGGCTTCCGCGGGTTGCGGCTGTCCCGCTGCCTGGAACGGGGTACCGGCTACCTGCTGCTGGTGGAGTGGGACCGTCTCGAGGACCACACCGAGGGGTTCCGCGGCTCGCCGGCCTACCAGGAGTGGCGGGCGCTGCTGCACCCCTTCTACGACCCGTTCCCCGTCGTCGAGCACTACACGACGGTGCTCACGGCCGACCCGCACGAGGAGAACCGTTGATTGAGCTGCGCACCCCCGGTGAGCTGGATGCCATGCGGGCCGCCGGCGCGGTCGTCGCCGACATGCACGCGGCGGTGCGGGCGTTCGCCGCGCCGGGCGTGCGGCTGAGCCAACTGGACGCCGTCGCCCGCGACGTCCTGGCCGACGCCGGCGCCACCTCGCCGTTCCTCGGCTACGCGCCGCTGTCCACCACCCCGCCGTTCCCCGGCGTCGTCTGCCTGTCGGTGAGCGACGTGGCCTTGCACGGGATCCCGACACCGCAGGTGCTGGAGGACGGCGACCTGTTGAGCGTGGACGCCGGCGCCGTCCTGGACGGTTGGGTCGGGGACGCGGCCATCACCTTCCCGGTGGGCACCCCGCGGCCCGAGGACCTCGAGCTCGTGGCCACCACTGAGCGCGCGCTCGCCGCGGGCATCGCGGCGGCCGTCGTCGGCAACCGGGTCGGCGACATCTCCGCCGCCATCGGCGCCGTCGGCCGGGCAGGCGGCTGCGGGATCAACACCGACCAGGGCGGCCACGGCGTCGGCCGGAGCATGCACGAGGCGCCGTCCGTGCCCAACGAGGGCCGCGCCGGGCGGGGGGTGCCGCTGCGTCCCGGCCTGGTGATCGCCATCGAGCCGTGGTTCCTCGCCGGCGGCAGCGACGACTACCGGGTGGACGCCGACGGCTGGACCCTGCGCAGCGCCGACGGCAGCCGCGCCGCGCACGTCGAGCACACGGTCGCCGTCACCGAGGACGGGCCCAGGATCCTGACCCTCCCCAGGTGAGTGCCGGTCGTGACGAGTGGGGGCCGGAGGCTCCCGCGAGGAACGACGCAGCGGCTCAGCGCGAGCGGGGGACGACACGTGGCCGCGGTGTGATCCGGAGGATCACGAGGTCATGGCCTGCTCGAGGTCGGCGAGCAGGTCGTCGACGTCCTCGATACCGACCGAGAGCCGCACGAGGTCGGCGGGCACCTCCAGCGGCGAGCCGGCGGCGCTGGCGTGGGTCATCCGGCCCGGGTGCTCGATCAGCGACTCGACCCCGCCGAGCGACTCCGCCAGCGTGAAGAGCTTCGTCCGCTCGCACACCGTCAGCGCCGCGTCCTCGCCGTCGCGGAGCCGGAACGAGATCATCCCGCCGAAGCCGGACATCTGCTTCGCTGCGATCCCGTGGCCCGGGTGGTCGGGCAGGCCCGGGTAGAGCACGGAGGTGACCTCGGGCCGGCCGGCGAGGAACTCCGCGATCCGGGCGGCGTTGGCGCAGTGCCGGTCCATCCGGACGCCGAGCGTCTTGAGGCTCCGGAGCACCATCCACGAGTCGAAGGGGCTCGCGACCGCACCCATCGCGTTGTGGTTGTAGGCCAGCTTCTCGCCGAGCGCGGAGTCCCGGGTGACGAGCGCGCCCCCGACGACGTCGGAGTGGCCGCCCAGGTACTTCGTCGTCGAGTGCACGACGACGTCGGCACCGAGCGTCAGCGGCCGCTGCAGGTAGGGCGAGGCAAAGGTGTTGTCGACGACGAGCAGCGCGCCGGCCTCGTGCGCGATCGTCGCCGTCGCCTCGATGTCGGTGATGTTGAGCAGCGGGTTGCTGGGCGTCTCGCACCAGACGACCCGCGTGGTCGGGCGGATCGCTGCCTGCAGCGCGTCGGCGTCGGCCAGGTCGACCGGCGTGTGCTCCAGGCCCCACTCCGACAGCACCCGGGAGATCAGCCGGAACGTGCCGCCGTACGCGTCGCCACCCAGGACGACGTGGTCGCCGGCCCGGCAGGTGGTGCGCAGCAGGGTGTCCTCGGCGGCCAGGCCCGACGCGAACGCCAGCGCCGTCGTGCCCTCCTCCAGCGCGGCCAGTGCGGCGTGCAGCGTGTCGCGGGTCGGGTTGCCGCTGCGGCTGTACTCGTAGCCGCCGCGCAGCCCACCGACGCCGTCCTGCTTGTAGGTGGTGGTGAGGTGCAGCGGGGGGATGACCGCGCCGGTGGCCGGGTCGGGGTCCTGCCCGGCGTGGATGGCGCGGGTGTTGAAGCCCGGGAGCTCGCTCATGCGCCGACCGTAGGCGTGATGCCGGCCAGGTGCCCGAGCACGTCCTGCCGGGTGACCACACCGGCCGGTTTGCCGTCGACGTGCACCAGCAGCGCGTCCGCCGAGCCGAGCTGGGCGACGGCGGCGCTGACCGCCTCACCGGAGCCGACGATCGGCAGCGGGGGCGACATGTGCTTCTCCACCCGGTCGGCGAGCGAGGCCCGGCCGGCGAAGAGCGCGTCGAGCAGCGTCTTCTCGTCGATCGAGCCGACGACCTCCCCGGCGGTGACCGGTGGCTCCGCCCGGACCACCGGCAGCTGGCTGACCCCGTACTCGCGGAGGATGTCGATGGCGTCGCGCACGGTCTCGTTCGGGTGGGTGTGCACCAGGCTCGGCGTCTCGCCGGACTTGGTGTGCAGCAGCTCGCCGACGGTCTCGCCGCCGGTGGCCTCGACGAAGCCGTAGTCGGCCATCCACGCGTCGTTGAAGATCTTGTTCAGGTAGCCGCGGCCGCCGTCGGGCAGCAGCACGACCAGGACGTCGTCCTTCGTCAGGCGCTCGGCCACGCGCAGCGCCGCCACCACCGCCATCCCGCAGGAGCCGCCGACCAGCAGCCCCTCCTCGCGGGCCAGCCGGCGGGTCATGGCGAAGGAGTCGCCGTCGGAGACCGCGACGATCTCGTCGGCGACGGCCGGGTCGTAGGTCGTCGGCCAGAAGTCCTCGCCGACGCCCTCGACGAGGTAGGGGCGGCCGGTGCCGCCGGAGTACACCGAGCCCTCGGGGTCGGCGCCGATGACCTGCACCCGGCCGCCGGAGGCCTCCTTGAGGTAGCGGCCGACGCCGCTGATCGTCCCGCCGGTCCCCGCACCGGTGACGAAGTGGGTGACCCGGCCCTCGGTCTGCGCCCAGATCTCCGGGCCGGTCGTCTCGTAGTGCGAGCGCGGGTTGTTGGGGTTGGAGTACTGGTCGGGCTTCCAGGCGCCGGGGGTCTCCCGGCTGAGCCGGTCGGAGACCGAGTAGTACGACCGCGGGTCGGCCGGGTCCACGGCGGTCGGGCAGACGACCACCTCGGCGCCGTAGGCCTTGAGCACGTTGATCTTCTCCTGCCCGACCTTGTCGGGGCAGACGAAGATGCAGCGGTAGCCCCGCTGCTGGGCGACCAGGGCCAGGCCGATGCCGGTGTTGCCGCTGGTCGGCTCGACGATCGTCCCGCCCGGCTTCAGCAGGCCGTCGGCCTCCGCCGCGTCGACCATGCGCACGGCGATCCGGTCTTTCACCGAGCCGCCGGGGTTGAGGTACTCGACCTTGGCCAGCACCAGCGGCGCGTCGGGGCCCAGGTGGCGGGTCACCGACGACAGCTTGACCAGCGGGGTGTTGCCGACCAGGTCGACGACGGACTCGGCGTACTGCACGGTGGCGCCCTCCTCCCACCAGGGCGCGGCGCCGTCGCCGTGCCAGGTCATGGTCATCTCAGCAGATGGACGGTCAGGGCTTGAGGACGACCTTGGTGCAGTCGTCCTCCTTGTCCCGGAACATCCGGTAGCCCAGCGGCGCCTGCTCCAGCGGCAGCGTGTGGGAGATCAGGAACGTCGGGTCGATCTCGCCGTCGCGGATCTTGTCGTAGAGCGGCTTCAGGTAGCGGTGGACGTGCGCCTGGCCGGTCCGCACGGTCAGCGACCGGTTCATCAGCGAGCCGACCGGGAACTTGTCCATGAGCCCGCCGTAGACGCCGATGATCGAGACGGTGCCGCCGTTGCGGCAGGCCATGATCGCCTCGCGCAGCGCGTGCGGTCGTTCGGTCTCGGCCATGACCGCGGTCTTGGCCCGGTCGTAGGCGTCCACCACGGCGGTCGGGTGGGTGGCCTCCAGCCCGGCGGCGTCGATGCACCCGTCGGGTCCGCGGCCCGCGGTGAGCTCGTTGAGCGCGTCGAGGACGTCGACCTCCTCGTAGTTGAGGACGTCGGTGGCGCCCGCCTCCCGCGCCTTCGCCAGCCGGTAGTCGAACCGGTCGATGGCGATGATCCGCTCGGCCCCGAGCATCTTCGCGCTCGCGACCGCGAACAACCCGACCGGCCCGGCGCCCCAGACCGCGACGACGTCGCCGCCGGAGATGTCGCACATCTCCGCGCCCATGTAGCCGGTCGGGAAGATGTCGGTCAGGAACAGCACCTGCTCGTCGGTCAGGTCGTCCTCGATCTTCAGCGGACCGACGTCGGCGAACGGCACGCGGGCGTACTCGGCCTGGCCGCCGGGGTACCCGCCGACCAGGTGGGAGTAGCCGTAGATCCCGCAGGGGGAGTGGCCCCACAGCTTCTCGGCCATCCCGGCGTTCGGGTTCGAGTTCTCGCAGACGGAGAAGAGCCCGCGCTCGCAGGCATTGCAGGCGCCGCAGGCGATGGGGAACGGGACGACGACCCGGTCGCCGACCCGGAGCTTCGACACGCCCTTGCCGACCTCGACGATCTCGCCCATGAACTCGTGGCCGAGGATGTCGCCCTTCTTCATCGTCGGGATGAAGCCGTCGTAGAGGTGCAGGTCGGAGCCGCAGATGGCGGTGGAGGTGACCTTCACGATCGCGTCCCGGTCGTTGAGGAGCTGCGGGTCGGGGACCTCGTTGACCTCGACGTGGTTCTTGCCCATCCACTGGGTGGCGCGCACGGGGGTGTCCTTCCGTAGACGGGGCGGGATCAGGAGCGGGGTGCGGCGGGCTGCTGCTTGGCCATCCGGCGGGCCAGCGGGCCCTCGGGCGTGCCCTCGGAGCGGACCACCTGCCCGGTCTCGAGGATCTGCTTGAAGCGGGCGAGGTCGTCGCGGATCTGCTGGTCGGGGGCCTCGCCGAAGAGCTTCGCGACCGCCTTGCCCAGCTTCCCGGCCGGCTGCGCATAGGCCAGCCGGACCCGCACCTCGGTGCCCTGGCCGCCGGGGGCGGGGCGGAACTCGACCACCCCGGCGTTCTCGATGTCGGCCCCGGGCAGCGACCGCCAGCGGATCCGCTCGCCCGGGGACTCCTCGACCACCTCGGCGTCCCACGCCACGGTGCGCCGGCCCGGTGCCTCGGCGACCCAGTGCCAGCGCCCGATGCCGGCGGGGCGGACCTCGCGCACGTGGGCCATGAACTCCGGCAGCCGGGAGAAGTCGTGCCAGCGGGCGTAGACCTCCTGCGGCGGCTTGTTCACCGTGGCGGCCGCCGAGACGTCGATCGCGCTCGTCCAGGGCGGGGAGGCGGGCAGCAGCTCCCGCGCGGCGCTGCGGCCGCCCTGCCGCGCCGACCGCATCGCCGTGAGCAGGTCGAGCGCGGCCAGCCCGGCGACGGCGATCGTGGCGTTGCGGAGCCGCCGGTGGCGGTCGCCCTCGCGGTGCGACAGGGCGATGCCCAGAGCGGTGAGGTCCATCGCGTCGCCGGCCACGCGGGTCCAGGCCCAGCCCGGCCGGCCGGCCAGCAACCCGACGGCGTGCACCAGCTCGCGGGCCCCCACGGCGGGGATGAGCGACCGGGCGGTGGCGGAGTCGTCGACCCCGGAGAGCCGGGCGACGCCGTCGGGGTCGCGCAGCATGACCACGCCCAGGCCGGTGCTGGCCAGGCCGAGGGCGCGGGCGGTGCGGCGCAGGCCGGGCCGGCTGCGGTGGGAGCTCATGGGATCCTCCGGTTCGGTCGGTCCGTCCTCGGACGTTCGTCCGGCGGGGTGACGTCGCGCGGGCCCGGGCGGCGGCCCCGGCGCCGGTGCAGCGCGGTGGGAGCACCCGGACGCCCTGCCCGGCTACCCCCGGCCCGCACCCGGAAACTCCCCGCGGCCGGCGACGGTGCGTGAGGACGCGGGCGCGGAGGCGTGCCTCGGTACGCGCGTCGTGGGGGGCACGCGCCGAACGGCCCGCCGCCGCCCGTCGTCGCGGGGCGCGGTCGGGCCGCCCCGCCTAGCCTCGACCCGTGGGAATCCCGGGCGACGGTGGGTCCTCACCCTCCTCGCCGCGCCCCGGTCATCGGTACCGCAAGGTCCTGCTGGCGGGGGTGCTGGTCGCCGTCTACGCCGCCCTGGCAGTCGCCGTCCGCACCGGATCGCCCCTGGTGGCGGTGGATGCCGCGGCCCTCCGCTGGCAGCCCGCGCTCCGCTGGCCGGAGTGGGAACCGCTGCTGTCGCACTGGGTCCTGCTCGGGCAGCGGATGGTCTGCCTGGTGGTCCTGGGCGGCTGGCTGGCCGTGCGGTTCCTCCGGGACCGCGATCCGCGCCCGCTGCTCGTGGTGGCTGCCGCGACGCTGCTGCTCAACGCCACGGTGGGCGCGGCCAAGATCGCCTTCGGGCGGCTCGGCCCGTTGCAGCTCGAGGAGGCCGCGCTCCGGCCCGGGGCCGCCGAGGTCTTCACCGACGGCATGGTGTTCCCGTCGGGGCACGCCGCCAACGCCGTCGTCATGTGGGGGCTCGTCGCGTACCTCGTCACGCGTCACCGGCGCGTGGCGGCGGTCGTCGCGGCGGTGCTCGCGGCCACGGTCGGCGCCACCACGGTCTACCTGGGCACCCACTGGGTCAGCGATGTCCTGGCGGGGTGGGCCGCCGGGGCGCTGGTGCTCCTCACGCTGCCCACGCTCTGGCGCCTCGCCGACCGTGCCTGCCGGCGCTGGTCCGCCGGTGCGCGGGTGCGGACGGTGCGCTCCACCGGCGCGGTCCCGTCCGCGCGGCTGGGGGCGGCCCGCCCGCGACCTCCCGCTGCCGGGTCGGGGTGGGTGCGGGACGCCGCCTGAGCAGTGGCGGACGGCGCGACGCCCGGACGAGGATGCGGGCATGCCTGCCGCCACGCCGCCTCCCGTCGGTACCCGCACGCTCGGCCGCGACGGCCTGACCGTCTCGAGCGTCGGCCTGGGCTGCATGGGGATGAGCCAGATGTACGGCCCGGCCGACCGCGCCGAGTCGATCGCGACCATCCACCGGGCCCTCGAGCTGGGCGTGACGTTCCTCGACACCTCCGACGTCTACGGCAGCGGCCACAACGAGCAGCTGGTGGGCGAGGCGATCGCCGGGCGACGGGACGAGGTGCAGCTGGCGACCAAGTTCTCGCTGTCCCGCCGCCCGGACGGCGGGATGACCATCGACGGCCGGCCGGAGAACGTACGGGCCTGCGCCGAGGCCAGCCTGCGCCGGCTGGGCGTCGAGGTGATCGACCTCTACTACCAGCACCGGGTCGACCCACGGGTGCCGATCGAGGACACCGTCGGTGCCATGGCCGGGCTGGTGGCCGAGGGGAAGGTCCGTCACCTGGGCCTCTCCGAGGCGAGTGCGGCGTCGATCCGGCGCGCCGTCACCGTCCACCCGATCGCCGCGCTCCAGAGCGAGTGGTCGCTGTGGACACGCGACCTGGAGGAAGAGGTGCTGGGGGTCGCCCGCGAGCACGGCATCGGCATCGTGCCGTTCAGCCCGCTGGGCCGGGGGTTCCTCACCGGGGCGATCAGGGGCCCGGAGGACTTCGACGCCGACGACTGGCGGCGGGGCCACCCCCGCTTCACCGGGGAGGCGTTCGCGGCCAACCTGCGCCTGGTGGACGCCGTCCGCGAGCTCGCCGCGGAGAAGGGGGTGGCGCCCGGTCAGCTGGCGCTGGCGTGGGTGCTGGCCCAGGGCCACGACGTCGTCCCCATCCCGGGGACCAAGCGCCGGCGCTACCTGGAGGAGAACGTCGCCGCCGTCGGGGTCCAGCTCGACGACGACGACCTCGCCCGGCTGGACGCCATCGCGCCGCCGGGCGCTGCGGTCGGCGGGCGGTACGTGGACAGCAGCTACGCCTACGGGGACAGCCCGGAGCCGGCCGCGTGAGCGCGGCCGCCGACATGCCGGGCCCCGGCCCGCTGGGAACCGTCGGCAGCCGATGAGGACGGGCCTCTTCCTCGGGGCGGACCTCGGCACCAGCGGGCTGAAGGTGGTCGTGCTGCGCGACGACGGCGCCGTCGTGGCCGAGGCCGAGTCCCCGTACGCGTACGACCGGCCGGCGCCGGACCGGGCCGAGATCGACGTGGCGGTGTGGCAGGGCGCCCTGGACGCGGCCCTGGACGAGCTCTCGCCGGTCCTGCGGGGTTCCCGGGTGCGAGCGCTCGGGCTGTCGGGTCAGATGCACGGCACCGTCCTGGTGGACGACGCCGGTGCGCCGCTGCGGCCGGCGGTGCTCTGGCCGGACACCCGCGCGGTCGACGAGCTGGCCGGCTGGCGGCAGCTCGCCTCGGCGGACCGGGCCGCGCTGGCCAACCCGCTCGTGCCCGGGATGACCGGGCCGGTGCTCGCCTGGCTGGCCCGGCACGAGCGGGAGGTGCTCGGGCGTGCGGCGGCCGTCCTGCTGCCCAAGGACGCGCTGCGGGCCGCGCTCGTGCCCGGCGGCTCGCCGGTCACCGACCGCAGCGACGCCTCCGGCACGCTGCTGTGGGACGTCCCGGCGGACGGGTGGTCGAGTGCCGCGACCGCTGCCGCCGGGGTGCCGGCGCGGCTGCTCCCCACGGTCCGCCCCGGCACGGAGCTGGTCGGCGCGGCTGCCCTGCCCGTCGGGGAGGTGCCGGTCGTCGTCGGCGCGGCGGACACCCCGCTGGCCCTGCTGGCGGCGGGCACGGACACCGGCCTGCAGGTGAACCTGGGCACCGGTGCGCAGGTGCTGCGCCCGGGCTGGTCGCCGTGTCCGGTGGTGGACCCCCTGGTGCACGGCTACGCCGACGCGCAGGGCGGCTGGTACGCGATGGCGGCCCTGCAGAACGGCGGCTCGGCCTGGGCCTGGGTGTGCGGTGTCCTGGGCCTGTCCTGGGCCGAGCTGTTCGCGGCGGCCGCGTCGGTGCCCGACGCCGGGGGAGCGGTCTTCCGGCCCTTCCTCACCGGCGAGCGGGGCGGGGTCGCCGGACCGGAGGACCGCGCCGGCTGGGACGGGCTGCACCCGGGAACCAGCCGGGCGCACCTGGCGCGTGCGGCGGTGGAGGGCGTCGTCGGGGCGGTGGCCGCCGCGACGGGCCTGCTCGAGCCACCCGACGACGACGTCCCGGTGGTGCTCACCGGTGGCGGGGTGCGGTCCGCTCCGGTGCCGCAGCTGCTCGCCGACGCCCTGCGGCGCCCGGTCCAGGTCGTGCACCTGCGCAGCGCCTCGGCCGTCGGTGCGGCGCTGCTGGCCGCGCGCGGTGTCGGGGTGGACGTCGTCCCGGTGCGCGAGGCCGGGCCGGTGGTCGATCCGTCGCGGTGCTGATCAGTGGAGCTGATCAGGAGGGCGGGACCGGCGGGGCGGAGGTCAGCGGGTGGACCGTCTCGCCCGCCCCCAACCGCTCCAGGGCGGCGTCGTGCAGCTTGCCGTTGGTCGCCAGGGCGCTCCCGCCGGCCGGTCCCGGAGCGCCGGAGACGTCGGTGAACCGGCCGCCGGCCTCGCGCACGATCACATCCAGCGCGGCGAGGTCCCAGATCGAGACCTCCGGCTCGCAGGCGATGTCCACCGCCCCCTCGGCCAGGAGGACGTAGCTCCAGAAATCGCCGTAGGCACGCGTGCGCCACACCGAGCGGGTGAGGTCGAGGAAGCCGTCGAGCTGCCCCCGCTCCTCCCAGCCCGAGAGGCTGGAGTAGCTGAGGCTGGCGTCACCGAGCCGGGCGACCTCCGACACGCGGCAGCGGGTGGCCGACTCCAGCCGGCGTCCGGTCCAGGCGCCGACGTCCTTCGCCGCCCACCACCGCCGGTTCAGCGCCGGCGCCGAGACCAGCCCGACGACCGGTTCGTCGCCGTCGAACAGCGCGATCAGCGTGGCCCACACCGGCACGCCGCGGACGAAGTTCTTCGTGCCGTCGATGGGGTCGAGCACCCAGCGGCGGGACCCGTGGCCGGTCGTGCCGAACTCCTCGCCCAGCACCGCGTCGCGGGTGCGGGCCCGGCTCAGCGTGATGCGCAGCATCTCCTCGACCGCCCGGTCGGCGTCGGTGACCGGGGTCAGGTCGGGCTTGGTGTCGACCGTCAGGTCCTGCGCCTTGAACCGCTCCATGCTGATCGAGTCGGCCTGGTCGGCCAGCACGTGTGCCAGCCGCATGTCCTCTGAGAAGCCCCGACCCGACGTCATGGGCACCCAACCTAGCGGGGAGTCAGTCGAAGACGGCGGAACTGACCCCGCTCGGGCCCTCGTACTCGCGGTCCTCGATGTTCCTCAGCGCGTCGAGGACATCCTTGTCGCCACCGTGCTGCTCGGCGTGCTTGACGATGTCGTCCTTGCCCGCGGGGTAGTCCATGCCGGACAGGGCCTTCTGGATGTCGATGGGGCTGACCATGGTCGGGGTCCTACCCCGCACCCGGGCACCGATGCACGGATACCGTCGGGTGCGTGGACGCAGCGACGATCGCGGGGCTGCTCGCCGACCCGGTGCGGCTGAAGGTCGTGGCCGCGCTGGCGCTGGGCGCCACGACCATCGAGGAGGTGGCCGCGGCGTCGGGGCTGTCGTTGAAGGAGGTCGCGCTCGCCGCCCGGCGGCTGGCCCGCGCCGGGCTGGTCGACCGCGACGGCCACGTCCTGGCGCTGCACACCGAGCGGTTCGGCACGGCCGCCCGTGCCGCCGCCGAGGCCGCCCCGGCACCGGAGCCTCTCTCCGAGGACCCCGCGGTGGACGCCGTCCTGTCGGCGTTCGTCCGTGACGGCCGGCTGACATCGATCCCCGCCCAGCACAGCAAGCGGCTGGTGGTCCTCGACCACCTGGTGCGGGTGTTCGAGCCCGGCGTCCGCTACCCCGAGCGCGAGGTGAACGCGCTGCTGGCGGTCTGGCACCCCGACGTCGCCGCGCTGCGCCGCTACCTGGTCGACGAGGGCCTGCTCAGCCGAGACGCGGGGGTCTACTGGCGCAGCGGCGGCTACGTGGAGGTCTGAGTCACCTCGTCGACGTGTCGACCTGTCGACGAATCCGTTCGACGACCCGCTGCCGGCCCCCGCAGACTGCCGGCGTGGCCCCGACCCCGTCCGCCGATGCCTTCGCCGCTCTCGCGCGTTCCTCGCCGTGGCGGTGGGCGACGCTCCGCTTCACGGTGTCCTGGCCGGGCGACCCGTGGCGGGCCACGCCCGTGCGGGCGTGGCTGCGCCGGCCCGACTCCCTGCGGGTGGAGGACCTCGACGGCGCGGTGCTGCAGGCCGGCCGTGATTCGCGCCTGACCGTGCCCGCTGCCGCGCCGGTGTGGCGGGCCGACGGTCTGGTGGCGGAGCGGCCGTGGGGAGTGCTCCACGACGACCCGATGTACGAGAACTACTTCTGGATCGCGATGCTGGACCCGGCCGAGCTCGCCGACTCGCACACGGATGCGGAGCCCGGCGAACCGCCCCTGCTGGTGGACACGGTGGTCACGACCGAGCACGGCGGACGCCCGGCGTGGGAGGCCGTCGCCCGGGTGACGCCGGCCTACGAGCCGCGCTGCGGGTGCTGCTCGCTGCTCCGCTCGCGGGACGTGGACGTCGTCGAGTACCGGGACCACCCCCAGCAGGTGCTGGCCACCTACCCCGAGGCGCACCGGGTCCGCCTGGACCTGCAGACCGGTGCCTGCGTGCTGACCGAGGCCCTCGGGGGCGACGTGGCGGGTCAGGGCCACGACCTGCGGATCGAGGCGGTCGACGAGCCGATGGCCGACGACCTGTTCACCGAGCCGCGGCGGAGCTGGTTCCGCCGTCAGTAACCGGGGCCGACCTGGCCCACCGCACCCAGCAGGACGCGCAGGGCGGCCAGCTGCTGCTCCCGGGCCGGCGGTCCCGCGGCAGCCCAGGCGTCCAGCGCGCACTCGGGGTCCTCGGCGGTGTGCCCGCAGCCCGGTGGGCACTCGGTGGCGGCCTCGGCGATGTCCTCGAAGGCGGCCAGGACGTCGTCGGCGGTCACGTGCGCCAGGCCGAAGGACCGGATGCCGGGGGTGTCGATGACGGTGCCCCCGCCGGGGAGGTCGAACAGCACGGCCGACGACGACGTGTGCCGGCCCTTGCCGATCTTGCTCACGTCGCCGGTGGCGCGAAAGGCGTCGGGCACCAGCCGGTTGACCAGGGTCGACTTGCCGACGCCGGACTGCCCGACGAACACGCTCATCCGGTCCCGCAGCCGTTCGGTCAGGGCGTCCAGCGGCAGCTCCAGCGACATCGGGACGGCGTCCAGGCTCAGCCCGGCGTAGCGGTCCAGCAGCGGCTGCGGTGACGCCAGGTCGGTCTTGGTGAGGCACAGCAGCGGCTCGAGCCCGCCGGCGTACGCGGCGACCAGGCAGCGGTCGAGGAAGCCCAGCGCCGGCTCGGGGTCGGTGACTGAGGTGACGATGACGAGCAGGTCGGCGTTGGCCACCACCACGCGCTCGGTCGGGTCGGTGTCGTCGGCGGTGCGCCGCAGCGAGGTCGTGCGCTCCTCGATCGCGACGATGCGGGCAAGGCTGTCGGTGTGGCCGCTGGTGTCGCCGACCACCCGCACGCGGTCACCGACGACGACGCCGTGCTTGCCGAGCTCGCGGGCGCGCATGGTGGTCACGTCGACGGCGCCGTCGGGCCCGTCGACCCGCACCGTCATGCGTCCGCGGTCCACGGCGATCACCAGACCGGGCACGGCGTCGGCGTGCGTCGGGCGGGTGCGCGTGCGGGGGCGGGAGCCACGGCGGCTCGGCCGGACCCGGACGTCGTCCTCGTCCATGCGCCGGGCGCCGCGCTGCGCGCTCACGAGAGGGCTCCGCCCGGCCCGCCCAGCAACCTCGACCACCGCTCACGGAAATCGGGCAGCGTCTTGGTGACCGCGCCCGGGTCGGCCACCCGGACCCCCTCGACGGCCAGGCCGAGGACGGCGGCCGCCATGACCATGCGGTGGTCGGCGTAGCTGTCCAGGTGGGCCGGTCGCCGGGGGCCCGGCTCGATCTCCAGCCCGTCGGGCAGCTGCCGCACCCGGGCGCCGACGGCGGTGAGCACCTCGTCGAGCGCCTGCAGCCGGTCGGTCTCGTGCCCGCGCAGGTGGGCGATCCCGGTCAGCCGGGAGGGGCCGTCGGCCAGGGCGCACAGCGCGGCCAGCACCGGCGTCAGCTCGCCCACCTCGCCGAGGTCGGCCACGAGCGGGCGGACGCCCGCCCCGCCGGTGACCCGCAGCGCGCCGTCGGGGGTCCGCTCGACGGAGGCGCCCATGGCGGCCAGCAGCCGGTCCAGCTGCGCGCCCGGCTGGGTGGTCACCGCCGGCCAGTCGCGGACCGTCACCCGCCCGCCGGTCACCAGCGCGGCGGCGAGGAACGGGGCGGCGTTGGAGAGGTCGGGCTCGACGACGCGGTCCAGCGCCGCGACCGGCCCGGGGACCACCCGCCAGCCGCTCCCGGTGCCGGTGACGTCGACGCCGTGCTCGCGCAGGGTCGTCACCGTCATCTCGACGTGCGGCATCGACGGCACCCCGCCGGTCAGGGCCAGGTCGATGCCCTCGTCGAACCGGGCCGCGGCGAGCAGCAGCCCGGAGACGATCTGCGAGGACTCGCTCGCGTCCACGGTGACCGCGCCCCCGCGCACCCGCCCCGTGCCGTGCACGGTGAACGGTGCCCGGCCCCGGCCGTCGTCGTCGACCTCGACCCCGAGTGCCCGCAGGGCGCCGATCAGCCCGGCGTTGGGGCGCTCACGCAGCCGCGGATCGCCGTCGACCGTCACGTCGCCGTCGGCGAGGGCGGCCACCGGCGGCAGGAACCGCAGGATGGTGCCGGCCAGGCCTGCGTCGACCGTCACCGGCCCCCGCAGCCCGCCCGGGGTGACCAGCCAGTCCTCGCCGTCCTCGTCGACCCGCACCCCCAGTGCCCGCAACGCCGCCGCCATCAGGTCGGTGTCCCGGGCGCGCAGCGGGCGGACCAGCCGGCTGGGGCCGTCGGCCAGGGCGGCCAGCACGAGCGCCCGCGCGGTGAGGGACTTGGAGCCGGGCAGCGTGACGACGGCGTCGACGGGAGCCGGGTGGTGCGGCGCGGACCAGACGTCTGACACGTGATCAGTCTGCCCGGTCACCCGCGCCGCACCGTGGCCCCGTCCCGAGGCTCGCGCCGAGCGTGCGAGGCGAGAGGAGGACGGGGTCCTTCCATCAGCCCGCCTGCGGCTTGTCGGCCTTCTTGACCGGCACGGTGCGCAGCAGCCGCCGGTTGGCGAACTCGAACATCGCCAGCTCGGAGAGCTCCCGGCCGTAGCCCGAGCGCTTGATGCCGCCGAACGGCAGCTCGGGGGAGGAGCCGGTGGGCTGGTTGATCCACACCATCCCGGCCTCCAGCCGCTCGGCCACCGCGCGGGCGCGGTCGAGGTCGCTGCTCATCACCGTGGCGCCGAGGCCGAAGGCGCTGTTGTTCGCCAGCTCGACCGCCTCGTCGGCGTCCTTCACCTTGTAGACGACGGCGGCCGGGCCGAACAGCTCCTCGCTGTAGGCGCGCATGTCCGGGGTGACGTCGGTGAGGATCGTGGCCTCGACGAACGCACCCGGGCGGTCGGGCCGCCGGCCGCCGGCGACCACGGTCGCCCCCTTGTCGATCGCGTCCTGGATCTGCGCGTGCAGGTCCTGCGCGGCCCGCTCGCTGGACAGCGGCGCCAGCGACGTCGAGGGGTCGGCCGGGTCGCCCGGGGAGAAGGTCGAGAACGCCTGCTTCAGCCCCTCGACGAACGGCTCGTACAGCTCCTCGGTGACGATCAGCCGCTTCGAGGCGGTGCACGCCTGCCCGGTGTTCTGCATCCGGCCCATCGTCGCGGCCTTGACCGTCGCGGCCATGTCGTCGGCGTCGAGCACGATGAACGGGTCGCTGCCGCCGAGCTCGAGCACCGACTTCTTGAGGTGCTTGCCCGCCAGCGCGCCGACCGCGCTGCCGGCGCGCTCGCTCCCGGTGAGGGTCACGCCCTGGATGCGGGGGTCGGCGATGACCTGCTCGACGTCGGAGATGCGCAGGAAGGTGTTGGTGAAGACGCCCTCGGGTGCACCGGCGTCGGCGAACAGCTGCTCGATCGCCACCGCGCACTGCGGGGTGATCTCGGCGTGCTTGAGGATGACGGTGTTGCCGAGCACCAGGTTCGGGCCGGCCACCCGGACCACCTGGTAGAAGGGGTAGTTCCACGGCTCGATGGCGAGCAGGACGCCGATCGGGCGGGTCTCGATGACCGCCTCGCCCTTGCCCATCAGCGGCTGGATCGGCGTCGGCTCCAGGAAGCCGGGGCCGTTGTCGGCGTAGTACTTGAGGATCATCGAGCAGAGGTACAGCTCACCGGTGGCCTCGTCGCGGCGCTTGCCCATCTCCGTGGTGATGAGCTTCGCCAGGTCCTCGCGGCGCTCGTCCATCAGCTCGGCGGCTCGGCGCACCACGGCGGCGCGGTCGGCGACCGGGAGCTCGCGCCACTGCTGGTAGGCGGCGTGCGCCCGCTCGATGATGCCGTCGATCGCCTCGGTCGGCGTGAAGTCGAACTCCTTCTCCGTCTCGCCGGTGAAGGGGTTGACCGTCGCGTAGCGCCGGTCGGCGCTGTCGCTGGCGGTCTTCGGGTGGTCGGTCGGTGGGTTCTGCGTCGCGGTCACGCGGTGATCCTCGTCTCTCGTCGAGCGTTCCGACAGAGGGGCCCTACCCGGTGGTCGCTGGCACACGCACGGGCGCCGGCTCGTCGGTGGCCGCACCTACAGTGCTGGGGGAACAGCCCCGTGCCCTCGAGGAGGCGTCATGTGCGGTCGCTACGCGGCCAGCCGCAAGCCCGAGGACCTCGCGCTCGAGTTCGAGGCGGTCCCGGCCGGCGGGCAGCCCCCGCTGGCCGCCGACTACAACGTGGCGCCGACCAAGGAGGTCTACGTCGTCCGGCACGCCCGCGAGCGCGACACCGAGGGCGTGCCGACCGGTGGAGGGTTCCGCGAGCTGCGGGCGGTGCGCTGGGGGTTGGTGCCCTCGTGGGCCAAGGACGTGTCGGTCGGCAACCGGATGCTCAACGCCCGGGCGGAGTCGCTGACCGAGAAGCCGGCCTTCCGCAGCGCGGCGCGCTCGCGGCGGTGCCTGGTCCCGGCCGATGGCTGGTACGAGTGGGCCAAGCGCCTGGACTCCCCGGCCAAGCAGCCCTACTTCATCACCCCCGAGGACGGGTCGGTGCTCGCCATGGCCGGCCTCTGGGAGGTCTGGGGAAAGGGGGAGGACCGGCTCTACACGTGCACCGTGGTCACCGCCCCGGCCACCGGTGCGCTCGCCGAGATCCACGACCGGATGCCGCTGGTGCTCCCGCGGGAGCGCTGGGCGGAGTGGCTGGACCCCGCACGCGAGGACGTGGCGGAGCTCGCCCGGTCCACCCCGCCGGAGCTCGTCGCCGGCCTGGAGCTGCGGCCGGTGAGCCCGGCGGTCAACAGCGTGCGCAACAACGGGCCCGAGCTGCTGGCCCGGGCGGACGGCGTGGACGCCCCCGCCGACCAGCCGGCGCTGTTCTGACGTGGCAGCGGACGAGGCATCCGCCGGTGCTCCGGTCGACACGCCGCCGCCACCCCCACCACCGGGCGGCGCGCTGCCGGCCTGGGTCGCGGCGGGGCTGACCTTCCTCAGCTCCGGCGCGGTCCTCGTGCTGGAGATCGTCGGCCTTCGGCTGATCGCGCCCTACGTCGGCGTGACCGTCCAGACGAGCACCGCCGTGATCGGCTTCGCCCTCGCGGCGATCGCCGTCGGCGCGTGGCTGGGTGGTGCGACGGCCGACCGCACGGACCCGCGCCGGCTGCTGGCGCCGCTGCTGATCGCCGGCGGGGCCCTGGTCGTCGCCGTGCTGCCGCTGGTCCGGTTCACCGGCTCGCTGCTCAGCGGGGCCGACGCCGGGGGCGTGCTGCTGCTGGCCGCGGTCGCCGTGGTCGTGCCCGCGGCGCTGCTCTCCGCCGTCCCGCCGATGGTCGTGAAGCTCCAGCTCGCCAGCCTGGACGAGACCGGCGCGGTCGTCGGGCGGCTGTCGGGCATCGGCACGCTCGGGGGGATCGCGGCGACGTTCGCCACCGGGTTCGTGCTCGTGGCGGTGCTGCCCAGCAGCGTCATCCTCGTCGCCACCGGTGCGGTCACCGTGCTCACCGGCGTGGCGGTCGGCGTGGTCCTGCGGCGCGGTGGCGGGCCGCGCACCGTCCCGGCCGGCCTGCTCGTCCTGGCCGTCGTCGGCGCCGGCCTCGCCGCGGTCGCCCCGACCCCCTGCGAGGAGGAGACGGCCTACCACTGCGCGCGGGTGGTGGCCGATCCGGAGCGGCCCTCGGGCCGGGTGCTGATGCTCGACACCCTCCGGCACTCCTACGTCGACCTCGCCGACCCGACCCACCTGGAGTTCGCCTACATCCGGGCGGTCGCCGCGGTGACCGATGCCGTCTTCCCCACGGGCGAGCCCATCTCCGCACTGCACGTCGGGGGTGGTGGGCTCACGCTGCCGCGGTACCTCGCCGAGGTGCGGCCCGGCACCGAGAGCGTGGTGGTGGAGGTCGACCCCGGCGTGGTCGCGATGGACCGCGAGCAGCTCGGGCTGGAGACGTCGGCCGACCTGCGGGTGCGGGTCGCCGACGGCCGGGTCGGGCTGGCCGAGGAGCCGGCGGGGCAGCGCGACCTCGTCGTCGGCGACGCCTTCGGCGGGCTCTCCGTGCCCTGGCAGCTGACCACCCGGGAGGCGCTGGAGCTGGTCGACCGGGCGCTGGCCGACGACGGCGTATACGCGGTCAACCTCATCGACCACCCACCGCTGTCGTTCGTGCGCGCCGAGCTGGCCACGATGCGCGAGGCGTTCGAGCACGTGGTCCTCCTGGCCCGCGCGCCGGTTCTGGCCGGGGAGGACGGCGGCAACGTCATCGCGGTGGGGTCGCAGCGGCCGCTGCCCGCCGAGGAGATCGCCGCCGCGCTGACCCGCCGGGACCTGGCCTGGCAGGTGGCGGAGGGGGAGGAGCTCACCAGGTTCATCGGGGACGCCCGCGTGCTGACCGACGACTTCGCCCCGGTCGACCAGCTCCTGACGCCGTACGCGGCGCCCTGACCTCAGCGTCCGATGGAGGCGGTGCGGGCGCGCGTCAGCCGCACCAGCTCGGCCGGGGGCAGCTCCAGCTGCAGCCCGCGCCTCCCGGCGCTGACCAGCACCGTCGGGAAGTCCAGGGCGGAGGCGTCGACGACCGTGGGCAGCGCCTTGCGCTGCCCCAGCGGGCTGATGCCGCCGAGGACGTAGCCGGTGGCCCGCTCGGCGTCGACCGGGTCGGCCATCGCCGCCTTGCGTCCACCGGCGGCGGTGGCCAGCGCCTTGAGGTCGAGGGTCCCGCTGACCGGCACCACGGCGACGGTGAGGACGCCGTCGACCCGGGTGACCAGGGTCTTGAACACCTGCCGCGGATCAGCCCCCAGCGCGGCGACCGCGGCCTCGCCGTGGCCCTGGTCGGCCGGGTGCTCGGGGTCGTACGGGTGCAGCGTGTGGGCCACCTTCGCCTGCTCCAGGACCCGTACCGCCGGGGTTGCCGCCACGGCGCCGCAGCGTAGCGAGCACCGGCCCGTCGGGAATGGCCGCGGCCGCCGGTGCCGTTGCACCGGCCGTGAGCAGCAGCGTCTCCACCACTCGCGCACGGGCTGTGCACCGGCGTCCCCCGGGCCGTCCGGACGCCGCACGGCTAGGATCGACCGACGTGGGGCCCCGCGTCCGGGGGCCCCGGAGAGGACGGTCGGTGCCTGAGGATTCCGTGGTCGACAACCCCGGTCAGCTGCCCGAGGGCGCGCCGGTGGAGGTGCCGGAGGCCCGCGAGGGCGGGAGTCGCACGGAGCTCGCCGAGACCCGCGCCGAGCGGGACGCCCGGTTCGAGCGCGACGCGCTGCCCTACCTGGACCAGCTCTACCCGGCGGCCCTGCGGATGACCCGCAACCCGGCCGACGCCGAGGACCTGGTGCAGGAGACCTTCGTGAAGGCCTACTCCGCGTTCCACCAGTTCGCCGAGGGCACCAACCTCAAGGCCTGGCTGTACCGGATCCTCACGAACACCTACATCAACAGCTACCGCAAGAAGCAGCGGCAGCCGCAGCAGTACCCCACCGACCAGGTGCAGGACTGGCAGCTCTACGCCGCCGAGGAGCACACCTCCTCGGGCCTGCGGTCGGCCGAGATCGAGGCGCTGGACCACCTGCCGGACTCCGACATCAAGGAGGCCCTGCAGCAGCTACCGGAGGACTTCCGGCTCGCGGTCTACCTGGCCGACGTCGAGGGGTTCGCCTACAAGGAGATCGCCGAGATCATGGGCACGCCCATCGGCACGGTGATGTCCCGGCTGCACCGCGGTCGCCGAGGGCTGCAGAAGCTGCTGGCCGACTACGCCCGGGAGCGGGGCTTCGTCCGCGCCGGGGCCGGTGAGGAGGCGACCCGCCCGTGAGCGACCAGCAGGGGGCCGGTGAGCCCCTCGACATCAACTCGTGCGACGACGTCCTGACGCACGTCTTCGAGTTCCTCGACCACGAGACCTCCGACGAGCGCCGGGGCGTGATCGCCGAGCACCTCGACGAGTGCTCGCCCTGTCTGCGCCAGTTCGGCATCGAGCAGGAGTTCAAGGCGCTGGTCCGGCGACGCTGCGGTGGCGACAAGCCGCCGTCGGGTCTGCGCGACCGCATCAAGATGCAGCTGACGAGCGTCTCGTTCGAGGAGGACGGGACCCAGGTCAGCGTCGAGCGGCTGACGATCGAGCACTCGGAGGAGCGTCCCACCGCCTGAGAGCACGCGGCCGAACGTCAGAGGCCCAGAACCCGACGGGTTCTGGGCCTCTGACGTCCGGCCCCGTTCAGGGGCCCACCCTGAGCCTGCGAAGGGTGGGGAGGACGGGGTCCTTCTAGGCGTTGGGGCGCTTGCCGTGGTTGGCCTTGTTCCCCTTGCGGGAGCGACGCTTGCGTCCGCGCTTGGACATCGCTGCCCTCCTCTCATACTTGCTGGTGGGCCGGGCGGCCCGTGGGTTGTGCGGGGGGCCGGAGCCGGCGCACGCGGGGTGCGCCGCGCTGACGGACCCGCCAAGCTGACCCGGCAAGCCTCTCACGGGGAGAGCCGGCCGTGCGCCGGGCAGGGCGAACGCAGGAGGAGCAGCAGTGCCGCAGCTGGGGATCGAGACCGTCCTCGTCGCCGGACGGGGACCCGCTGGGTGCGCCGTGGTCCGGGCGTGCCAGCGGCTCGGCCTCAAGGCGGTGGCGGTGCACAGCGAGACGGAGCGCTCGGCACGGCACGTCCGCCTGGCCGACGACGCAGTGCTGCTGGGGCCTGCGCCGGCCGCCGAGTCCTACCTGGCCGTCGACCGGATCGTGGAGGCGGCCCGGCGCAGCGGAGCCGACACGGTGCTCCCGGTTCCTCCCGCCCTGGCCGGCAACGCGCGACTGGCCGCCGAGGTGGTCCGGGCGGGGCTGCGCTGGGGCGGTCCCGATGCCGAGGTGCTGGAACGCCTCGGTGGTGACGGCGTGGAGCCGGCCAGCGAACGCGGCTTTCTCGCCTGGGTCACCGCCGACGGACTGCGTTTCGCCACCTCGGTGGCCCGGGATCGTGCCGCCGGTATCGCACGGGTGTCCTGGACCCCCGGCGAGCCCCGGCAGCTGCCCGCGGCCGCGCACCGCCTCGCCGAGGTGGGCTGGCGCGGGCTGGTCACCGTCGGCATCGACCCCGACGGCGAGCTGGCCGAGGTCGCCGCGGGCTTCTCGCTGGACATGGCGGTGCTCGAGCGGTCGCACGGCGTCGACGCCGTCGAGCTGGCGCTGCGCAGCGCCGTCGGACCCCGGGTCCCCGGGCCGGGCCCCGTGGCCCGCAGCGAACCGCGGGCCGCGGTCGTCGCACAGCTGCGCGCCACGCTCCCGCCGGGGAGAGCCGGCCGGATCAGCGGTCGCCTCCCCGGCTCCGGGCGCCCGCCCGCGACCGAGGGCGGCGTCGACCTGGTCGCGGTCAGCGGTTACGACCCCGGTGACCGGCTGGACGGCTGGTACGACGCGCTGCTGGCCACCGTGAGCGCCGGCGCGGACGACGTCGCGGCGGCGGCGCGTGCGGCCGGCCTGGCGCTGTCCGGGCTGGCCGGGGCCGGGGTGCCGCACGACGGCCCCGAGGTCTGCGCGGTGCTCGGCGGGCTGGCCGAGGGGCGCGCCTTCCCCGGAACCTGACGCCCGGGGCCCGTGCTTGGATGGGGGCTCATGATCGGGCGGGCGCGGGAGGTTCCGGTGGCGGTCGAGGAGATCCACGCGGAGATGGTCTCCAGTGTCTGGAAGGTCCTGGTGCAGCCCGGTGCGCGGGTGTCCGCCGGTGACACGCTGGTGATCCTGGAGTCCATGAAGATGGAGATCCCGGTGCTCACCGAGCGCGCGGGGACCGTGCAGGAGCTCCACGTGGTCGAGGGCGAGGTCCTCCAGGAAGGCGACCTCATCGCCACCGTCGGCGACGCCTGACGGCCCCGCCCGGAGGCTCGCCCCGAGCGTGCGAGGGGTGAGGAGGGCGGGGTCCTTCAGCAGACGTCGCGGGTGTAGACGAGCAGGTCGACGCCGGGGGCGGGCGTCCAGTCGCGCGCCGGCAGCCGGGTGAAGCCCAGCCGCTCGTACAGCCGGTGGGCCGCGCTCATGCGCGTGCCGGTGGAGATGACGACGCGCCGCCGGCCCGCCGCGCGGGCGCGGGCCAGGCACGCCTGCACCAGGGCGGCACCCACCCCGCGGCCCTGCGCCCGCGGGTCGACCACGAGCATGCGGAAACCGGCCTCGTCGGGGGACTCGAGCACCTCGCCGAAGTCGCCGCCCGCCACGAACGCCACGCTGCCGACCAGGCGGCCGGCCTCGTCGCGGGCGACCAGCAGCTCGGCCAGCCGCGCACGACCGGCCACGTCGGCCAGCTCGGCGGCGTACCCCGCCGACGCCAGGCCGCCGCGCAAATACACGTCCACGGTGAGCGCGGCGATGCGGTCGTGGTCGGCGGGGACCGCCGGCTCGATGCGGACGGCGGGGAGGGGAGGCACGCGGTGCAGCGTAGGAGAGGACCCGGTCCCGCTCGCCCGCTCGGGGTGGGCCTCGGGACGGGCCATAGGCTCGGGGCACCATGAGCAGCCTCTCGGAGCGCCTCACCCGTGGCACGGCGTCCAGCCCCGCCCAGATCGACCACGCCCGGCGGCTGGTCGCCGACTGGCAGCTGCTGGCCGACCTCGCCTTCGCCGACCTGACGCTCTGGGTGCCGTTGTCCTCGGGATCGTGGTGGTGCGTCGCCCAGGTCCGCCCGCTGACGGCGCCGACCAGCCGGCCGGAGGACATGGTCGGCGTCGAGGTGGACGCCGACGCGGCCCGGTCGTTCACCGCGGCGCTCCGCGACGGGCGGCCGGTCACCGGCGGGGAGCCGGATCCGTCGGGTACGCCCCCGCGCCGGCGCGAGGTCATCCCCGTGCGGCACGAGGGCGTGGGGATCGCCGTCCTGGCCAAGGACACCAACCTCGCGGTGACGCGGGCGCCGTCGACGCTCGAGCTCACCTACCTCGACATCGCCGCCGACCTCTGCCTCATGGTGTCCGCGGGCACCTTCCCGCCGGTCAGGGCGCAGGACGCGGAGATGAGCCCGCGTGTGGGGGACGGGCTGGTGCGCCTCGACGGGGCGGGCAGGGTCACCTACGCCAGCCCGAACGCCCTCTCGGCCTACCGCCGGATCGGGGTGGTCGGCGACCTGGCCGGCGCCGTCCTCGCGGAGGTGACGTGCCGCGTGGTCACCGACCGCGTGGCGGGGGAAGCGGCGGCCGCCGGCATCACCGCGGCGATCGCGGGTCGCTACCTGGACCCCATGGACGTCGAGGCAGCCAGCGCGACGCTGCTCCTGCGGGCCCTGCCGCTGCACGCCCCCGGCGCCGAGCCCGGGGCGCTGGTGCTGGTCCGCGACGTGACCGACGTGCGGCGTCGGGACCGGGCGCTGCTCACCAAGGACGCGACCATCCGGGAGATCCACCACCGGGTGAAGAACAACCTGCAGACGGTCGCCGCGCTGTTGCGTCTGCAGGCCCGCCGGATGACCGAGCCCGCGGCCCGGGCGGCGCTGGAGGAGTCGGTGCGCCGCGTGGCGTCCATCGCGGTCGTGCACGAGACGCTCGCCGGCAGCCGGGAGGACGTCGTCGACGTCGACGACGTCCTGGACCAGGTGCTCCCGATGCTCGGTGACCTGACCTCCGTGGGGCCCGCGGCCCGCACCCGCCGCACCGGCTCGTTCGGCGAGCTGCCCGCGGCGGCGGCGACCCCGCTGGTCCTCGCCGTGACCGAGCTGCTGCACAACGCGGCCGAGCACGCGTTCCCCGAGGGGGAGCCGGGGGTCATCGAGCTGGTCGCCGAGCGCGAGGGGGACGACCTGCGGGTCCGGGTCCGCGACGACGGGCAGGGCCTGCCACCGGACTTCGACCCGGCGGCGAGCGACGGGCTCGGCCTGCAGATCGTGCGGACGCTGGTCACCAGCGAGCTGGGCGGGAGCCTGACGATGGGGACGCTGGAGGGCCGGTCGGGCACCGAGGTCGTGCTGACGTTGCCCTGCACCGCCCGGCCGCGGCGGTGAGAGCTGCACCGTCCCGGACGACGCCGAGGCCGGTCCGGGAGGACCCGGACCGGCCTCGTGGCGGTCGGTGCGTTCGCGGTGGTGCGGTGGGCCGCCGGTGAACCCCGGCGGCCGTCGTGGTGGTCCGGATCAGGCGGTGTGGACCCGGGTGCGAGCCTGACGCCGCTTCAGCGCGCGCCGCTCGTCCTCGGAGAGCCCACCCCAGACACCGGAGTCCTGGCCCGAGCGCAGGGCCCAGTCCAGGCACGACGAGACCACCGGGCAGCGCTGGCACACGGCCTTGGCCTGCTCGATCTGGACGAGAGCGGGGCCGGTCGTCCCGATCGGGAAGAACAGCTCCGGGTCCTCGTCCCGGCAGAGCGCGCGGTGGCGCCAGTCCATGGCGTTGTACTCCTCGATGTCGTCTGCGGTCGGTGCGTCAGTCGCCTTGCTCGGTCTGCGATCGCCGGGCCGACACCGGTCACCCAGCGTCTTGGCGGCAGCGACTGCCTGCTTTGTTACCGGCAGGTTGCGTCCCAGCAGCGATGTTTTCACGTGCCGGACGCCTGTCAAGCGAATCGGGGTCGACGCTGACCCCCGCGTGAGCAACCTCACCACGCCCGTGCTAGGCCCGCCACCCGGCGGGGGGAAACTCCGTGCCGAGCGCTCAAGGAACGCCGTCAGGCGATGACGCGCAGCGCGTGCGGCACGTCCGTGATCCGGACGCCGGTGGCCGTGCCCAGGTGGTCGCCGTCGACCTGCCAACCCTGCGGCCGGACGGCGGTGATCGTCAGCTCCCGGAGGTCGTGCCACCGGTGCAGGCCGCGTCCGCGCAGATCCGGCTCGGGCCGCATGGTCTGCCGCAGGGCGCGCAGCATCCGGGCGGCACCCATGCGGCCCAGGGCGAAGACGTCCAGCCCGGTGTCGAAGGAGGCCTGCGGCGTCGGGTTGACCGGTCGCGCCCCCAGGTAGGTCCAGGGGCTGACGTTGGACACCAGGCAGAGGAACAGCTCCTCGACGGGTGGCTCGCCGGGCACCTGGAGCGTCATCGCCGGGCGTCGCCGCTCCCGCCCGAACAGGAAGGCGCTGGTGCCCTCCCGGACGTAGAGCGCGCCGGTCGACCGGCGCCCCCGGGCGCGATGGGCCTCCACCCGGGCGATCACCTCGGCGTCGAACCCGAAGCCGGCGGCGAACACGAACCACCGGGGGGCGGTCCACCCCGGGCCGTCGGCGTCGGCGTCGGCCCGGGCAACCGCCTCTGCCGCCTCCGGCGCGACCCCGGTGACCGCCGCGGTGCTCGTGCCGGTGGCGCTCGCGGTGCCCAGCGACACCGACCGCGTCCGGCCGGCGCGCAGCGAGGCGAGGATCTCGGCGGTCGCCTCCACCGGGTCGCGCGACCGGCCGAGGGCCCGGGAGAACACGTTGGTCGACCCGCCCGGCACGACCGCCAGCGTCGGCACGGCCGGTCCGGGCCCGTCGGTGAGCAGGCCGTTGACCACCTCGTTCACGGTGCCGTCACCGCCGAGGGCGACGACGACGTCGATCCCCTCGGCGGTCGCCCGGGCGCCCAGTTCACGGCCGTGCCCCCGGTGCGTCGTCTCGGCGACGTCCACCTTCAGCTCGCTGGCCAGCGCGCCGACGAGCACGTTGCGCATCTTGGCGGTCGTGGTCGTGGCCGCAGGGTTGACGACCACGAGCGCGCGCATGCCGCCAGGCTATCCAGCGGCCCGGCGTGGACCAGCAGGACGTCCGGTGGGCGACCGCAGCCCGGGCGTAATCTCGCCGTCGTGACCGAGGACCGCGGAGCGCCCACCCCGCCGCCCCGTCGCCTCGCCGACCGGCTGTTCGGCGCCACCGCCGCGCAGCCGGCGCCGCGCCCCGCCGGGCCGGCGACGGAGGCGCCGCCGTCACTGCGCCGGGCGGCCCTGGCGGTGGCTCTGGAGGCCGTGGCGTTCGCGGTGGGCGCGCTGGTGCTGCTCTACCTCACGTTGACCGGCGCCCCGCAGAGCGTGCCCCGCGCGCTCGCCGAGGTGGTGCTGGCCGCGCTGGCCGCCGGCGTGCTCGGGGCCGCCGCGCGAGGGCTGTGGCGGGTCGCCGGCTGGGCCCGGGCGCCGGTGGTGGCGATGCAGCTGTTCCTGGGGCTGACCGGCTTCACGTTCGCCTTCTCCGCGCAGCAGCCGCTGATCGGCCTGCCGATCCTGGCGCTGGTGGGCGCGGTGCTCTACCTGCTGGCCGCGCCCGACTCGCGGCTGGCGTACGACGGCCGCTGAACGAGGACGTCCTTCCCCCCGCCCCTGTCACGCTCGGGGCCGGGCCTCTGAAGGGGGCCGGTAGGGGGTTGGGCGACGGGGTCCTTCTTCAGACCAGGTCGATCACGTCGGCGATGGAGTCGAGGACCCGGCTGGGCCGGAACGGGAAGCGGCTCACCTCGCTCGCGGAGGTGGACCCGGAGAGGACCAGCACCGTCTCCAGGCCCGCCTCGATACCGGCGACGACGTCGGTGTCCATGCGGTCGCCGACCATGATCGTCGACTCCGAGTGCGCCTCGATCCGGTTCATCGCGCTGCGGAACATCATCGGGTTGGGCTTGCCGACGAAGTACGGCTTGGCGCCGGTCGCCGCGGTAATCATCGCGGCCACCGAGCCGGTGGCCGGCAGCGGACCCTCCGGCGAGGGGCCGGTCACGTCCGGGTTGGTCGCGATGAACCGGGCGCCGCCCTCCACCAGCCGGATCGCCCGCGTGATCGCCTCGAACGAGTACGTGCGCGTCTCCCCGAGGACGACGTAGTCCGGATCGGTGTCGGTCATGACGTACCCGACCTCGTGCAGCGCGGTGGTCAGCCCCGCCTCGCCGATGACGTACGCCGAGCCGCCGGGCAGCTGGGTGGCGAGGAAGTCGGCGGTCGCGAGTGCCGAGGTCCAGATCGCCTCCTCGGGTACGAGCAGGCCGGTCCGGCTGAGCCGGGCCGCGAGGTCGCGGGGCGTGAAGATGGAGTTGTTGGTCAGGACCAGGAACCGGCGCCGTCGCTCGACCAGCCGGTCGAGGAACTCCTTGGCACCCGGCAGGGCGTTCCCCTCGTGGACGAGGACCCCGTCCATGTCCGTCAGCCAGCACTCGATCGGTCCGCGCTCGGTGGTCACGGGTCGAACGCTAGCGCCGCGCGGTCAGGTTCGGTCGTCGGAGGCGAACGACGCGAGCGCGTCGTCGGTCAGGCGGAACACGGTCCACTCGTCCATGGGGACGGCGCCGGCCGCCCGGTAGAACTCGATCGACGGGGTGTTCCAGTCCAGCACCGACCACTCCAGCCGGGAGTAGCCGCGCTCGACGCAGACCGCGGCGAGCGTGCGGAGCAGCTCCTTGCCCAGGCCCGTGCCCCGGTGCCGCGGCTGGACGTAGAGGTCCTCGAGGTAGATGCCGTGGGTGCCGCGCCAGGTGGAGAAGTTGAGGAACCACAGGGCCATGCCCACGACCTGGCCGTCGCGGGGGGGGGGGGGGGGGGGGGGGGGGGGGGGGGGGGGGGGGGGGGGGGGGGGGGGGGGGGGGGGGGGGGGGGGGGGGGGGGGGGGGGGGGGGGGGGGGGGGGGG